>CAJCID010000160.1 GCA_903970305.1 Rhodospirillales bacterium | reverse complement strand
AGGCCAGAGGGTAACCGTCGCGCCTCCTGACTCAGGCTCGGATTAGGGGCGGGATTCACCTTGAATTCCATGCATCGACCCCGCGGGAGGCGGCATGGAATGTGCCGATGAGCAGCCGAGGAAGGCATGGGCTCCGGCATGCGATCACGCCCTGGGTTCTCCGAGCGCAAGCTCGCTGAACTCTCCTAGAGGCTCGACTCGCTCCATCGCGACCTTCTAGTCGTCCTCGCTTGACAGATGGGTCAGCAAAAGTACGAATTCGTCTCCACCGAGACGCGCGGCCGTATCACTAATGCGCTTGGAACCGAGCCCATTGAGATCAGGCCTATCTCAATCCCTGGTCGAGGGAGGCGTGCCGGGTATGGCGTACCCCTCAAATTCGGGTATGAATCCGTTGCCAACGAACGCGACGAGCCTAATACGAGTTCACACGAACTGACGGTTTCTGTTCAGACGTTAAAGCGGAAGTGCATCACGTCACCGTCCTGGACGACGTACTCCTTGCCTTCGAGTCGCATCTTGCCTTTCTCCTTGGCTCCCGCCTCACCCTTGCAGGCAATGAAATCGGCGTAGCTGATCACCTCGGCACGGATGAAGCCGCGCTCGAAGTCGGTGTGGATGACCCCAGCCGCCTGGGGAGCAGTCGCTCCCACGTCGACCGTCCAGGCACGCACCTCCTTGGCCCCCGCAGTGAAATAGGTCTGCAGACCCAATAGGGAGAACGCTGCCCGGACGAGTCGGTTCAGCCCTGGTTCGGTCATACCCATGTCGGACAGGAAGACTTCCTTGTCCTCGTCGGAGAGGTCGGCGATCTCCGACTCGACCGCGGCCGAGATCGCCACGACCGGCGCTCCTCGGCTGCGCGCGTACTCTTTCAGGCTCTCGAGCAGCGGGTTGTCCTCGAAGCCATGTTCGGACACATTGCCTACATACATCGCAGGCTTCGCCGTGATGAGGCACAAGGGCTTGATCAGCTCCTCATCCTCGGCAGATAGCCCCAATGAACGCACCGGGAGTGCTTCGTTCAAGTGGGCGCGGATCCGCTCCAGCACCACGACGAGTTTCTGAGCTTCCTTATCGTTGCCGGATCGGGCAGCCTTTGCGTAGCGCTGAAAACTTTTCTCGACGGTGGCCAGATCGGCCAAGGCGAGTTCGGTCTGGATCACCTCCAGATCGGCGATCGGATCGATCCTGCCGGCCACGTGGATGATGTTGGGGTCTTCGAAACAGCGCACCACGTTGACGATGGCATTCGTCTCACGAATGTGAGCGAGAAACTGGTTGCCCAGACCCTCGCCTTTGGAGGCACCCGCGACGAGGCCCGCGATGTCGACGAACTCCACGACGGCAGGCATGACCCGTTCCGGATGGACGATCTCGGCCAGGGCGGCGAGCCTCGGGTCGGGTACCTCGACGACCCCGACATTGGGCTCGATTGTGCAAAACGGATAGTTCTCGGCGGCGATTCCCGCCTTGGTCAGGGCATTGAACAGGGTCGATTTGCCGACGTTGGGCAAACCCACGATGCCGCATTGCAGGGCCATGAAATTCCTTTTGAGTGGGATAGAGGCTGGACGCCCTTTTTGGCTGACGCGCGGGTCAATACCAGCCTCGAATTGTAACCCCGCGTAGGAGTCCCGGACGGGGCCCGGGTTCGACTTGTCGTGCCTGCGCTAGGGGCGCGTGTGGAGCTTCATGATGGCGCTCTCGAATGAGCCGCCCAGTAGTTCGGGCATGACCTCCAAAGTCCGGGCGATCGCATCGTCGATCCGCGCTTGCTCCTCACGGCGCGGCGGATGCAGCACGAAATCGACGACCTCCTGTTCGAGATTGAGCGTGCGCGGATGGCCGATGCCGATCCTGATGCGCCAGAATTCACCCGTCTGAAGCGCCTGGGCGATATCGCGCAGGCCATTATGGCCGGCGTGACCACCCCCTTTCTTGATCTTCACCGTGCCCGGCAAGAGATCGAGTTCGTCATGGGCGACGAGGATCTCCTCCGGGGCGATTTTGTAGAAGCGCGCGAGCGCCGAGACGGCCTGGCCGGAACGGTTCATATAGGTCTGGGGCAGGACGATACGCAGTCCCTGGGTTTCCGCCACGCGCCCGAAAAACCCCGCTTCCGCACGGAAGCGCACGCCTACGCTCTTCGCGTAACGCTCGGCAAGCCAGAACCCCGCGTTGTGTCGCGTGGCTTCATATTGGGGACCGGGATTTCCCAGTCCGACGAGGAGTCGGATGGCCATTACCGTGCGTTGAGTGGTCACTGAATCGGGCGATTGTACCGGCTCAACCGGGGCGCGCCGGAAATCCGGGCGGCGTATAATTTGTCGAGACCCGAGTACGACGCGGTCCTTCGCTCTCGGGCGAATCGCCATGTGTCCCGCTCCGCAACGCCGCGGGTTGCGGCCTTGTCCGCTGCGGTACCCATCCTTTCTCCAGTACGACCTAGAGAGGCCTCTCCCAAGGTGCACTCCCATGGATTTTGAATCGCACCAATTGCCGATGCTGTTTTCGGCACTGGCTTTCGCCGCCGAAAAGCATCGTGACCAGAAGCGCAAGGGCGAAGAAGCGAGCCCTTATATCAACCACCCCATCGAGGTGGCGCGTATCCTTGCCGCCGAAGGGGGTGTGACCGATCCGATTGTGCTGGCTGCTGCCATCTTGCACGACACAGTCGAAGACACCACAACCACCCATGCGGAACTCATCGAGCACTTCGGGCGCGCCATCGCGGATGTCGTTGCTGAGGTGACCGACGACAAGACCCTTCCGAAAAGTGAGCGTAAGCGCCTGCAGATCGAGCACGCTCCGCACCTATCGGACGAGGCCAAACGCGTCAAGCTCGCCGACAAGATCGCCAATATCCGCGATGTCGCCGCCCGGCCGCCGCAGTGGTGGCCGCTTGAGCGCCGCCAACAGTATTTCGATTGGGCCAAGGAGGTCGTCGATGGCCTAAGAGGCGTCGACCCCGCTCTCGAAGCTGCCTTCGACGTCGCGTTCGCAAAGCGACCCACCTAAGGTCGGGACCTCCCGGAGGAGCACCCGGGAAGTCCTGACGCGACGGTTTACTCTGTCTGGCTGATTCTTACTTCTTCTCGCCGGCAGCCGGTGCCTGGGCCGCCGGTACCGCGGCAGCCTCGGCAACGGCCGGCTGGACTTCTTCCATACCGCGCGGCACGGTGACCGTCACGAGCACGTGATTCTCCGAGCTGACCGCGCTGACTCCCTCGGGCAACTTCAGGTCGTGGACGTGGATGTTCTGGCCGACCGAGAGGGTCGACAGATCGACTTCGATGAACTCGGGCAGATCCTTGGGCAGGCAGGACACGTCGATTTCGGTGAACACGTGGCTAACGACTGCAGCGGACTGTTTGACGGCGGGCGAAATCTCGGCGTTCACGAAGTGCAGCGGTACCTTGACGTGGATCTTCTCGTTGGCTGCCACACGCTGGAAATCGACGTACAGGACCTGCGGCTTGAAGGCGTGCATCTGAACGTCGCGCAAGAGGACCTGCTCTTGGGATCCCCCGTCGATCTCCAGATCGAGAATCGAGGCGTGGAAGGCCTCCTTGCGCAGGGCGTGGAACAACGTGTTGTGGTCGAGTTCGATCGGGGTTGGCGTGGCGGTACTGCCGTACACAATCCCCGGAACACGGCCGGTCCGGCGAAGGCGGCGGCTCGCACCCGTACCTTGCGCCGAACGCGTGGTGGCAACGACTTTCATGAGCATCTCCAAATAAAGGTTGGCTGTCCGCGACCAGACAGCAGATTTCTTCCGATTGCGGATTGCACCGCCGCGTCGGAAGGCGCGTCAAGACAGTCGTCCGGCTTCTAGTCAACAAACAGCGAGCTGACCGAGTCGCCCTTGCTGATCCGGATGATCGTCTCCGCCAACAGGGGCGCGCACGACAACTGCCGGATCTTCGTACTCTTCTGCGCATCCCGGTTCAGCGGGATGGTGTCGATCACCACCACTTCATCGAGCGCGCTGGCGTCAATTCTTTGCACCGCCCCGCCCGAGAGGACCGGGTGTGTGCAGTAGGACATGACCTTTAAGGCACCGCGTTCCTTCAACGCCTGTGCCGCCTTGCACAGGGTATTGGCTGTGTCCACCATGTCATCCATGATGACCGCCGTACGCCCATCGACATCGCCGATGATGTTCATCACCTCGGCGACATTGGCTCGCGGGCGCCGCTTGTCGATGATCGCCAGATCCACGTCGAGCCGCTTGGCGAAGGCCCGCGCCCGCACCACTCCCCCGACGTCCGGTGAGACCACCTGCACATTCTCCAGATTCTGCTTGTAGAGATCCGCCAGCAGAATCGGCGAGGCGTAGATGTTGTCGACCGGAATGTCAAAAAACCCCTGGATCTGGTCGGCGTGCAGGTCCATCGTCAACACCCGGTCCACGCCAACGGCCTGCAGCATGTTGGCCACAACTTTCGCCGAGATCGCAAAGCGCCCCGAACGCGGCCGGCGGTCCTGCCGCGCATAACCGAAATAGGGCACCGCCGCGGTGATCCTGCCCGCCGAAGAGCGCTTCAAGGCGTCGACCATCACCACCAGTTCCATCAGGTTGTCGTTGGTCGGCGCACAGGTCGACTGGAGCACCACGACATCCTTGCCGCGCACGTTTTCCTGGATCTCGATGTTGACTTCGCCATCGGAGAACCGGCCGACAATCGCCTTACCCAGCGGCTGGTTGAGGTTCTTGGCCACCGCCGCCGCAAGTTGCGGATTGGCGTTACCGGTAAAGAGCATCACGCCTTCGGCCATGGTCATCCCTGCATCTGCACTGCCGCCACGAGGTATGGCTGGGGAGGAAGGATTCGAACCTTCGCATGCCGGAATCAAAATCCGGTGCCTTAACCAGCTTGGCGACTCCCCAACACTACTGCGCTTTCCCAGAGCCACACCGCGGCTGAGGGACACAATCTTCGTATTCCAGCGCGCCTTTCAGGCGCTCGCCCAACTCGCGAGGGGATGATGGGACAAGCTCGCGCACGTCCATCCCGACCACCGATCGGGCAGGCCGACCAAGGATTCCCGGGCGGCTTCGCGCGACGCAAAGGCGCAGTAAACGCACGCTCCCGAGCCGCTCATCCGGGCTTCGCCAAATCGTCTGAGCCAGCCGAGGGCCGCCCCGATTTCCGGATAGCGCGCGACCGCAACCGGCTCCAGGTCGTTCTGTCCAAAGCCCCGTTTCAGAACCCGCAGATCCGGCTCTGATGCGTCCGCACAAAAGTCCGACATTCTGATTGGATCGGTGTTTCTTGTCAATTCTGGAGCCCGGAAGACCTCTGCGGTAGGTACAGCAATTCCGGGGTAGATCACAGCGAAATGAGCATCCGGGGTGCGCAAGGGGACGAGGGCCTCGCCGACCCCTTGCGCGAAGGCATTCTGGCCGAAGAGAAAGAACGGGACGTCCGCACCGAGAGCCAAGGCTTCGCTGGCGAGTTCTCCTGCCGAGAGGCCGAGCCGCCAGAGCCGGTTGAGGGCGAGGAGCGTCGTGGCCGCGTCGGAACTGCCGCCGCCCAGCCCGCCCCCCAAGGGGATGTGCTTCTCAAGCGTGATGGTCACACCCTCATCTGTGCCGGTCTTGGCCTGCAGGCGTCGAGCAGCCCGCACGACCAGATCCTCCTCTTCGGCGACGCCAGCGACCGCATTGGCGCGAATGATGCGCCCATCGGTGCGGCTCTCGAAGTGCAACACGTCGGACAGATCGATCAGCTGAAAGGCGGTCTGGAGCAGGTGGTAGCCGTCCGCTCTGCGGCCCACGACGTGGAGAAAGAGATTCAGCTTGGCTGGAGCCGGACAATCCTGAAGCACACTCACGCGCCGCTCCGGCTATCGACGACGATGCGCAACTCCAGCGCGACCCCAGGCCCAGGGTAGGATAGATTCAGACGGCGCGGGGCGGTGTCCCCCGCTTCAAGCGTATACACGATGGTCCAGCCTTCTTCGACCAGCCGGTGATTGCCATCGGCGTCAATGCTCGAGTCGGCCGCCTCGGGATGCAGCGGTCTGCCTTCGAGCCAGGCGCGTAATCCTTCCACCGGCAGCGTCCAGCCCAGGACCTGCGCGGTGAGCGCCTCGGGGGTGACCCCCGAGTAGACTCGTCCGTCGTTCAGGGTCAAGGTGGTCATCTCCGGGGCCGCGCGCACGCGGGCGATGGTCTGGCCGAGCGGATCGAGCAGGTCAAGATCAACCTTGGAGCCGTGCTCAGACCAGTCGAAATTGGCAAATACCGTCTCCTGGTGATCGGTGGAGAGCGACTGGTAGTGCACCGAAATGCGCCCGGTCAGTTCGCGGTCAAACCCCGTGTCTCCCAGATGCAGGGGCTTCTGATCCAAGCCGAGCGAGGCGCAGCCGCACAGAACGCCGCAAAGGAGCAGGGTGATCGAGCGCTTGCACCAAAGGCGCATCGGCAGACAAACGACCCGGACCGGCTCAGAGCGAACCGATGCGCACATTCAGCCGCGCCAAGGTCGCCCGCAAGACCTCGTTGTCCGGCTCCTTGTGCCCGGCTTCCTTCCAATACTTCTCGGCATCGGCGCGACGACCCGACACCCAGAGCACCTCGCCCAGGTGTACGGCGATTTCGGGATCGTTACGCAGACCATAGGCCCGTTGCAAGGACTCGATCGCTTGCGCATTGTTGCCGAGCCGATACTGCACCCATCCGAGGCTGTCGATGATCGAGGCGTCGTCGGGGGCGAGCGAGAGCGCCTTTTCGATCAACTGGCGTGCCTCTTCAAGGCGGATATTGCGGTCTGCAAGACTGTAGCCCAGGGCATTGTAGGCCTGAGCGTTGTCCGGCTGCAGCTTGATGAGCTTGCGCATCTGCACTTCCATCAGATCGATGCGATCGAGCTTCTCGGCAGTCATGCCGAGGTCGTAGATCAGGTCCGGATCCTCCGGATGATCCACCAGCGCCTTTTGCACGAGATCAAAGGCGTCCTGGCTGTGATCGGTATCGCGTAACAACTGTGCCTCGGTGAGCACGATCTGGTCGCGTTCACGATCGTTACGCGGGCTCAAGCCATGCAGTTCGTCGCGCGCGATGCCGAGTTTCCCGCTGTGCGCAAGGATGATCGCGCGACGCAGGCGGGCATTGAGCAGGTCGCTCCCGGTTTGGATATTGGCCAGGTAGTCAAGCGCCTCTCGATAGTCCTTCCGGTCTTCAGAGATTTGGGCGAGATAGAGATAGGCCGAACTGACCGTGCGGTTCGAGGTCGCGCTGTCCGAGCCGCTCTCGTCATCGGCTTCTTCAGCCTCAGTCTGGGAACGAATCGCGATAAAGCGCTTGAAGTAATCTTGAGCCTCTTTGGGGCGGTCCTCCTGATAGGCCAAAAGGCCCAGTGCAAACAGGGTATCGGCGTCGCGCGGACGCACGCGCAGGATCTCCTCGAACTGCGCGCTCGCGTCCGCATAGCGCTTCTGTCCGATCAGAAAGCGCGCATAGCCCATTCGCACATCGATCGACTTGGCATCGTGCTTGAGAAACTCGGTCAGGACGGCCTCCGCTTCGCGGGGCGCTGTACCCTGGAGGTACTGGGCCGTCAAGACTGCGGTCGTTGGAGTCGCCGGCAACAACTGTGCGGAGGTGCGCGCCTCCGAGACGGCGAGCGCGCTGTTTCCAGCGGCCAGTGCGAGCTGCGCGACGGCAAGGTGCGCCTCCGGTACGTTCGGATAGAGCGTGGCCAAGTCCTGCATCACCTCCAGAGCCTGCTGCCGGTTCGGCGAGCGCGACAGTGTCGCCGCAGTCTGGCCGAGCGCGATGGGTTTGGAACTGGCCTTCGCCAAGACGTCCTTGAGGAGCGGCTCGGCCTCGGTCGTCTGGCCCGACAGGACCAGGATCGTCAAGAGCGTACCCGTGGCCTCGTCCGACTCGGGACTGAGCTCGCGCCAGAGTCGAGCTGCCTGCAACGCGGAGTTGGCCTGGTGCGCCATCAGCGCGAATTCTGTGGCGCGCCGTGCGATCCGCGGATCGCGGCTCTCGCGCGCTAAGTCGAACTCCGCCACAAAGCCCGCGTCGGCCATGCCGCGCTGAGCCATGATCTCGGCCATCAGCAATTGATACAATGTGCGGGCATCGAGATCATGGTCGGGGAGTTGCTCGTCTGCGCCAGGCAGGACTGGATCCTCGGCTGAGGTGTTCTGCGCGGCAGGCTCAGGTTGCGGTGCCGTGACCGCACACGCCCCCAAAGCCAAAAGCGCGGTCACACCCGCACAGGAGCGCAAGGCCCGGGCAAATCGGCCGTAGAGCGGGAAGGCGCCCAAACGGGCGCGCCAGTGGAGATGGGCCGTGCGGGCGAAGGTGAACACTGCTGATTCCGATCCAGAACGTCGTAACACTGATCTTAGGTTGAAAGCCAACCCGCCGCAACATGCCTGAACTCCCCGAAGTCGAGGTTACCCGGCAAGGCATCGCTCCTCATGTGGAAGGGCATCGGATCGACGGTGTAACGATTCGTAACCGCGCGCTGCGTTGGCCGGTTCCGGAGGACCTCACGCAAAAGCTCACAGGCTCTCTCGTGAAGACCGTCGGACGGCGTGGAAAGTTCATCCTGATCGCCTGCCAAGGGCCGGTACACCATGGAACCCTCATCATTCATCTGGGCATGACGGGGACCCTTCGAATTGTCAATCGGGATGCGCCGGTGCGGCCCCACGACCACGTCGACATCCACCTGGGCGGTGCGCGCTTGCGCTTTAACGATCCGCGTCGCTTTGGCGCCATTCTCTGGCACTCCGGTGAGGATACCACCCCACTGGAGTCAAACCTGCACTTGAGCAGTCTCGGGGTCGAGCCGTTCTCGGCCGCCTTTGCGGGCGAGGCGGGCGGCAGGCTGCTCTACGAGCGCACCCGGGGTCGCTCGGTCTCGATCAAGCAGATGCTGCTCGCCGGCCAAATCGTGGTTGGAGTCGGGAACATCTATGCTTCGGAGAGCCTGTTCCGCGCCCGGATCAATCCCAAAATCGCAGCCGGAAGGGTGAGCTTGGCCCGCTACCAGACACTGGCCGAGGAGATCCGCCAGACGCTCACGGCGGCCATCGTGAAAGGAGGCAGCACACTGCGCGACTTCGTGGGCAGCGATGGGCAGCGCGGCTACTTCCAGCTGGAGTATTTCGTCTATGACAGGCAAGGCCATGCATGCCGGATCTGCAAGACGCCGGTGCGTGCACTAAGGCAGGGGCAGCGCTCGACCTTTTATTGTCCGAAATGTCAACGTTACTAGGGCCCTTGCAACAGCTCCTGTCGCAAAACTAGGCGGCAGTAAGCTCCTTCGATTATCCTTCCCCTGTTTACACGATAGGTCAGAAATTCTGCGTAAGCTCCTGAAGCAATGAACAATCTCGTCGAAAAGTTTCAGGAATACAGCACTTGGCGCTTCACGCTGACCAGGGCGATCGAGCAATACCGCCAATGGTTACGCGACGTCTTGCTCTCGGACTCCCAGACCGAGGCCCGGATCGGCCGCGTGCTCGCGCGGCTTGCCGACGACAAGCTCTCGATTGCCTTCGTCGCGGAGTTCTCGCGCGGCAAATCTGAACTCATCAACTCGATCTTCTTCGCCGACTACGGTCAGCGCATTCTGCCCTCCTCGGCGGGACGCACGACGATGTGTCCTACCGAGCTCCTCTATGACGAAACACTGCCTGCATCGATCCGCCTCTTGCCGATCGAGACGCGCGCCTTCCATGCCACCACGGCCGACTACAAATCCCTGCCCCAGGAATGGCAGGTCTTCCCTCTTGACACCAGCTCCGGTGACGGCATGCTCTCGGCCTTCAAACAGGTCAGTCTCGTCAAGCGTGTCCCGGTCGAGGATGCGCGCCGCTATGGCCTGTACGACGAGTCCGATCCAGACCAGCTTGGAGCCGTCGACAGCGCCGGCACCGTTGAGGTGTCGATGTGGCGCCACGCGGTCATCAACTTCCCCCATCCGCTGCTGGAACAGGGTTTGGTCATCCTGGATACACCGGGGCTGAACGCGATCGGCACCGAACCCGAACTGACCCTGAATCTGATCCCGAACGCGCATGCGGTCCTGTTCATCCTTGCCGCCGATACCGGGGTGACCAAGAGTGACATCGAGGTCTGGCGCAAGCATATCGGCGGCCCACGCCGCCAGGGGCGCCTCGTCGTTCTGAACAAGATCGACAGCATGTGGGACGAACTGAAGACTCCAGCCGAAGTCGATGCGGAGATCCAAAAGCAGGTCGAGAGCTGCGCCCAGATCCTCGGTCTCGATACGCATCAGCTGTTCCCGGTCTCCGCGCAAAAGGGCCTCTTGGCCAAGGTCAACCATGACGATGCGCTGCTCGCGAAAAGCCGACTACCCGCGCTCGAGCAAGCGCTCTCGAACGAACTCATCCCGCAAAAGCAGAGCATCGTGCGGGAACTGGTGCGCCAGGAGTTGACCGAACTCGTGCGCGGTGCGCAGGCGATCCTGGCCTCGCGCGGGGCGAGCCTGACCCAGCAGGCCGCCGAGCTGCGTGGGCTACGCGGTAAGAACAGCAGCGTGGTGGCCCACATGGTGACCCGCGTACGCGCAGAGAAGAATGAGTTCGACAAGACCCTCGTCACGTTCCAGGCGATGCGCTCGGTGTATTCCAAGCTCACACACGAGGTCTTTGCCGAGCTCGGATTGAACAAGCTGCGCGATGAGGTGCGTCTCACGCGTGAGCGGATGATGCAGGAGCTCGCCTTCTCGACGGGACTGCGCGCGGCCATGCAGGGTTTCTTCCAGAATGTCCGCGTGCGACTGTCACGCTCGCAGGACAAGACCGATGAGATCTCGCGTATGGTCGCGAGCATGTACCAGCGCTTTGGCGCTGAACACGGCATGATCTTGGGCGCTCCGATGGGCTTTTCGTTGAGCCGCTATCGCAACGAGGTGGATCGCGTCGAGAAGGTGTACCAGGAACGCTTTGGGCTCTTGACCATACTCTCGACAGACCAGCTCGTCTTGACCCAGAAATTCTTCGAATCGATCGCGAGCCGGGTCAAGGAGTCCTTCGAGACCGCGAACCGCGATGTGGAGGCGTGGCTGAAGGCCATCATCGCCCCGCTTGAAGGACAAATCCGCGAGCACCAGACCCAGCTCAGACGCCGCCTCGAGTCGATCCGTCATATCCAGGACGCGAGCGAGACACTCGAAGAGCGCATCGGCGAAGTGAATAGCCAGCAGGCCGAACTCGAGGAGTATCATGCGCATCTGCTTGAATTGAACCAGCGCATGATGGACACGCTGCATGCCTCGGTCGACGAGGAGCAGGTAGCGTTGCAGCTCTGAGTCGCTTGGTGAATGGACCACCGCCGCAATCCGGCGCGAAAGCAGCCCATCCACCTGGGCGGGAACTCGATCTGCAGGACAACCGGGGGTTCGCCCGGCACATCATCGCCTGGCACAAACACGCCGGCCGCCACGACCTGCCCTGGCAGGGGCGACGCGAAGCCTACCGGATCTGGCTTTCTGAAATCATGCTGCAGCAAACGCAAGTCGCGGCGGTGAAGGGTTACTACGCGCGGTTTCTGGCAGCCTATCCGACAGTAGAAGCATTGGCCGCTGCTCCCGAAGAACGCGTCTTGGAGCTCTGGAGCGGTCTGGGCTACTACAGTCGGGCGCGCAATCTGCACGCCTGTGCGCGCCAGATCGTTCAGCAATACCAGGGGGTGTTCCCGACGGATCCAAAGCGGCTCGCCGAACTGCCCGGTGTTGGCCGATCGACGGCGGCCGCCGTCGCCGTCTTCAGCGCGGGCGTGCGGGCCGCCATCCTCGACGGCAACGTCAAGAGGGTGCTCTGCCGAGTGTTCGGAGTGGAAGGTTATCCTGGCACTCGGGCCGTACACGACCGGCTTTGGTCGCTCGCCGAAGAACTTCTGCCACACAATGAGATCGAGGCTTATACGCAGGGTCTGATGGACTTTGGAGCGACGCTGTGCACGCCGCGTAAGCCGCGCTGCGCGGACTGCTTCTTCAAGACCAGGTGCGTAGCCTGGCGGGATCAGCGGGTTGCCGAACTGCCGTTCAAAAAGCCATCCCGGACCTACCCGGAGCGCCGGGTCTGGATGCTGGTTTTGCACCATGCCGGCGAGGTCCTGCTTCTGCGGCGGCCTGCGCGCGGAATCTGGGGCGGTCTCTGGTCGTTGCCCGAATGGCCCGAAGAGGCGACGAGCGCGGCAGCGGTGTCCTTCGCCGCCCTACGGGGTCAGGTTGCGACCGTCGCCCGCCTCGCCCCTTTCAACCATGGATTTACCCATTATCGGCTCGCCGTCGAGGTCGTAGCCATCGATCTCGCCTCGCGCGACGGGACCGCTCAGCCCGGAGAGCTTTGGCTGGACTTGGGGGATGCGCGTGGCGCAGCCCTGCCTGCTCCGATCAAGCGGCTGCTTGTTGCGCTGTGCAGCGTCTCACCCCTGCACGGCGCGGGTACAGCCGCGCCGCAAGGCGAACGGTTCTAAGGTTTATCGGGGGTGGCGTTCGCGTTCTGCAGGCCGTATCCGACGACCTTCCAGGAGCCATCCTTATCCTGAAGCATCGTCACGAATTCGTTGGCCGGGTCGGCCGCCTTGAACTCGGTGTAGTACTGCAGCGTGTAGTAGTGTCCCGGAGGCGCTCCGGCGATGTTGTCGGACGGCGTCTCGCTCTTCAGGGTGCGCGACTTCACGCCTCCGGTAGAACCCAGTTTCGCAGAGGCGCCTTTTTCCCAGTCCGCCTCGCGCAGCCGGGTCTGAAATTCGGTCGAAGCCTGGGCCCAGGCCTTGCCATACTGACCGGCATCGACCAGAGTCAGCCAGGATTTCGCGCCGGCCTCGACCTTGGCGCTATTCGGATCGGTCGACTGGGCGGCGCTGGCACCGCAAAACAGCAACAGCAACAGGATTCGGACAGCAGTCTTCAAGTTGGTCTCCAGATGAGTTGTGGGGGGATCCTGCTTCGACAGTGGGCGATGGGCTATTGTTCGCATCCTTCGGTCGGGCCGCGATCCCGTCGCTTCCAGACGACGGTTGCCAAAACCGCGTGCGGGGGCAGGCAGAAGGATACACGCTTGAACTCTTGCACCGGGCTCAAGACGGGCTCAAATGATTTTTTGTTGCACTAGATACTGATGAACGATCGATAGACGGGTCGGGGCATCGGTGAGTTCCATCAGCTTCTGCTTGGCGGCGAGCGAAATCGGTAAGATCTCGCAGAGCCGGTTCCCCACCCAAGTCGCATCGTCGAGCCGGTAGGGCTGGGCGATGGGGGGCTTTCCTTGCGGATCGATCTTGTCGATCTCGCGATTCAATTGCTGGATGATCCGTTGCAACAGCTCCGCGCAGGCAAGAAACTCGGCCGGCACCGAGGTCATCTTCTCAGGCTCGAGGGCCTGCGTGCTGGCCCAGAGCAGTCCGTTGGGCTCGGTGTGCGTGCTCGCGATCCGAAAGCGCTCGGTCCCTTCGGTGGAGATCTGCAGCACGCCCAATTGCTCCATGTTCCAGTCGGTAATCCGCGCCCGGCAGCCGATCGTCTCGGGTCGGGCCGTGCCGCCGACCTCCTTGCCGTTGCGAATCAGGCAGACCCCGAAGGTCCGGGCGTCGCGCATGCAATCCCGCACCATGTCCATATAGCGGGCTTCGAAGATCCGCAGGGGCAGCATGCCCCCTGGGAAGAGGACTGCGTTCAGTGGAAAGATGGGCAACTCAACTGTTGCGGCGCTGGTGACGATGGGTTCAGACACGAAGGACCTTCAGTTTGGGCTCGCGGGGGCCCTGATATCGAGCGCCCGGTGTCGGGTCAAGACCGACTCCGTCTTGCCGAAGCGCTGGGCGAGCTCCTCGACACAGTACACCGAGCGATGTTGCCCGCCGGTGCAGCCGATTGCGACGGTCAGGTAGTTGCGATTATCCTGAACATAGGCGGGCAGCCAGCGCTCGACGAAGTCGCCGATGTCAGCGAGCATCTGCTTGACCATCGGCACGGCTGCGAGAAAGTCGACGACGGGAGCGTCACGGCCGGTCAGGGGACGCAACAGCGGATCGTAATAGGGATTGGGCAGGCAGCGCACATCGAAGACCAGATCGGCGTCTAGGGGGACACCCTCCTTGAAGGCAAACGACTCGAATAAGAGCGTCAGGCCCGAGCGGTCGGAACCGATGAAATCGCGGACCCATGCCCGCAACGTCTGTGGCGGCAGTCCGCTCGTGTCGAGAGACTGGCCGATCCCGTCAAGCACCGCCAGCCGCGAGCGCTCCTCTTCGATCGACTCCTCCAGAGTGCGCCCGCTCTCGGGTTCGGACAGGGGGTGACGCCGCCGGCTTTCCGAGTAACGCTGCACCAGGGTTGGCGTATCGGAGGTCAGCGAGAGCACCTGGACGTCGCTGCCAAACCGCCGCAAGACCGTCAGCAGCGCGGGCAATTCAGTGACCGATTCGACGCCCGTGCGCACATCGATACTGACCCCGACCGCGTTGTGGCCGGTCGCCCGAAACTCCTCCACGAGTTCGACCAGAAAGCGTGAGGGCAGATTGTCGACGACTGCATAGCCTGCATCCTCGAGAACATTGAGGACGATCGACTTTCCGGAGCCGGACATGCCGGTTACGATGAGGACGCGCATGAGTCTCGCGACGAAGAGGGCGTCAGGACAACAGACGGAACATGATAGCAAAGCGCCGCTGACACTGCCGTGAATCGACGCGACATGCGGCCTCGCGTCAGGGGCTCTTCCCGGTAGCGCCGGGCGGCCTGGCCGCGTCCAGCGGCTTGAACTCGGACTGCTGGGCGGCCTCTTCGACATGGCGGCGCATCTCGAGCGCCTGGCGGTCCATGAAGTCGCGCATCGTGTCGATCCCTCGCAGCTGCAGGATCGTGTTGCGCACCGCCGCCTCGGCCAAGACGGCGATGTTGCGCCCCATGTCTACGGGAATGACGACCTTGCGTACGGCGATGCCGAGGATTTCCTCGGCGAGCACGTCAAGCGGCATGCGCTGATACTGCGTATCCATGGTGGTCCTTCGGACCAGATGCACGATCAACCTCAAGCGCATCTTGCGCCGCACCGCCGTCTCGCCGAAGATCGCCTTGATGTCTAACAAGCCCAAGCCCCGGACCTCCAGAAGATTCGCCAGAAGCTGCGGGCAGCGGCCCTCGATCGAATGGGGTCCGATGCAGGCCAATTCGACCACGTCGTCAGCGACCAAGCCGTGGCCACGCGAGATCAGCTCCAGCGCAAGCTCGCTCTTGCCGAGGCCCGATTCCCCGGTGATCAACACCCCCACGCCAAGTACGTCCATGAGCACGCCGTGAACGGTCGTCCTCTCAACGAGCGTGCGCGCGAGATAGCGGCGCAGCGAATCGATCACGCGTGCAGCTTCGAGAGTGGTGCCGATGAGCGGGATGTGCTCCTCCTCGCAGACTTCAGCCAAGCCACCCGGAGGATCCAATCCCTCGGCCACGAGAATCGCCGGCGGTCGCGCCGATCCGAGTTCGGCGAGGAGAAAGCGGTGACGTTTCTCGGCAAAGCGGGACAAGTATTCGATCTCTGGGACACCCAGAACCTGGATCCGGGCCGGGTGGATGAGGTTGAGGTAGCCCACCAGGTCTGGCGTGGCGAAGCGCTTGTTCCACGGGATCGGAGTGTCGCCCGACGGCCCTAAGGGCTCACCGGCAAGCCAGCGTAACGACAGCGCCTCGCGGTTGTCCGCGAACAACTGGAGAATCGTGCTCAAGCCGGAAATCCAGGCGCGAGGCTCACGCTGCCGGCCGGAAAGGTTCCCAATTCACCAACATACGGTGCACCGAACCGGCATCGGGCGCCGAGGTCAGGCCATCGCGAAAGCCAGGATCCGAGAGCATTTGCGCGAGTTCCGACAGGATTTCGAGATGGGTCTGGGTGGCCTGCTCCGGTACCAGAAGAAAAATCAGGATCGATACCGGTTTGGCATCCGGCGCGTCAAAAGGAATCGGTTCGGCCAGGCGGATGAAGGCCGCCACGGGTTCGCGCAGGCCTTTGATGCGGCCATGGGGTATGGCGACCATCTGGCCAAGGCCTGTCGAGCCCAACCGCTCACGTGCGAACAGATTATCGAAAACCTTGCTGCGCGCAATGCCCTGGTGGTTCTCGAAGAGCAAGCCAGCCTGCTCGAACACCCGTTTCTTGCTTGATGCAGCCAAGTCGAGGACCACGTTGGCAGGGGGCAGCAATTTGCTGATGAGGTTCATGGATGAGAATTGGCGTGCCTCCGGGCCAAGCGGAGATTGCTCAAAGGCTACGCACCATGACTGGGACGGAGGGCGATTATATCGCCAAGATCCGCCGGACAACAGGCTAAAACGCTGCGACGCAGCAGAATTACCTGGCCGGGGTCAAGGCGCGGGCATCGCCCTCCTCGCGGTATGCAAAAGTGACCTAGGCAAGAACCTGGCGCTTCAGGGCCTCCTGGGGCCTGGCTTTCAAGCACTCCTTGTACTTGATCACCTGCCGGTCCAGCTTGTCGATGAGGCAGTCGATGGCCGCGTAGAGGTCAGACTCAATGGCTTCACAATGAATGTCTTTTCCACGAAGATGGAGGTTGATTTCCGCTTTTTGCTGTAATTTGTCCACCGACAGAAGCACCGTTACATCTATGACATGGTCGAAGTGGCGTTTGATTCGCGACAGCTTGAGCAACGCATAGTCGCGAATCGAGGGCGTGATTTCGAGGTGGTGTCCGCTGATGGTGAGATTCATTACGACGGCTCCTTTGCAGGAATGCGGTGGGACGATAACGCAGAGGTTAGGGCGCCTTACGGGCCGCAACGTGCGTTTCAGAGGGATTTGCGCAGACTTACAGGAGGAATGCGGAGCGCCTCACGGTACTTCGCGATCGTGCGGCGCGCCACGACGATGCCCTGTTCCCCCAGCATCTCTGCGATCTTGCTGTCGGAGAGCGGTTTCTTGGGGTCTTCGGCTCCTATAAGTTGTCGGATCAGGGCCCGGATGGCGGTACTCGAGGCTGCTCCACCGGCTTCCGTTGCCACGTGGCTACCGAAAAAGTATTTGAGCTCGAACGTGCCCATCGGGCTCAGCATGTACTTTTGCGTGGTCACGCGCGACACGGTGGACTCGTGTAGTCCTAGTGTATCTGCGATTTCCCGCAACACAAGGGGTCGCATGGCAACTTCGCCGTGTGTGAAAAAGTTCCTTTGGCGTTCGACAATCGCCTCCGATACTCGAAGGATCGTGTCAAAGCGCTGCTGGACATTCTTGATCAGCCAGCGCGCTTCCTGCAGCCGGGCGGCGAGCGAGGCAGCCTGCTCGGTGCCCCGGTGCTCCCTGAGGATTTGCGCATACAGGCGATTGATGCGCAGTTGCGGCATGACGTCGGGGTTCAGTGTTGCGCGCCAGACTCCCTTGACCTTGCGCACGATGACATCCGGTACGACGTACTGAACGTCGTCAGCCAGAAACGCCCTGCCCGGGAAGGGGGTGAGATTGCGGATCAGTGCGTGCGCATCCCTTAGGGCCTGATCATCGCAGCGCAGCAATCTCTTCAGTTTGGTGAAGTCGTGAGCCGCGAGCAGTTCCAGGTGATCGAGCACGATGGCCAAGGCCAGTGCCTGCGTCGCGGGGTCGGCACGCATGGCCGCATTGCCCGCTTCGGGTCGCAGCTGGAGTGCCAGGCATTCGGAGGCGTTGCGTGCACCAACTCCCGGCGGATCAAAGCTTTGGATGATCTTGAGCGCGACTTGCAGTTCCTCGGCCTCGACCTCGAGCTGACCGGGCAGGAGCGCGGCGATCTCCTCAAGCGGCTGGCGCAGGTAGCCGTCTTCGTCGATCGCATCAATCAGTACGCTCGCAAGCGCCACATCGCGGCGCGACAGCTTCGTGACGGCAAGTTGGGCGAGCAGATGGTCTCGCAAGGAGGTCTGCACCGCGGCGAGCTGGGGCATCTCCATCTCGTCGTCCGTGCCCGAATTGCGTCGGCCGCTATCAGCGGCCGCCCAGTCCGAACTGAAGTCACCCTCACCGCTCTGGACGGATTCAGGACTGGCCTCGCCCGACGACGCTTCGCCGTTCTCTTCACCGCCCGATGAAGACTCGCGCGCCGGGCTATCGGGTTCGTAGTGTTCATTCTTCAGCGTGCCGTCGCTGCTCAGTCGTAAGGACCCCGTGAAAGGATCGTCGGCGCGCTCGAGCAAGGGGTTCTCGGTCAAGACCTGCTCGATTTCCTGGTTCAGCTCCAGGGTCGAGAGCTGCAGCAGGCGGATCGACTGCTGCAGCTGCGGCGTGAGCGCCAGGTGCTGGGAGAGCTTGAGTTGAAGCACCTGTTTCATAGGGTGACCAAGCGCTCCTTTCTGCCCTACATCCGGAAGTGTTCGCCGAGATAGACCCGGCGGACACTTTCGTTTTGGACGATCTCGTCGGGACGACCGGCGGCGAGCACCTCACCGGCATTGATGATGTACGCGTGGTCGCAGATGCCCAGTGTCTCGCGCACGTTATGGTCGGTGATGAGGACCCCGATCGCACGCGCCTTCAGGAAGCGCACGATCCGTTGGATCTCGATGACGGCGATCGGGTCGATGCCGGCAAAGGGCTCGTCGAGCAGAATGAAGCGCGGCGAGGTCGCAAGGGAGCGCGCGATCTCGACGCGGCGGCGCTCTCCACCCGACAGCGACAGCGCACTATTGGTCCGAATGTGCTGGATCTGCAGGTCGTCGAGCAGCGCATCCATCCGCTCCTCGATCTGCCTTTCGTCCAAACGCCTGTTCTCGCTGGTCCGTTGCAGTTCGAGCACCGCGCGCAGGTTCTCCTCGACGGTCAACTGGCGAAACACCGAAGCCTCCTGCGGCAGGTAGGACAGACCCAGCCGTGCGCGGCGGTGGATGGGCAGGCGCGTCACCTTGGTGCCGTCGAGCGTGATCTGCCCGGAATCAGCGCCGACCAGCCCCACGATCATATAGAAGCAGGTTGTCTTACCGGCACCGTTTGGCCCGAGCAATCCCACGACCTCGCCACTTTTCACCTCGAGGGAGACATCCTTGACGACGGTCTTCGTCCCGTAGGACTTACGCAGGTTGGCCGCAGCGAGGGTGCTCGGCCCGCCCCCGCTTGCGCCCGGCGTCGCGAGTACCGCTCCTGCGGGTTCGGGCTTATTCATCCGGGGGATCCTTCAACTGAGGGGAGGTCTTGAGCGGCTCGCCTGGCGCGGGGGCACGAATACCCCAACTGGTGCTGCCAGCAGTCCCCCATGCGCCTCCCGGTGTTGTTGTCAGAGCGCTCGGCGACTTGGGAGAGCCCGCTACAGGGGCCGTGCCGGGCTTGGACTGACCATTGGGCGCCGTCGGGCTCGAGTTGCTGTCCTTGGCCGGCGCAAACAGCGCGTGAGCGCGGTCACCGTTGACGCCGGCCTGAACGACATACTGCTCCGTGGTGCTGTTGTACTGGATCATGTCGCCGCGGATCTCGTCCTGCACCACTCCGCCATCCAAACGGCGCACAACGGCTCTCACAAAAATCTTGGCCAGGTCCGCCTTCTCGTCGTATTCAACGCGCTCGCCTTCACCCTCGATGTACTGGTCTGCAAATCCTTCCCGCTTCTGGTGAAAGTAGACGAGCTTGCCAGGCGCGTCCATCGTGGCCGTGCCGAACTCGTAGTTCTCCGGATCGCGGGTTACGACGAGCCTGTCGCAGCGGATGAGGATCGTACCCTTGGTCAGGATCACGTGGCCGGTGAAGACATAGATCTGGTGCAGGTCGTCGAATGACGAATTGTCGTAGTCGATATGGGTGGGCTTGTCGTGGTCGGCCTTTTCTGCACGGACGCTTCCAGGAAGAAGCAGTGCGACGACCAGCGCCCCCAGGGCCGCACACAAGACGCGTGCGCGATCAGCAGAGCGGTTCATGGCTTCGCCGTCCCGGCCGACCCGCTTGTTGCGTTCGCTGCCGACTTTTTGTGCTGGACTTCGAAAATGGCCTCGCCGCGGGCCTGGATCCCCTCGTTCATCTTGATCGTGCGATTGGTGTTGTCAAAGATCATCGTCTGGGACCAGATGTGGGAGCCGCCATGCTGAATTTCGAAGGGCTCATCGCTCTTGGCGATATCTTCCTCGGGAAACACAAGGAGCTTCGTCCCCTTGGCCCTGAGTTCCGGATTGTCCGCGCTCGGCGCGCGCGTGATCTGGACATTGCCCAGCAGCGTGACCTGTTCCGCGTCGCTTGTCACGTGACCGCTATCGGCCCGCATGTGCACCGTGGGATTGTCCGGTCGCGCACTGGTGATCTCGGGCTCGGTCAGGAGGGTAGAGTCGTCGTCGGCGAAGTGCGTCATACGCGCCGAGGATACGCTGTAGAGGGCGTTCCCCTTGTCGTCCATGCGCGTGAGATTGAAGTGCTCGGCGAAATAATCAATCTGGTGGCCTGGGCGCCTCGCCACGGGATCGGACAGCCTGGCCTTTTCGGCAAGCCAGTAAGACCCCGCCGCCAAGGCGCTCAATAGGACCAGGGAACCCACCAACGTACCGCGATCGCGCATGATTTAGTCCAGATGGGGGGCGAGCAGCCCTTCAAGCTTGCCCTGTGCGGACAGGATCAGTTCGGCGACCTCCCGTGCGGCCCCATGGCCGCCGGCTCGACCGCTCATCCAGTGAGCGTGGGCAGCCACGCCATTGGCCGCATGCGGGACGGTCGCAGCAAACCCGACACGCCGCATCACCGGAATATCCACCACATCATCCCCCATGTAGCCGGTCTCCCGCGGAGTCTTGTCGAAGTGTTTGAGGAGATCGTCCAGACCGCGGCGCTTGTCCCCGATGCCCTCCAGGACCTTTTCGATGCCCAGTTCCGAGGCACGACGGCGTACGGCTTTGGAAGAGCGCCCCGAGAGAATGGCCACGCCGATCCCAGACTGCTTGAGCCAAACCAAGCCCTGTCCATCGAGCACGTGGAAGGTCTTATACTCCTCGCCGCCTCCCGAGTAGACCAAGCTGCCATCGGTCAGGACTCCGTCGACGTCAAAAATCATCAGCTCCAAAGGACAGAGGCGCTGGAGCAGGGTTGGAGCACGCTCCTCAATCGAGGTCATCAGATTACCTTGGAGTTGGTCAGGTCGTGGATATGGAGCGCGCCGGCCAAAGCGCCGTCTTCGTCGACGACGAGAAGCTGGTTGATCCGGTATTGCTCCATCAGGCCGGCAGCCTCCACCGCCAGCCGCTGGGGCAGGATGGTACGCGGGTCGGTGTGCATGACCTCGCCGATCAGGATATGGGAGAGATCCTGGCTTTTCTCGAGGAGTCTGCGCAGGTCGCCATCGGTGAAGATTCCGGCCAGCGCCCCGTCTTCGGAGAGCACCGCAGTCATCGCCATGCCCTTGCGCGTCATCTCGAGCAGGGCGGCCGAAAGGGAGGCGCTTCGAGCGACCTGCGGGACCGCATCACCCCTGCGCATGATGTCCGATACCCGCGTGAGCAGCCTGCGTCCGAGGGCGCCGCCCGGGTGCGAGCGCGCATAGTCGTCGTGGTCAAATCCCCGCAATTCGAGGAGCGTGACCGCCAGCGCATCGCCTAGAACCAGCGCGGCGGTGGTGCTTGCGGTCGGCGCCAGATTGAGCGGACAGGCTTCCTTATCGACCCGGGCATCGAGATGCACGTCGGCCATGCGCGCCAAGGACGATTCGGGACTCCCGGTGATCGTGATCACCTTGGCGCCCTCGCGCTTGAGAACCGGCAGGATCGTGAGAAGTTCAGCGGTCTCCCCCGAATTGGACAATGCGACGAACACATCCTCCCGGGTCACCATACCGAGATCGCCGTGACTGGCTTCAGCCGCGTGAACAAAAAATGCGGGGGTGCCCGTGCTGGCGAAGGTTGCTGCTATCTTGTGGGCGATGTGCCCGGACTTGCCGATGCCGCTAAAGACGACCCGTCCGGTGCAATACAGCAGAATGCGGATCGCCTCGACGAAGCGCTCGTCTAAGCGCAGACCCAGGGAGCGCACGGCTTGCGCCTCGATCTCGAAGACCTGCTTGGCGCAGTCCAGAATCCGGATTGACCCCTCGTCGGCCCACGTCGCCGCAGCGGCGGCCTGCCGCGGCACCGTGCCAGGAGATCCAGGATGCGAACCAGTCATCGAGCTAGTATAACAAAGGCATAGTTATTGCTTGAGCGGGGTAGGCCAAGGACCAAGGCGTGTGCCGCCTGGCAGCGCTGCCCCGATCGTA
>CAJCID010000159.1 GCA_903970305.1 Rhodospirillales bacterium | reverse complement strand
CGTGATCGGCAGCGCCTCGTGGACCCGCGACAGTCGCAACAGCATCCTGGCGCCAACGCGCGGTGAATATCAGCACGCCTATTTCGAGGTGACCGCGCCTTACGACGTGAAGTATTTCCGCACCGGCTATCA
The DNA here is from genome assembly GCA_903970305.1 of Rhodospirillales bacterium. Taxonomy (GTDB): domain Bacteria; phylum Pseudomonadota; class Gammaproteobacteria; order Burkholderiales; family Burkholderiaceae_D; genus BOG-994. The sequence goes on along the minus strand of CAJCID010000159.1, from coordinate 8,285 downwards.
GCAGACGAACTACTTCCCCTTGAGCAAGGACTATGCGATCTCGGTGAATGGACAGGCGGATTATGGACACGGCTACGGCGGGGACCCCTTGCCGGTCTTTAAGAACTTCTTTGCCGGCGGTATCGGATCCGTGCGCGGCTACGATACGAGTTCCTTGGGTCCGAAGGACGAGAACGGCGATCCGATCGGGGGCAACAAGCGGATCAACGGCAATGTCGAATTCCTCTTTCCGATCCCAGGGACCGGCAATGACCGCTCGTTCCGCGGCTTCCTGTTTACCGACGGTGGCAACGTGTTCGGTCCCTCGGACAAGATCAGTTTCGCGAACATGCGCTACTCCGCGGGGATCGGTTTGAACTGGCTCTCGCCGCTCGGCGCGCTCAGACTCTCGTTCGGCCAGCCGTTGAATGCCAAGCCTGGCGATAATATTCAGAAGCTCCAGTTTACGATCGGTAGCGGTTTCTAATACATTCTCGGTATGTGAATGAGGTCAGCATGATGAAACAACTGCGCAGGAACCGGAGCATTCTGTCCTGGTTCGTCTTCTTTTTTGTGCTCTCTGTAACCCAGCACGCTCTGGCACAGGATGCGCCGCCGCGCCTGGGCTATGTCAGCCTCGATCGGATCTTGCGCGATTCGGTGCCCGCCAAGGCGGCGCAAGCCAAGCTCGATGTGGAATTTTCCGCGCGCCAGAAGGAACTCTCGGATACGGCGGCACGCTTAAAGCCGCTCTACGACTATCTCGAAAAGAACGCCTCGGTGATGTCCGACTCGGAACGCGCCCGCCGCCAGAAGGAGCTCTCAGACCAGGACAAGGATTTCCAGAGGCGTCAGCGTGAGTTCAATGAGGATGTGAACCAGCGCAAGAACGAAGAGCTCGCCGCCGTGGTCGAGAAGGCCAATCGCGTCATCAAGCAGATCGCCGAGGCCGAGAAGTACGACATGATCTTCCAGGAGGCGGTTTACATCAATCCGCGCGTGGACATCACAGACAAGGTTCTGAAGATCCTCAATAGTCAGCCTACCGCGGCCGCAACTCCCGGGACCGCGCCGGCTTCAAAGTGATCGGGTCCGAAGGCCCCTTTCGGGCATGAACCTTGACTCCGCGCCGCTTCGGCTCGGAACTCTCGTCGAGCGCTATGGCGGGACGCTGAGCGGCGATCCGGAGACCTTGATACGGGGGGTCTCCACGCTCGAGTCGGCAGGTCCCGAGCAACTCGCCTTTCTGGCCAACCCGCGCTATCGGGGGGCCCTGGCGAATTCGCACGCCGCGTGTGTGTTGCTCGCCCCAAGTGAGGCCGCGACCGGGCGCGCAGCTCAGCTCGCCCTGTGGATCGCCGATGAACCGTACGTCTGCTTTGCGCGTGTGGCCCAGTTCTTTGCAGCGCGCCAGAGCGAGCGTGCCGCACCCGGTGTTGATGCAACCGCGGCCATCGGCCCTGGGGCTCAGATCGATGCGACTGCCCATGTCGGTGCGCTCTCGGTCATCGGTGCCGGCGCCCAGATCGGCCCGGGCGCGGTCGTAGGCGCTGGCTGCGTGGTCGGCGCGCGCACACGCATTGGGGAGGATTCGCTCCTCCATCCGCGCGTGACCATCTATCCCGACTGTGCGATCGGCGCGCGCGCCGTGATCCATTCGGGCGTGGTCATTGGCGCTGACGGCTTCGGATTCGCCCGCGACGGCTTTGAGTGGGTGAAGATTCCCCAGACGGGGCGCGTTCTGATCGGCGATGATGTCGAGATCGGGGCCAATACGACGATCGATCGGGGTGCCCTCGAAGACACCGTGATCGGCGATGGCGTGAAGATGGACAACCAGATCCAGATCGGGCATAACGTGCGCATCGGACCCCACACAGCCATCGCCGGCTGCGTGGGGGTTGCCGGCAGCGCGACGATCGGGGCGCGCTGCATGATTGGCGGTGCGGCAATGATCCTTGGGCACCTCGAACTCGCCGACGACGTCAGCATCTCGGTGGGCACCGTCATCTCGCATTCCATTTTGAAACCGGGACTCTACACGGGCTTCTATCCGGCCCAGGAGAACTCTCTCTGGGAGAAGAACGCTGTGATGGTTCGCCACCTCGATCGGCTCCGGGATCGCGTGCGTGCTCTTGAAAAGCAAATCGGAAAGGGTAGCGCATGAATGCATTGGACATCCACCAGATCCTCGAATTTCTGCCGCATCGGTTTCCGATGCTCCTCGTCGACCGGGTGCTCGAATGCGAGGCCGGCCAGAGGATCAAGGCGGTGAAGAACGTCTCGATGAACGAGCCTTATTTCCCCGGCCACTACCCGCACCGGCCGGTCATGCCCGGAGTGCTCGTGATCGAGGCTCTGGCGCAGACGGCCGCGATTCTTTCGTTCATCACGATGGGTCAAAAGCCCAACGACCGCTCGATGTACTACTTCGTGGGGATCGATGGGGCGCGCTTTAAGCGCCCGGTCCTGCCTGGGGACCAACTCATCATGGAGGTGGAGATCACGCGGCGCGCACGCGGCATCTGGAAGTATGCGGCCCGTGGCTACGTCGACGGTAACTTAGCCGCCGAGGCCGAACTGATGTGCACCTACAAGATGATCGCCGAGGACGCGGCAGAATGACGCGGATCCACCCGACGGCGCTCGTCGACGCGCACGCGAAACTTGCTGCCGACGTGGAAGTCGGGGCGTACTCGATCATCGGCCCGGACGTGGAAATCGGCGCCGGCTCGCGCATCGCCGCCCACGTGGTGCTCGATGGGCGCACGAGCATCGGTGCAGACAACCAGATCGCTCCGTTCTGCAGCCTGGGCGGTCCACCGCAGGACAAGAAGTATTCAGGTGAGCCGACAGGGCTTCAGATCGGTGCCCGTAACGTGATCAGGGAATACTGTTACTTCAATACCGGGACGGTCCAGGACAGCGGCGTGACCCGGATCGGCGACGACAACTGGATCATGGGCTACGTCCATATCGCCCACGACTGCGTGATCGGCAACAACACGATCCTGGCCAATAGCGTGCAGCTCGGCGGCCACGTGCAGGTAGGCGACTGGGTTGTTCTCGGGGGACAATGCGGCGTCCATCAATATGTCCAGATCGGCGCCCATGCGATGGCCGGGGCGCACAGCTATGTGTCCCAGGATGTCCCGCCCTACGTGATGTGTTCCGGATACCCCGCGGCGCCGCATGGGCTCAATAGCGAGGGCTTAAGACGCCGCGGCTTCGATGCCGCGGCGATCACGCTCTTGCGCCGGGCCTACAAGCTGCTCTATCGCCAGGGGCTCTCGCTCGAAGAGTCGCGAAGCGCAATCGATGCGCTCGCTCGGGACGCCCTCGAACGTGGAGCCGCCGTGCATCTGCTGTCTGACTTTCTCGCGTCGGCTCAGCGCGGGATCATCCGATAGCGCTTCGCCGGCCGTGGCCGTGCCTTTAGCCCTGGTTGCCGGAGAAGCTTCGGGGGATCTCTTGGCGGGACTGCTCCTGGGTGGACTCAACCAGCGGCTGCCGGGCCTGGATGCCTTCGGGATCGGCGGCCCGAAAATGGCGGCACAAGGGTTTCGCATCCAGTGGCCGATGGAGAAGCTGGCCGTGCGCGGCTACGTCGAGGTGTTGCGACACTACCGCGAGATCGCGAGGATTCGCTCGCGCCTGCGCGAAGAGCTGCTCTCGAGCCCGCCTGCGGCGTTCATCGGGGTCGACGCGCCCGACTTCAATCTGGACTTGGAGATCGCGCTGCGCGCCCGCGGCATCCCCACGGTGCAATTTGTAAGCCCCTCGATCTGGGCCTGGCGCGGTGAGCGCATCGAGAAGATCCGGCGGGCCGCAGACCATATGCTGGTCCTGTTTCCGTTCGAGGAGCCGATCTATCGGCAGGCAGGCATCCCCGCAACCTATGTCGGACACCCCTTGGCCGATGTGATCCCCGAGGTGCCCGACCGTTCGGCTGCGCGTGCGGCGCTGGCGCTCGATAGCGACCGAAAGGTCTTGGCGGTCCTGCCCGGGAGCCGCCTCTCGGAGATCCGCTACATGGGCGCAACGTTCGCCAAGGCCGCCATGCGGCTCATCGCGCGGCACCCCGAGGTGCAATGCGTGATCCCGCTCGCCACGATCGCGACCCAGAAGCTGTTCGAGTCGATTCTTCGCGACCAGGGCTTGCAAAGCCTGCTCCCTGCGATCGTGCAAGGGCGCTCGCACGAGGTCTTGGCGGCCTCGGATGCCGTGCTTGTGGCGAGCGGCACGGCCACGCTCGAGGCGGCCCTCTCCAAGCGGCCGATGGTGATCGCCTATCGGATGGCCTGGTTGAGCTGGGTCAAGATGCGCAACATGGGATATCTGCCCTGGATCGGACTACCCAACATCTTGGCGCGCGAGTTTCTCGTGCCCGAGTTCCTGCAGGAGCGTGCGACACCCGATGCGCTTGCCGCAGCCCTTGAATTCCAGCTCTTCGACAGCGCCAATCGGGCCCGGCTGGAGGCGCGCTTTCTCGCCTTGCATCGCGAGCTCAGGCGCGACACGGCCCACCTGGGTGCAGCCGCTGTCGCAGAGCTGATCGGGCGGCCCTGATGGTCCGGGCGAGCAAGCCAAATCGGTTGTTGCTCGCGCCAGAGCAGGGCTCAAGGGTATGCGGTGTCGATGAGGCAGGGCGGGGACCTTTGGCAGGGGCGGTGTTTGCGGCCGCGGTGATTCTCGATCCAGAGCAGAACATCCCGGGACTTAGGGACTCCAAGGAACTCGGAGCGGGTGAGCGCGAGCGGCTTGCGAGGTTGATCCGCGAACGCTCGCTTGCCTGCGCCATCGCGCAGGCCTCGGTCGAAGAGATCGATTCCCTGAACATCTTCAAGGCAAGCCTTCTGGCCATGCAGCGCGCCGTTGCCGCGCTCGTGGTGGTGCCCGAGGCGGCCTGGATCGATGGCAAGCACTGTCCGGAGCTCAAGATTCCAAGCCGGGCCATCATCCAGGGCGACGCCCAGATCGAAGCCATCGCGGCAGCTTCGATCCTCGCCAAGACCGCCCGCGACGCCTCGATGCGGGCGCTGCACGGACTTTATCCAGCCTACGGATTCGACCGCCACAAAGGCTACGGTACTGCTGAGCACCTGCGCTGCCTGGAGCAGCACGGAGCCTGTCCGATCCATCGGCGCAGCTTTGCCCCGGTGCGCCGGGCCTTGGAGCGCCGGGCTCGTGACTAGCATCGTGTCACGCGATAATCCGCGCTATCGGGCGCTGCAGAAGCTGGTCGGCTCGGCCAGCGCGCGTCGCCGGGCGCAGTGCACGTTCATCGAAGGGACACATCTTTGTGAGAGCTACCTGGCGCGCCATGGAGCACCCCGCGAGTGCGTGCTGGCCGACGGCGCCCTGGAGAATCCACAGATTGCCGCACTGGCCCGCCGGATCGAGCCGCGCTTATGCCTGGTGCTGTCTAGTGTCCTGTTCCGCTCGTTGAGTCAGCTCGAGCAAGGCGCGGGGATCGGCTTTGTGATCGACATCCCCACGCAAGTGCCTCCAGCGACTCTTGCCGCGCCCGCGGTCCTGATCGACCGTCTCCAGGACCCGGGTAACCTCGGGTCGATCCTGCGCAGCGCCTGTGCCGCCGGCGTCTGGGCCATCTATTGCGCAAAAGGGACCGTGGCCGCCTGGTCCCCGAAAGTGCTGCGAGCCGGCATGGGCGCGCACTTCGCTCTGTCCATCACCGAAGACTGTGCGCTCGAGGATCTGGTCCGGCACGCAGAGATACCGGTCTATACGACCAGCTCGCACGCGCCGGTCAGTCTCTATACGCTCGATCTCTCAGGACCGGTGGCCTGGATTTTTGGTAACGAGGGGCACGGCGTTGCGGCCTCTATTCATCAGGGTGCACAGGGGGTCGCGATTCCTCAACCCGGAGGCATGGAGTCGTTGAACGTCGCCGCAGCAGCGGCGATCTGCCTCTTTGAGGGCGTGCGCCAAAGACTCGATTAGTCAGTTTGCTTCCCATCCACACTGCGCGCGAATCTTTCAGTTCGGACCCCCCATCGCGACGCTACTGAGGAATTCCTCGTTTCGGCTGTCGCGTCCTGCCCTTTGCCAACGTGTCCCTGCGAAGGAGCCCTACCCGTCCTTCAATTGATCTGTTTCAATTGATCTGTTTTAATAATGTAGATGAGCGGGGGCGCAAAGGCTACTTCGAATAGCCTTGCGTTGTTCACTACCTGGCTTGGCGATCCTTAATTCCTGTGGGAGGGACATGGATGTCTGGCGTCGCTTGAATAGGAGAGTACACTTAGGAACATCTCTGAGGCCGGTCTGGATCGTGTGCGCTGCTCTGGCGCTACAGCCCGTGCACGCCGCAATGGTCGACGATCTCAAGGCACTCCTCGAGAACAATCAGAGTGCTGCCGCCTACAGCTTCGGGCTCGCCCATCCGGAAGGACTCGGACAACCTGAGTTCGATTTCTACTTTGGAATCGCCGCGATCGACCAGGGCCATGCCGGCGAGGGGGTTCTGGCGCTCGAGCGCTACGTGCTGCAGTTCCCGGCCAATCTCGCGGCGCGGGCGCAGCTTGCCCGAGGTTACTTCGCGCTTGGCGATGATGCCCGGGCGCGTGACGAATTCGAGTATCTCCAGAAGCAGAATCCGACCGAGGAGGTCTCGGCGGTCATCGATCGCTACCTCGCGGCCCTGAACGAGCGTAGCGCCAACTACAGAACAACCTCGAGCGCCTATGTCGAGGCTGGTCTGGGTTTCGACACCAATGCGAACTCAGGCGCAGGCAGCGCCGATATCAGCGTGCCGGTGCTCGGGTCGGTGACCCTGCAACCCGGCGGTGTCAAGGTGCCCAGCTGGTATCAGTCGCTCGCTGTCGGGGGCCAGATCAGCACGCCGATCGCACCCGGCCTGTCGATACTGGCCGGCGCGACGATTGACGACAAACAGAATGACAACCAGGCTGCCGCCGCCTACAACATGGTGAGCTATGGCGGCAAGGTCGGCGTGGCCTATCTCAGGGACGACAACCTGTTCCATCTGACCGCCGGGTCGAGCGAGTTGGACCTGGACGGGACCGACTACTTGCGGGTGGCCTCGATATCCGCGGACGTGACGCACCAGATCGATGAACTGCAAAGCATCACGGGCGCTTTGCAGTACGCGCGGCTGCGCTATCCGACGCAGACCATTCGCGACTCGGGATTCTCCACTCTGGATGTCTCCTACCGGCGTGCGTTCATCGCCCAATGGGACCCGGTGCTCTCGGTCGGCGCGACCTTCGGCGACGAGCGCAACACCCAGGCCGACAATCTCGCGCGGCACATTTACGGGTTCCGGATCGACGCATCCGTCGCGCCGCTTGCCAGGTGGGTCGTCTCTGCCGGGCTCGGTTTCCAGGAAAGCAATTACGACGGGCCCGAGCCGCTCATTTTGAGCACCCGGCAGGATCACTACGGCTCACTGGATCTCTTGGCGAGCTACCAGTGGACCAAGCAGCTCTCGATTCGTGCCGAAGCGCTGGTGTCGAGCAATCGCTCCAATCTGGCACTCTATGCCTATGACCGCGACGTGCTGGCGGTAAAGTTGCACTACGACCTGAAGTAGGAGAACGGCCATGTTCCGCAAGCCATGTCCCCTGTGTCGAACGCTGGTGCTGGCGATCTGCGTGCTGATGGCCGCCCCCGTGCTGGCCGCGGAGTCTGCAGGGCGGGTCCTGATCTCGGCAGGCCAGGTCATCGCCATCCGCGGCGGTCGTAGCCTGCCGCTCGTCACGGGAGCGATGATCGAAGTGGGCGATCGGATCTCGACCGGACCAGAGAGCACCGCACAGCTTCGCTTCACCGATGCTTCGATCATTTCGCTTAAGCCGCAGACCGAATTCTTGGTCAATGAATACAGCTTCAATGGCAGCGAAGACGGCTCTGAAAAGGTCCTCTTCAGTCTGCTCCGCGGTGGACTGCGCACCGTTACGGGCTTGATCGGGCACCTGCACAAGGCGAACTATGGCGTGCAGACCCCGTCGGCGACGATCGGCATCCGGGGCACCGTCTGGGGCGCGACCCATTGCGTCGAAAGCGAGTGCAAGAACCCAGACGGCACCAGTGCGAAACCAGGGACCTATGGGGAGGTCAAGTCAGGGGTGATCGCCGTATCCAACCATGCGCCCGAAGTCGAGTTCGGCGCCAACACGGCCTTCTACGTCGCCGATCAGAACTCCGCGCCCACGCGCCTTCTGGTTGCCCCTGAATTTGTCACGGCCCAGTTGCCAACGCGCACGCTCAACGGCTCCACCAGCAGTAGCGGCGGGGCGGCGGCGGGCGCGAACGCCGGCTCG
>CAJCID010000158.1 GCA_903970305.1 Rhodospirillales bacterium | reverse complement strand
AGTTCTCCCTGACCATCGTCGCGGCCATGGTGCTCTCGGTGCTCGTCGCCTTGATCTTGACGCCTGCGCTATGCGCCCTGATCCTAAAACCCGTCGAGAAGGACCATGCCGTGCGCGGCGGGATTTTCGGCTGGTTCTTCGGCTGGTTCAACCGCACCTTCGAGCGGAACCGGGCCAGATACCACAATGGAGTTGAACACGTCATTAGGAGGTCCACCCTCTGGTTTGTGGTCTATGGACTCGTCATCGCAGCCGTCGTCTATCTGTTCCTGCAGATGCCGACCTCGTTTTTGCCTGACGAAGATCAGGGCACATTTTTCGTCCAGGTGCAAACTCCGCCCGGAGCGACCCAGGGCCGCACCCAGGCCGCCTTGGACGACGTGGCGAATTACCTGCTCGAGAAGGAGGACAAGACCGTCGACGGCGCGCTCGAGGTGACCGGGTTCAATTTCGCCGGCCGCGGGCAGAATTCCGGGCTGCTGTTCGTGCGCTTGAAGGACTGGAGTGTACGCGGCTCGAGTGATCTGAAGGTCCAGGCCTTGATCCAGCGTATCAGCCGTCAATATGCCACCTACAAGGAGGCGAACGTCATCCCGATCAATCCACCGCCGATCCCTGAACTCGGTACGGCGGCCGGATTCGACTTTGAACTGGAGGATCAAGGTGGCCTCGGTCACGAGAAGTTGCTGCAGGCACGCAACGATCTGCTGAAGATGGCGCGCGCTGAGCCGGACTTGGCCGTGGTGCGACCGAACGGACTGAACGACCAGCCTCAGTTCAAGATCGAGGTCGACCGCGAGAAGGCCAGTGCACTGGGGCTGAACACCGCGACAGTCGACCAGACCCTCTCGATCGCCTGGGGCTCGCAGTACGTCAACAACTTCCTGGATGTCGACAACCGGGTCAAGAAGGTCTACGTCCAGATGGATGCGCCCTTCCGGATGAATCCTGACGATCTGGGCCTGTACTACGTGCGCAACGCCCAGGGCGGGATGGTCCCCTTCACGGCCTTCTCAAAAACCCAGTGGCTCTATGGCTCGCCGAAGCTTGAGCGCTACAACGGCATCGCCGCCATGGAGATCCAAGGCCAGGCCGCGGCCGGGAAGAGTTCGGGCGAGGCCATGAACAAGTTCCAGTCCTTGGCCGAGAAGCTGCCCCGGGGGATCGGATTCGAGTGGACTGGGCTGTCCTTTCAGGAGCGGCTGTCCGGCTCGCAGGCCCCCCTGCTGTATGCAATCTCGATCCTGGTCGTTTTTTTGAGCCTGGCCGCCCTCTACGAAAGCTGGTCGATCCCGGTATCAGTCATCATGGTGGTGCCGCTGGGCGTGGTGGGTGCCTTGATCGCCGCGAATCTGCGGGGGCTCTCCAATGACGTCTACTTCCAGGTCGGGCTTCTGACGACGGTAGGCTTGTCTTCGAAGAACGCGATCTTGATCGTCGAGTTCGCACGCGAGTTGCGGGCCCAGGGCAAGAGCACGATCGAAGCTGCCGTCGAGGCCTCGCGCTTGAGGCTGAGGCCGATTCTGATGACCTCGATGGCCTTCATCCTGGGCGTCTTGCCCCTGGCCGTCGGTAACGGCGCGGGCTCGGGCAGCCAGCATGCGATCGGCACGGGTGTGATCGGCGGGATGCTGACGGCGACCTTTCTGGCGATCTTCATGATCCCCATGTTCTTCGTCGTGATCGTCGAGACCTTTGGACGCAAGGCTCCTGCAGTTTCCGCGAGCCCTGCCGGTGCTGCGCCTGTGGAGCCGCGATGATCGAGCGGCACAGAGCGCATGCCAGCGTGAGAGGAATGGCCCCCGGGATCTTGGGGTTGGCACTCGTTCTGGCGCTTTCGGGCTGCACGCTCGACCCTCTTTACCACCGCCCGGAACTGCCCGTGGCGGCCGGCTATCCGAGCGGTCCCGGCTACACCTCGGCAGTCAAGCCCGAGATCAATGCGAACGGTGATGGACCGCACGCCGCTGATCTGGGCTGGCGTGATTTTTTCCGTGACCCGAGGCTTGCGCGCCTGGTCGAACTGGCGCTGGCCAACAACCGCGATTTGCGCATAGCGATCCAGAACGTCGAGGTGACCCGTGCGCAGTACGGGATTGCGCGTGCCGCACTCTATCCGACGTTCGCGGCCAATGGCGCTCTAGCGCGGGGTCGGGGCAGCCTCACGCTGTTCGAGCCGGGCAAGAATCTCAACACGAGCTACGAGTCCTATCTGTCGGTGAGCTGGGAGCTCGACTTTTTCGGCAAGGTGCGTAGTCTGAAGCGTGCGGCGCTCGAGGAGTATCTCGCCAGCGCCTCGGCCCGCCAGTCGGCAGAGATCCTTCTCGTCGCCGAGGTCGCCAACCAGTACCTGACTGTGATCGCGGCCGACGAATCTTTGAAGGTGACCCACGCGTCGCTGGAGATCGCGCGCGAATCGTACCGCTTGACCAAGCTGCAGTTTGATACCGGCACGGGATCCGAACTCGACCTGCGCGAAGCCGAGGGCTCGCTTGAACAGGCGCGCGCCCAGCTTGCCGCCGAGGAACGTGCGCGGGCGCAGGCCGAAAACGCGCTCGTGCTCCTCGTGGGCGCGCCCTTGCCGCCTGATCTCCCGGAGGGATTCACGCTCGATCGCGAGGATCTTCTGAGGGATATCCCGGCCGGACTGCCCTCGGATCTGCTCTCGCGCCGTCCCGACATCGTCGAGGCCGAGCATCAGCTCCTGGCCACGAATGCGAGCATCGGCGCGGCGCGCGCGGCATTTTTCCCATCCATCTCCCTGACCGGCGCCCTCGGTACCGTAAGCCCCGTGCTTCATGATCTGTTTCAGCCCGGCACCCGCGCCTGGGGGGTGCAGCCCGCGGCGAGCCTGCCGCTGTTCACCGGGGGCTTGAACACGGCCAACCTCGAATCGGCCAAGGCGCAGCGCGACGTCGCGGTCTCCCAGTACGAGAAAGCCATTCAGACCGCCTTTCGCGAGGTGGCCGATGGTCTGACAGCGCGCGCGACCTATGAGGACGAGGTGGACTCGCTGAATCGGCTGGTCGCAGCCCAAGAACGGCGCTTGACGCTCGCCCAACTGCGCTACAAGACCGGCGTGGACAGCTATCTGGTTCTCCTCACCGCGCAAAATGACTTGAACACGGCCCAGCTCTCGCGCGTCAGTGCCGATCTTGATCGCCTCACCAACCTCGTCACCCTCTACCAGGACCTGGGCGGTGGCTGGATCGAGCATCAGGGGGACAGCCCGCGCCCGAGCGATACCCCCCCGTAAGGGGAGGGGGCTCAAGATTCGGCAATCGGCTTGGCAGGACAACATATGAGGGTTGCCGGGCGATGTCTGCGTTGGGCATAGAATGAGCCTGGCGAATGACTTCGCATGACCCCGTGCGGGGCCAAGGCGAGTCAAAAAAGGCGTGTGACGTGAGCGAAGACGCGGTGGTGCGCTGGGAAGAGGAGGGCGTGGCGCGCAGTGCGCTCTGGCACTCCGAGGGCGGTGTGGCGCCACCGAAGCGCATCGTCATAGCCGATGATCGCATGACCGCCGATGCGGCCTTTCGTTTGACCTCCCAGGGCACGGGACTATTGTGGCGTGGTGACTTCCAGAACGCGCGCCAGCTTCTGAACGCGCTTGCGAGGCGCGTCGAGAAGAAGGAAGCCAAGCCCGGCACCAGCCCTGCCGAGAGTTTCCATCTGCATCGCCAAGCCCAGGCGCAACGGGCCCGCATCCTGGGCCTGGTGTTGCTGCCCTTCGAAGCCGACTACACGATTCCGCTCAGACGCGCGCCCGATGTGCGCGAGGCCTGCATGATGGCCTTCGGGCCCCCCGCAGCTGCGCTCCTCATGTCCTTGCGCGAACTGCAAGGCGTGATCGGCGCCTACGAGTGGCGTAAGAGGGGCGTCGAAGTTGAGGCGTTGAAGGCGCGCATCCATCCCTACTATGGAGTGTTCGCTCCGGTGCGGGGCGAATATGTGGGCCTCGTGGCCAGGGCGCCTCTGCCGACCAAGACGCTTGCCTTTGACATCGGATGTGGCACCGGTGTGCTCGCCGCGGTGCTCGCCATGCGCGGGGTCGAGCGCATCATTGCCACAGATTCTGACCCGCGCGCCCTGGCCTGCGCGACCGAGAACCTGAGGCGGCTCGGCTGGATCGAGCGCGTCGCGGTCGAAGCGGCGGATCTTTTTCCGGGCGGGCGCGCCGGCCTCATCGTGTGCAATCCGCCGTGGATTCCCGCGCGACCCTCCTCGCCCATCGAGCATGCGATCTATGATCCGCACAGCCGGATGCTGCTCGGGTTCTTGAAGGGATTGGCCGGGCATCTGGAAGAAGGTGGCGAAGGCTGGCTCATCCTCTCTGATATTGCCGAGCATCTGGGATTGCGCACACGTGCCGAACTCCTCGCGGCGATTACGGCCGGCGGTCTTGTGGTCCTTGGCAGGACAGAGGCAGCCCCGGTCCACCCGAAGGCGTTCGATCCAACCGATCCGCTTTATGCGGCGCGTCGCGCGGAGCGGACCTCCCTCTGGCGTCTCGCCCGGGCCTAGCCAAGAAGGAGTATGGTGGAGTCATGCGCTGCCGGTGTGCGAGCTGTGCGATTCACCGTCCGCCTGACGAGACTCTCGGGCCGACCCCGCGTCCCGAAAAGAGGGGGCGATCCCCTGAGCGAGACAGGGTCTGGCGCTCCTGCGCAGCACAGCTGAGCGCGATTTTCAGAAAGACATCCGATGAGCCGATACATCCTTGACGAAGACCATGTCCATCCCGCGATCCGGGGGACGATCGAATCCAGCAATCGGGACATCGTGGAGGAGGTCCAGGCCGAACTGTCTCAGAGCCCCGTGGTGATCGTGGGCATGGGACAGAATCCCTTTCCGAAGAAGGCGCGCAAGGCCCTCGATGAAGCAGGCATCCCCTATCGCTATCTCGAGTACGGCAACTATTTGTCCGGTTGGCGGCGCCGCAATGCGCTGAAGATGTGGACCGGCTGGCCGACCTTTCCGATGATCTTCGTCAAGGGCGTGCTGATCGGAGGAGCCAACGATCTGCAGCGGCTTTTGGCCAGTGGCGAACTCGCGCGGCTCGTCAAGCCCTAAGAGGGGTAAGCGGCTTTTGCGCTGAGACTTCCCGCCATGAAATTATCCGTCCTGGACCAATCGACATCTTCGCAGGGCAGCTCTCCCGATCAGGCGATTCGCGACTCGCTCGCCTTGGCAGAGCTCTGCGACCGACTTGGCTATCACCGCTATTGGGTTTCGGAACACCATAACAGCGACAGCATCGTGGGGACTGCCCCGGAAGTGCTGATGGCGGCCATCGCGGCGCGCACAACCCGGATCCGCGTGGGCAGTGCCGGCGTGATGCTGCCCCACTATTCCGCCTTGAAGGTTGCCGAACAGTTTCGGGTTCTGGAGGCGTTGGCACCCGGACGGATCGACCTCGGCCTCGGTCGCGCACCGGGGTCAGATCGTCTGACCTCGCTGGCGCTCAATCCGTATTCGAACGCGGCCGAGGAGTTCCCTCAGCAGGTACGGGATCTCTTGTCCTGGCTCGCTGGCGAGCCCCTTTTGCCCGAACATCCGTTTCGTCTCATCAAGGCACAACCCCAGGGCCCGAGCCGGCCAGAGGTGTGGATCCTGGGCAGTTCAGACTACGGCGCGCAACTGGCCGCCCATTTCGGACTGCCTTATGTCTATGCCTATTTTTTCACCGAAGGGCGCGGCGTGGAGCAAGCGCTCGAGCTCTACCGCAAGAACTACCAGCCAAGCCCCAGGCATCCCCGACCCAAGGCGACGATCTGTGTGTGGGCGCTCGCTGCTGACACCGAAGAGGAGGCCCGCCGGCAGCTGATGACGCGTGAACACTGGCGCGTGGGCTTCGAAAAGGGAATCCGTCTGCCTCTGGTGGATCCAGAGGAAGCCGCGGCCTATCCCTACTCGGATGCTGAGCGCCAGACAATCCGATCGCTACGCGAGAAGGCGCTTGTGGGAACGGCCTTGCAGGTCAAGGAACGTCTGGAGGCGCTCGCCGCGCAATTGGACCTAGACGAGCTCGTGGTCGTCACCTGGACATTCGCCAGCGCAGCCCGGCATCGCTCCTATGCGCTCCTCGCCGAGGCTTTCGGTCTCGAGGGCTTGGGCTAGTGAGTCACCTGCGATGATATCTCTCTCAAACGGGGTCCGCCCAACCCCCGTCAATACGAGGTGAGCAGGCCGCTAGAGACGCTGCGAACCGGCTCGCGCCCTCGCATCCGCGGAATGGGTTGGCGCTTGGAAAGCCAGGCGAGTCGCCCTGACGAGCCTGATGAAGCCCTCCATATCGTAATCCGGGCCGTGACTGTGCCCGGTTCGCACGATGACGAGATGCTCGGCGGGGATGATCGCAATGCGTTGGCCCAGATTGCCCGAGGCATAGAGGGTCTCCTCGGGCATGCCTTGTGCCACGCGGCCCTGCGCATTTTCGTTGCGCGCACGGTTGGTCCAAAAGCCCGCCCCATAGTCGCTATCGAGCGTGGGCTCTCCCGAGAACGCGACCCATCCCTCGGGCAACATGCGAACACCGCCCACGATGCCGTCTTCTGCGTAGAGCCAGCCAAAGCGGGCCCAGTCGCGGGCGCTCGCGAATAGGTAATGTGCGCCGATGGGCGTGCCCGTCGCGTCCAGCTCGAGCTCGACGTGTTCCAGTCCCAGCGGGTGAAACAACGCGTCGTTGGCAAACGCGAGGACTGCGGCGGCGTTGCCTCCGACGGCATCGCGCACAATCCGGGCGACCAGATGCGTGCTCGCGCTGCTGTAGTGCCAGCGTGTCCCCGGTGGCGCGATCTGGCGCGCCTGCTCGGCATAGGCGGCCATGTCGGGCTCGTCGTAGAACATCCTGTTCGAGGGATCGAATCCTGACCCGGTCTCGTCGAGCTCCAAGCCGCTGTCCATGCGCATCAGCTGCTCGAGCGTGATCGCGCGGCGCGGATCTTCCGGATGGTCCCAGGCGGCAATCGGCGCGCGTGCGCCGACGCTCAGACGGCCCCTTTGCACCAGGATGCCGACCAAGGCATTGGTGACCGACTTCGTCATCGAAAACCCGAGGATGGGCGTGTCGATGCCATAGCCGGGTGCATAGCGTTCGGCGACCACCTGGCCATCGTGGAGGACGACGACCGATGTGGTCCAGCGGTGAGGTCCGCTCTCGGGTTCGACAAAGGCTTCCTCCAACGCGGCCGCGAGCCTAGGATCGGTCGGCTTGACGAGGTCCTTGGGGGCGATTGCGCCGAGGAGCACGGGCGTTTGGGAAGGGGGGAGAACCAGATCCGCAGGCAGCGGCCTGCCCGGGAAGGCGAGCACGCAGCCATAGCCCTTCCGATAGACGGCGCGGCTTTTCAAGAGACCCCAGAAGGAGGCCTCGACCGATCGGTGCTCGCGGTCGATCTGCCAGTCGATGGCGGGGGCGATGACGCGGTATCCGGGGCGGGGTTTGAGGCTCTCCTCGAAGATCCTTTGGGGATCGAGTCCGGCAACAAAGGTTTCTGAGCACAGGTCATGCGCCGTGCTACCGGTGGCCACGCGCAAGGCCAGGTCAGGCCGCAGGATGACGAGAGCTGCGAGTATGAGAAGCAAAACGGACCATCGGACGAGGGCGCGGGGGGAGGGCAACTGCAAGGGCATGGGGGCGAGCCGATGGCGAGATTGAGTTGGGCTAGAGAATACGCGAGGGCCCACCTCTGCGGAGCAAAAGCGCGCATTGGCGCACAATCAGAGCTTCTTTACTCCACGGGGAACCCATGTTGTCGTTCATTGTGCCGGCCCATAACGAGGAGGATTCGATCGTGGCCTGCCTCGAGGCGATCCGCGAGGCCGCGGTATCCCTCGGGCTGGACCACGAGAGGATCGTCGTCGACGATGCCTCGACCGATACCACCGCGGCGTTGGCTGAGCGTGCCGGCGCGCGCGTGATCCCGGTCGCCGTGCGCCAGATCTCGCGGGCCCGCAATGCCGGAGCGCTGGGCGCGCGGGGCGACGTGCTGGTCTTTGTCGATGCCGACACTCTGGTGGACGCAGTGGTCATAGGCGCCACAGTGCAGGCTCTTGATGCCGGGGCGATCGGGGGCGGCTGTGCTTTCCGCTTTGACGAGCCGGTTCCAGCCTGGGTCAAGCGCACCTTGCCTGCAGCGCTCGCACTCGGACGGCGTGCGCGCCTGGCCGCCGGATGCTTTCTGTATTGCCGCCGTGAGGTGTTCCTGCGCGTGGGAGGCTTTAGTGAAGAAGTGTTCGCGGGAGAAGAAATTTTTCTGAGCCGGCTGCTGCAAAAGGAAGGACCGTTCGTGATACTGCCCGAAGCGGTTCTGACTTCAGGGCGGAAATTGCGGACCTATTCTGGTTGGGCGATTTTCGGTATGGCCCTGCGCCTTCTGGCCAGAGGGCGCCACGGGCTACGCGGACGCGAAGGTCTGGGTCTCTGGTACGGGCCACGCCGGCCCGATCGCAGGCCCGACGCCGGACCTGATGTCTGACCCCATTGCAGACTCGAAGGCAGACCTGGGCGCGCGGTGCGCCCCCGCTACCAGCCTTCCGACCCGGGCTCGCCCTTGAAAGGGCCCACCAGTTCGTTCGTGACCCAGCCTCCGTAAAAGGTGCCCGGCTGCGCGCGCACGCGCTCGCCTGCAACGGTGCACTCCAGTCGCGCGGGATAAAAGGCGAGGTGATCGCGGATTGCCTCGCATCCCGCGAGCGGATCGGGATAGGACCACGCGACCTGTTGCAGAACACCTTGGGGCGTGACGACGCTCCAGTAGCGCGCGACACCCTTCCATTCACAGCGGGAACTCCCGGATTCGGGTTTCAGACAACTCTCTTCGACATCCTCTTTGGGGATGTAGAAGGTCGGTGGACTCGCAGTCTCCAGCACCCTCATGGTCCGGACCGAGCGCGCCACGATGAATGTCCCCTGCCGCACGATCACCTCGCGGCCGTCGGCTACGAGGCGGGGCGGACGCGGATAGTCCCAGACGGATTCCTGGCCTGGCTTGGGCGCGATCGCAAAGGGCGGTCTCGCCTCGCCCGTGTAACGCCAATGGGCCCGGCTCTGCAACGCCCAGTCGGGCAGCGGTTTCTGTCCCGAAGTCATGAGACCAGAGCCCCCGGCGCCCCCATCCCCAAAGGGGACAGGGGCAGAGGGCCTTGGGAATCTGCCGGGACCCGCGGAAGGGGCCCGATTCCGGTATGACTCACGTTATGACTCACGGGGTACCTACTCGCGTTCCTTCTCGCCCGGTTTGGGAGCCGGTTTGCCCGGAGCCGGGGCAGGATGAGGCGCCGGACGTGCTGCAGGCTCTGGATGGGGAGCCGGGGCCGGATGCGGTGCGGGCTCTGGATGAGGCGCCGCAGCCGGATGCGGTGCCACAGCGGGACGAGGCGCAGGTGCCGGGGCCGGGCGGGGTGCCGGCGCAGGCGCCGGACGCGCGGCCGGCTGAGCGGCATGCTCGGCAGGCTTTGGAGCCGGGGCCGGAGGCGGCGCGGGTCGGGCGGCTGGCCGGGCCGCTGGCGCGGGGGCAGGTGCCGGGGTGGGCCGTAGCGGTTGCGCTGCTTTGGCAGCCGCAGCGGGCACCGCCGGGCGGCCCGGAGCGGCAGGTGCCGCTGCTGGCTTACCCGCCTGCGCGGCTTTGGGTCCGACGAGCCCGGCCGGAACGACCGCGCGTACAGGCTGCGCGGCGGGTAGCGCGAGCGGCGGGCGACCCGGGGTATAAGTCGGGATCGGCTTCGACGATGCCGGCTGAGGCGCCTGCACCCTGACCACGGGTGGCAAGGCGGCGGCGCGTGCAGCCGAGGCCGGGACGGCCGCGTTGAAGGCTGCGTGCGTGGCCGTAGCCGTGGGCGGTGCCGTGACGGTGTAGTTATTGATCGTCGTGATGTTGGTCGTATTGCGCACGTTATTGATCGTGGTGATGCGCATACCGTTGTTGATGATCGGGGGCGCACTGGTCACGACCGCAGGTGGCGTGCCAAGAGGTGCGGGGACGACCAGACCGAGGCGCGATCCGGGGGGCGCGGGCACGAAGATTCCAGGGGGGCCGAAGATCCGTGGACCAAGGATCACGCCCGCGGCGACGACACCCAGCGCGATTTCGACGCCCACGCGTGGCGGCTGGAAGACGAACTGCGGCTGATGCCAGAAGCCTGGAATGAAAATGACGCGATCATCACGGTGTTCGTAGTAGGGTGGCTCCCAGCCCCAGGCGGCCTGGGGGGGGCGCAGCCAGCGGCCGCGGGCCCAAACCCATTGGCCTTCCCAGACCCAGTAACCCCCGGTCCAGACAGCGTCGGGGTAGGGTTGCGGGGGAGGCCCGTCGACCAACATCGGCGGCGGGGCATAGTCGACTGCGATCGGTTCCGGTTCGGAATCGGGCGGATCGACGTAGGCACTCACGACCGATTGGGGCTCGGGCTCATCGTAGTCCTCGGAGTCGTAGTTGATGTTCGAGCTGGCAACGGGCGGAGGGGTGTAGGCAGGTGCGGGTGCAGGTGCTGGCGCAGGTGTTGGTGCAGGTGCGGGGGCCGGGGCAGCAGCAGGCGCGGTGGCGTCAGGCGCAGCAGCCACCGGGGGCGGTGCAGGTGCGGGTTGCGGGGGCGCTTTGGAATCGCACCCGGCGAGAAGAACGGCAATCGCGATCAGGGTTAAACGCATGAGTGGGGCCTCGATGGAGAGCTTGGTGAAATGACCTCAAAGGACTACGTGAAGTGCCGCGGGATTCTTATCATCGTCCTCGAGAGGATCGAGCGTATCATCTGCACTCGCGCAGCCGGTCCGCGCCAAGGTGCGCGCACGGTTACGGTTCAGACCATGGGTTTCGGACAAAGTTGTGGACGGTCCGATCCGTCTTTTTGACCAGGGCATGATCTTGCCTGAACTGCACGAACAGATTGCCCGGCGCGAATCGTACCTCTTTGTAAGGCGCTGCGCGACAAAAATCAAACAGAGCCGGCGCGCGCCTGGCCTAGCACGATCCGTTCCATACCCTAAGCGCCGGGCTGCAAGATCGCTTTCCTCGGCGAGCCCACCCCATTACACTCTGCTCTGCGCCTGCGTATCGGTCTGTGCGCGGGGGCACTCCAATGCGTCTCGACCTCTCACCCCTCCTCCCCGCCGATCTCCCTTGAGCCCTGCCCGGATCCCTTTGCCTTCGGAACAACGCTTGCGCTTCTCGCCAGGCGCCCGGCTGCCTCGCCTGTGCGCGCCCGTCTTGCATCGTCGTCCATGAGAATCGGCGCTGAGCACTATCGGACCCTCTGGCTGAATGCCGATCAGCGCTCGCTGGATGTGATCGATCAGACCGAGCTGCCCCATGCGCTCGTCATCCGAACCCTCGCGACGACCGAGGAGGTGGCCGGCGCCATCGAGGTTATGATGGTCCGCGGCGCTCCCTTGATCGGCGCGACCGCCGCCTATGGGATCGCGCTTGCGATGGCAGAGGACCCCTCCGACTCGAATCTCGACGCCGCCGCGACTCGCCTGTCGGCCACGCGACCGACTGCAGTGAATCTCTTCTGGGCGCTGCACCGCATGCAGCGGGCGCTGGTGGGGGAGAAGCCCCCCGAGCGGCGCCAGCTCGCCTATGCCCTGGCAGAGCAGATCGCGATGGAGAGCGTCGCGCAGAGCGAGGCCATGGGCGTGGCGGGCCAGGAGGTGATCAGCCGGCGCTGGCAGGCGCTGGGCCGGGCACGGAGCGTGAACATCTTGACCCATTGCAACGCGGGCTGGCTCGCGGCCATCGACTGGGGGACCGCGCTTGCTCCGGTCTATAAGGCACACGAGGCCGGCATTGCCGTACGGGTCTTTGTCGACGAGACCCGACCGCGCAATCAGGGGGCGTCGCTCACCGCCTTTGAACTCGGTGCCCATGGTGTGCCGCACACCCTGATCGTCGACAATGCGGGCGGTCATCTCATGCAGCAAGGCGAGATCGATCTGTGTATCGTGGGCGCCGACCGGGTTGGTGCCGACGGCGCAGTGTGCAACAAGATCGGCACCTATCTGAAGGCGCTGGCTGCATACGACAATGGCGTGCCCTTTTACGTGGCGATGCCCTCGTCCTCGATCGACTGGAACGTCAAGGGCGAAGAGATTCCGATCGAAGAGCGTAGCGCGCGCGAAGTGACCCATATCCGTGGGCTCTCAGCCGAGCATGGGCAGATCGAACTCGCCCTGGCGCCAGAAGGCACCGCGGCGCGCAATCCGGCCTTTGACGTGACGCCCGCACGACTGGTCTCGGGCTATCTGACCGAACGTGGCCTCGCACCCGATGTCGAAAGCCTGAGGCGGCACTTTCCTGAAGGCTGATTCTTGAGGAGGCGACATGACGGACCAGATTCCGAAAGGGAGCGACGAGGCGGACTTGAGAACGCGCATGCTCTTGGTGTGCCGCCAGATGAACGCATCGGGGATCAACCAGGGAACGTCGGGCAATCTGTCGGCAAGAATTGGCCCGAAGAGCCTTCTCATCACACCGAGCGGCCTGCCCTACGAAAGCCTCACAGAGGACGGATTGGCCCTTCTGGAATTCGATGGCCAGTGGATCGGACCTTCGCGCCCCTCCTCGGAGTGGCGCATCCATCGCGACATCCTCGCTGCGCGCAGCGAGGTCGGCGCCGTGTTGCACGCGCACTCGACCCACTGTACGGCGCTCGCCTGCCTGGGGCTTGGCATCCCGGCCTTTCACTACATGGTGGCCGTGGCCGGTGGCCAAGACATCCGCTGCGCTCCCTACGCGACGTTCGGCACCCAGAGCCTGTCAGACCATGCGCTGGCCGCGCTGGACGGACGCAAAGCGTGTCTTCTGGCCAACCATGGCCTGCTTGCCCTGGGAGCGACTCCTGAGAAAGCGCTTGCCTTGGCCATCGAGGTCGAAACGCTCGCCCAGATGTACATTCTCGCCCGCGGATTGGGCGAGCCCACCATCCTTGATGCCGCCGAGATGGAACGGGTGCTGGCCCTTTTTAGGACCTATGGCACACCCGACTTCCCCGACGCGGAATTAAGGCAGAAAGCACCCTCATCCCGGGTGATTCACAGGTGATTCAGAGGTGATTCACAGGCGGTTCACAAGCGCCTACTTCGCGACGGAAAGTTCCCGGTAGGCTGCACCGACGGCTGCGTAGACGATGTTGTTTTCGAAGATCACCCGGCGCACCGCGGAGTTCCCCACGAAACTGTCCTCGATTCCCTCAAGATGAATATTCTTGCGGGTATCGTCGAGCGAGCGGTGCAGAGAGACGCTCGCCTGGACCTGTTCGGTCACGATGGTGAAGAGCCGCGTCATGAGGCGGGGATAGGCATCGTCATGCAGGATGGGCCCGTGACCGGGGACTAAGGTCTTGGCATGCCATTCGAGTAACCGGGCCAGGGTCGCGGGCCACTCGGTCACGTAAGACTGGTTGGCGCCGACGTAGGGGATCGGTGCGGCCACGATGTCACCGGTGATCGCGATCTGCTCCTCGGGCAGATAGATCGCAAGATCGCCATCGGTGTGGCTCCGGCCGAGGTAGCGCAATTCGATCACGCGCCGGCCGTCGTAGATCGTGAGTGCAGAGTCGACCGCGATTTCAGGAACCAAGGTGTTCGCCTCGGCGAGGCTAAATAGAAAGCGCTTGGCCATGCGGATGTCGCTCTCGTAGCTGAGACGCTCCTCGGTCGATAGGGGCGTGCCGGCCAGTGATTGGCCGCTCGTCAAGCGCTCTTCGAGTGCGCTGACAAAGCGCGGCAGCTGGGTGCGCATGGCGAGGCGTTCCTCGCTCGTACGCGTGGCGATGCGGTCGCGCGTATGGGTCTGCGCGATGAACTTCACACCCGGATAGGTCTGCTTATAGAGCTGGTTGCCCAGGATGTGGTCATCGTGCCAGTGGGTATTGATCACGTAGCGCACGGGCTTGGTGGTGATGCGCTTGAGCGCGGCGATCTCGGCGCGCGCCGAACCCGAGGTCGTATCCACGACGATGACCGCGTCATCGTCGACGATGAACACGGCATTGCAATCGGCGGCCAGGCCAAGCGGCTCGGTGCGGATTGCCGCATAGATCCCGGCACCGAGGGGCACCATCTTGAATTCCTCGGACCCCCCGAAAACCTCCGGAGATGCTGGATCGTGGGGAGCCACGACGGTTGCCGGACGATCGGCCAGGGCGCGGGTCGAGAGCTGGGCCGACGCAGCCTCGCATCCGAGCGCGAGCACGATGACCGAAGACAGCACCCGGATCGCGCCCGAGTCCAGACGAAGACGAAACGTTCTGCCCAATCGGATCCCCGGATCAGTGGCCTTATCCGATCCCGCACCGGATCGGCTGCCGACATTATGCTTGCCCGGACCCTGATCGGCGAAATGGGACCCGTCTCGACCCGGGGCCGCCTGCCCTGCCGGGCGGCCGCTCGAGAGTGCCTCGTCGCAGCGCGGGGCCAAGGAGTTCAGTGGAGCTGACCTAGTTCGCGACCGCGCGACACAGTAGCGGCAGGAGGTTCATTGGGATGTCCGTTCGGTTTGTGCCATAGACCGTCATATTCTGCGGCACGCTGCTATAGCCGCAGACCCAGGCCACAGGCACGATCGGCGCATCGGGCACGACTGCCGGTCGAAACGACAGGGTGTGGCCACGCAAGAGCGTGTGCGCATGGTTTCCAAAGGTGATGTGGACCGCGCCATTTTCGACGGTGGTCGCGGCGACATAGTTGTTGACGATCTTCGCTGCCTCGGGAAGGCCTGCTGCGACGTTGGTCGCAGGCAGGGTCTGGGTGGCCGACCAGCTCTGGGCGACCGGCGCCTCGGCCAGTTGGGCGAGCGGCAGCGCCTGGGAGATCTGGTCTCTCACGTACTTGTCGGTATAGCTGGGCATGGCCAGGAGGGCGAGCAGTGCGACGATGAGCAGCGCAACCATCACCTCGATGAGCGTGAAGGCGCGCGCCGGACGCTGAGCGGCTACGCGCTCGGCGGGGCTGCGGATCGGTCGGCGAGGCAAACGGGAGTTCACGGTTGGGCGGGCGTGGGCTGGCAAGGAGGGGCCGCCTTGCCTCTTAGGGCAGACCGGTGGCGGCTTTACGCCAAGTGGCCGGCCGATGCCCACGCAGTCTACACCGCGCCAGAGCCCGCGCGCCCGAGCGCGCGTCTGGCACTTAGAGCTTATGCTCGAGTCGCACGGCAAAGAGGGTCGTCGTGCGACCCGAGGTGATCACATTTTGCACCTGGTTACCCTGGGTCGTGGTCGCGGCCGTCAGGTACTCGAGCGGGGAAAGATTGGTGATCGAAAAACGCAGCTTCGTGTCCAGATCGATCGCATACAGGGTGTAGAGGTCGAGCTGGCGGCGCACCGCGTAGTAGGTGCTCTGAATGTTGGTGCTCTGGATCGTGAAAGGCGGGGTCCAGCTGACATTGCCGCCGATCTGCACGCGTCCATCGGGGAACTTGTAGTCACCGCCCAAGTTGGCCAGAACCCCAGGCTGCTGGTCGAGACGGTTATACGGCCCGATCACGTTCTCGACGTGGGAGCGATAGACGCTGATGTTGGCGTTAACCTGGATCGGCGGCGCATTGGCCCACTGGTCGTCCAAGCGGAACTTGGCGTCGGCCTCGATGCCCTGGGTTGCCGCATTGCCAAAGTTGACCGGTTCAGAGACCCACCGTGGAAACTTCGAGTACACCACGTCCTGCAGCGTCGTGACATTGCGGATCAGATCGGTGATGTCGCGATCAAAGAAGCTGATCGACATGACGCCACTGTGAAAGTCGTAATGCTCGAGCGCGACATCCAGACCGGTGGCAAGCTGCGGTCTTAGGTTCGGATTGCCGACCTTGTCGGGCGAGGAGGCGACGTTGCTCTCGGTGACCGGATAAAGAGTTGTCACCGAGGGGAGCCCGATCAACTGCTGCAGGCTGGGGGCCAGATAGCTGCGTGTGAGGCTGATGCGCAGCTGGTCGCGCGCGGGCTCATCAAAGCGCCAGACCGCGTGAAACAGGGGCGTCAAGACCACGCTCTCATTGGTCGTATTGTTCAGCTCGTTTGCGCTGGTGGTCTGGATCGATTCCCAGCGCAGTCCGGCCTCGGCGGCCCAATGCTCCAGAGGCGCCCAGTCGTCTTGCAGATAACCTGCGGTGCGCAGCACCGAGGCCTGGACGTCGTCCCCGAATGCAGCCAGGAGCGGCACACCGTTTTGCAGGGTGCTCGCCTCCTCGTCGCGATGCAGGTCTTCGATTTCAATACCGCCGACGGCGGTCTGGGTCGCAGAAAGCTTGCTCGAGACCTTGGCTGCGATCTGCCAGGATTGATCCTCGATGGAGGTGTCGGTGATCTGCGTCAAGGCACGCGCGCCAGTGGACGCGTATTCCTGCAAGAGGGCGTCTGTGCTGGAATGGAACGCCCCGACGTAAGCGTGGACCTCGAGCTTGGTGTCGCGCGAGAGGGGCTTGACCCATTCAGCGCGGAGTCGCCCCAGAGCCGACTGCGCCGCGCTCGTCTGCAGACTCGTCGCGTATTGGGGAGCGGTGAGGCCGATGGGCTGGTAGAGCGTTCCGTCGATCTGCGTCTGGGTCTTCGAGAGCGTGAAGAAGGGCTGCAAGGTCAACTGCTCGCCGCCCCCTAACTGCCATTGGATCTTCGATGTGAAGTGGACATTGTCGCGGCGGTCGACCTCCTCGGTGTTGATGTCCTGATCGAGTTCGGTCGCGCCCGTCGTCGCGTTGGTGAACAGGTTGTGCGTCACCGTATCGGTCAGAAAGTCGGTCTGCGCGACCGAGAGCGTGACGTTGTAGGTCCCCTTGTCTCCGAAGACGTCATTGCGCACCCAGGAGACATTGCTCTGACCCCGATTGGTCTCATCGCCCAACTGCAGTCGCACTTCATTGATATGAATGCGTAGTGCCTCGCGCAGGACGATGTTGATCGTCCCGGCGATCGCGCGTGCACCCGTCTCGGCGGTCGGCGCACGATAGATCTCGATTCGTTCGACCTGGTCGGGCACGAGCTGATCGATCGAAAATCCGGGAGGTACCCGTTCACCATTGATGAGGATCTGCGTATAGCCATGGCCCAGACCGCGCAGCACGATGCTGCCGCCGCGTCGGGCGCGTCCCACGATCGACACGCCCGGCAGACGCTTTAGCACCTCATCTAAGGTCGAGTCCCCAAAGCGCTCGATCTCCTCACGCCCGATGACGATCTTGGCCGCCGTCGATTCCCTTCTTTGATCGGCGTCGGACTTCACGCCCGTGATCTCGATCGACTCCAGGGGCTGGCCGGACTGACCCTTGGTCTCGGTCCCGGAACCGGTGGGTGTCTCAGCCGCCGGTGCCGTATCGGGAGCTGGATTCGGTGCCAGGTTGCGGGGCGGCCCCTGGAAGGGACTCGGCGAGGGTCCGGTGAAGGGCGCCGGGCCCGGGGCCTGGTTCGGGCCGCCGGGCGTGCCCTCGTCGGCGGAGGGCCCGTCTGCGGCCGATGGGGGGGCCGCCGCCAAGAGAAGAGGCTCTTGAGGTGGCGGTGCCGCAGAGGCTTGGGCTTGCGCCAACACGGCCAAGCAGAGGCCAACAAGCGTGATCGAGCTCCGCGTGCGTCCTCGGTTCGGCGGCTCGACGATCTGGGCCGATGGCGAGTGGGATCGATGCAGCGGTCTTGGGCAGTCGGCTTGGGCCTGATCTGAGCCTGTCCATCGGGCAGAGGACCGTCGTCGTGCGGGGTTCTTCAAGTTTCTATCACCAGGGCGTGGCTCGACGGCACATGCGCCCGTCGCAAACCGAAGCGAGTGTGCCCGAGAGCGTCAGAAGAATGGTCACAAAATCAAAGCCTTCTGTCATCAAAGCTCACAGTGCGAGCGGTACCTGGGGCGTTATCCGAGACTGTGCCTCTACGGGGCCGCTGAACAGCCGATGCGAGCGGGAAAACCCTAACCGGACTAAAATCGGGGTTTTGTGGGGCCCCGGCAGGGGCGCCCGGGAAAGAAAAATCATCATGAGCACAGTCATCGAGGAGATCCCCAAGGCGGCGCTGCCCGCACCGGCCAGTACCGGCTATCGGGTTCTGGGAGCGCTCAGCTTCTCTCATTTCCTCAACGACATGATGCAGTCGCTGATCCTCGCGATCTACCCGCTGCTCAAGGGCACATTTGACCTGTCGTTTGCCCAGATCGGTCTCATCACCTTGACCTACCAGATCACGGCGTCGCTGCTCCAGCCGCTCGTGGGTCTTTACACGGACCGGCATCCCAAACCGTATTCATTGTCGATCGGCATGGGTTTCACGCTCGTGGGTCTGCTCGCGCTGTCGATTGCACCGAACTTTGAGACCGTGCTTTGTGCCGCGGCACTCGTCGGCACCGGCTCGTCGATCTTTCATCCGGAATCCTCGCGGGTGGCGCGCATGGCATCCGGTGGGCGTCATGGCCTGGCCCAATCGGTCTTCCAGGTGGGCGGCAATGCCGGCAGCGCCATGGGTCCGCTCCTGGCTGCCTGGATCATCATCCCCCACGGCCGTTCGAGTCTTGCCTGGTTTTCACTCGCAGCGCTCCTGGCCATGGTGGTGCTCTTCCAGGTGGGCAGTTGGTACAAGCATCAGCGCCTAGTCGCCCGAGGGAAACCGCAGGCCCCGCGCGCCGTCGTGAATCTGCCGCATCGGACGATCGTCTGGTCGGTGGTGGTGCTGCTCGTTTTGATCTTCTCGAAGTACTTCTACCTTGCGAGCCTGAACAGCTATTACACCTTTTATCTGATCGAGAAATTCCAGCTGTCGGTCCAGTCCGCCCAGGTTTATCTGTTCGTCTTCCTGTTCGCGGTGGCGGCCGGCACCCTCGCAGGCGGCCCGATTGGCGATCGCATCGGACGCAAGTATGTGATCTGGGGCTCGATTCTCGGGGTTGCGCCGTTCACCCTGGTTTTGCCCTATGCGAATCTCTTTTGGACTGGCGTGTTGACGGTCCTCATCGGACTCATCATCGCCTCGGCATTCTCGGCGATCCTGGTCTATGCCCAGGAACTCATTCCCGGCAAGGTGGGAACCGTCTCAGGCCTTTTCTTCGGGTTCGCCTTCGGTATGGGCGGCGTTGGTGCTGCCGTGCTCGGTAAGCTGATCGATCTGACCAATATCAGCTTCGTCTATCATGTCTGTGCGTTCTTGCCATTGATCGGCCTCTTGACGGCATTTCTGCCGAATCTCGAGCGCCTCAAGGCCGAGCCTCCAAGACGGGCTGCCTAAGACTGGCGCAGGATCCCGAGATTCTGGTGCAGGTGCTCCAGAACCTGGCGCGCCCTCGGTCTTCCTGTTGCGATCGCGGGGAGCTGAATTGTCAAAACGTGGACCAAGCTTCACGCCATGCCCCCTTTTCGGCAAATTCGCTTAATATTTCCCGCAGTGAACGAACATCTCTCACCTGCCGCAGACCAGTTCAGCACGTATCCGGACGGGCCAGGCGGGGTCTTGAAGATTGACAGACGGGAGCGGTGAGCCCGTTCGCTGGGAGCGCAGATCGCATTTTCTTCGGGCCGAGAGCAGCGCTCCCGAGAGGGTGCGGGCAAGGCAGGAAGGAGTCTGTACGACCGGGGAAGTCTTGCGCAAGCAGGTCATGGGAAAATTCAATCCAATTTCGTACGCGTGCCCGGAGGTACTCGGTCTCAGGAGGCCCGCGCCCTTTTTTCGCCGCGCCTTGTCCCCGTGCACAGTCTTTCGGAGCGCATTGGCTGCCCCCGTGCGGGTGGCCCTGGAGGTCCTTGCAGCGACGTGGGGCAGGCGCGATCAAGAATTCCTAACCCGTACTGCTCGCTGTGGCAGCTCCCTCGTGCTGCTCGTGGTACTGGGCTTTCTGTGCGCGAGCGGGGCCGGTGCAAGTCCTCGAACCGCGGACCCTCTCTCACTGGACGAACTCGAGAATCTGGTCGATAGCGATCCAGTAAAGGTGCTACGCCTGCTGGATGCCATGGAATCGGACGCAGGCAATGAATCCGCAGCCGATGAGATCGAACGGCTCTGCATCCGCGGTAAGGTCTTGGTGGTCCTCCATCGTCGAGGGGAGGTATCAGTCGTCGTTCGACAACTGCAAAGCCACCCCGACGATCCCAATGCGGTGGCCGCCGCCCATATCGTGCACGCGTCGGAGCTCTTGGCTGACGGCGGATATGCCCTCGCCCTGGCGGAACTGAAGCAGGTTCCAGCTCCCGCGAGCGGGCTCGACCCCAAGATGCATTATCGGCGCCTGATGCTGCGCGGTGCAGCCGAGAGTCCTTTGGGTCAGTTTGCAGCAGCCGTTGCGTCCTTCCAGGAGGCACAAGTCATCGCAGACGGAATGCCAAGCCCCGCCAGGGAATTGGCTGCAGAGCTTGGTGCCGCACATGTCTATGTCAAGTTTGGCGAGCTCGAGACCGCGGAACGGGTCCTCGGAGAAGCGCGGCAAAAAGCCGTGGCCATGAGCGATGACTGGTCGCTGATGCTGATTAGCAGGGACGAATCGGATATCTACGACCGGCGCGATGAGCGCGCCAACGAGAGGCGCGCGTCGCTCGAGATGCTCGCGCACGCCAAACGCGTCGGCACAGACAGCGCCATGGCCCAGGCTTACATCAATCTCGGTGATTCCTATCTGAAAACGAAGGAATACGCCGTCTCGCTGGCTAGCTCCGAGGAGGCGCTGCGCTTGCTGGGCGATGCGGGACCAGGTGGCAATCGCAGCATCGTTTTGTTCAATATCGGCCTGGCGCATCTTGGGCTAAGGGAATTTCGACCCGGGCAAGACGCGGCCGATCAGGCCATCGCGGAGGTCCGCAGCGCAGGTAATCGGGAGACGGCCATCGGGATGCTGCAGGAATACAGCGATGCGCTCGAAGCCGGTGGAGACGTGCGCGCTGCACTGTCGGTGCTGCGCCGGCAACAGGAATTGCAGCACGAACTCCTGACCGTGGATCGCCAGCGCGTCATGCTCGAGTTGACCCAGCGCTTCGACAGTGAGCGCCAGGAGCGGAGCATCGAGCTCCTGCGCAGCGATAATGCTCTGAAGTCCAGCGAACTGAAGGCGCAAAAATTGCGCGAATGGACGATCCTGTCGATCACCATTCTGGTCGTCGTTGCCGGGGCTTTGCTGATGGTCGCCTATGGGCGCGTACGCAGACTAAATCGCGCTCTCGAAGAGAGCAGTGTGCGCGACGCCCTGACGGGTCTGCACAATCGGCGGCATTTCCAGAAATTCGCTGCAGCGCAGGCCCAATCTCCCCAATTCTCGGGCGGCATCTTCCTGCTCGACATCGATCATTTCAAGAGCGTCAACGACGAATTCGGCCATGCCGCAGGCGATGCGGTGCTCAATGCGGTCGGACAGCGGCTGCGCCATGTCGTGAGAGCCGAGGACCTGCTCGTGCGCTGGGGCGGAGAGGAATTCCTCGTCGTGGCACTCGATCATCGCGCAACGCCATGCGCGATGCTCGCCGAGCGACTCATGAGTGCAGTCTCTGCCGATCCGATCCTCTACGACGGGCGCCCGATCACCTGTACCGTCTCCGTGGGCTACGCTGCCTTCCCTGTTCAGGGCTGCGTGCCTGGAATCTCGATGGAACGGGCGCTCGCCCTGGTTGATCAAGCGCTCTACGTGGCCAAACGAAACGGACGCGCCCGCACCTGCGGGATCGAAGAGCTCAATGCTGCGAGCCTCGCGGAAATCCGGGCGATCGAAAAGGGCTTCGGGGACGCCTTGCACCGAGGCCTTTTGCGACTCATCGAGCGTGTCGATCCCGGACTCTCCGCCGCTCGCTCGTACCCGGCTTGAGCAGCGCGCCATAGTCTGATTCCGCCGGCAAGCTCGTGCTGGCAGGACAACACCGGGGAGGGGCGGTTCTTCGTCTGCGTTCACTACGCGTTCCGGACCTGGACTGGCTCGAAGGCCTTTCGGGCAACGTCAGCGAAGCGGTTTAGAGGTCACCCCGAAGGTCTTGCTCGCTGCGGCGCGGCTGCGTCGGGATACGGCTTATCGAACTGTCTGCCAGTCGAGGTCGAACCGCGCGAGATACTTTCTTAAGCGATCGGCATCGTTGGCCTGCTTCTTCTGTCTTCTTGAAGCAGCAAAAAGCGTGCGCCCCGCCTCGGAGAGGCTACCGCTGCGCCGACAGACTTCGATGACAGTCGAAAGTTGGCATCGATCAAACAGGTCGAGCTCCTCTGCTTTCTCGCCGAGCAACTCGCCGACGCAGTCCGTTATGCGGACAGCGCCCCAGGTCCGACGCAGGCGATCGATCTCCTCAAGCGCGTTCTCCTCGGTCACGCGCCCGGCGTCAGCCATGGTGGCCATGCGCGTGATGGAGGCGGATAACTCCCGAAAGTTACCCGACCAAAGGGCCTCGCTCGAGGTGGCGAACTCAAGGTAGCGTCGGCGCGCCTCGACGTTCATGCGCACCTGACTGCCATTGTCCTCGGCGAAACGAGCGAGCTCGAAATCGACGTTAGGCTCGATGTCCTCGCGACGCTGCGCAAGTCCTGGCAGCTCGAAGGTCCACAGGTTGATCCGAGCATAGAGGTCTTCCCGGAAATGCCCCTCGATGACCCGCTGGCGCAGATCCCGGTTCGTTCCGGCGATGAGCTGGAAGTCGCTGGCCACTTCCTTGTCGCCGCCAAATGGCAGGAAGCGCCTTTCCTCGATCGCCTTCAGGAGCATGGCCTGCTCGTCAGCTCCGAGTTCGCCGATCTCATCGAGGAAAAGTAAGCCTTGGTCTGCGGTTCTGAGAAGGCCGAGCCGCTCGGTTTGCGCGCCTGTGAACGCGCCCTTGACGTGGCCGAACAGGGTCGACATTGCCGAGTCGCCGCGAAGCGTGGCGCAGTTCACTTCAACAAACGGGCCAGAAAGGCGTTGCTTATGCTTTTTTAGCTCGTAGATCCGACGCGCAAGGAAGGACTTGCCCGCACCGGTTGGGCCGACCATCAAGACCGGAGATTTCGAGCGCCCCGCGACGCGTTCGATCTGACCGATCATCCGGTTAAAGGAGGAATTGCGGGTGGCAATACCGGACTTCAGGAAATTCAGCAGGTCATCGCGCTCACGCTCGAAACGCTGGGCAATCTTGTTGTAGCGCGAAAGATCAAGATCGATGATCGCCACGCTTCCGACCGTATTGGCCAAGTCCCGCTTCCGCGGTGGCGAGGTCTGGGCAAGGCGCGCCGGAAAGTAGCGCGCCTCTGCGAGCAGGTACCAACAGATCTGAGCGACGTGAGTGCCGGTGGTGATGTGGATGAGATAGTCCTCCGCGTCGAGATCGAAGGCGTAATGACGCGCGAAATCGTGCAGGGCCGAATAGACCTCCTCAAAGTCCCATGGATCGCGCAGCTCGATCTCCACGCGTCGAACCTCGGTCTCCGGGGATACCGTTTCGATGTCCGCCTTGATACGCAAGGCGAGTCCACGACTGCGTGCGTCGTGAATCAACTCGAGGCGGTGGATGATGAGATCCTCTTGCTGACACAGGCCAACCGTGGGCCGCCAACGTTCCCAGCGTGTGGATCCTTTGCCCCCGTAATCGAGCTGGGTGCCGAGGAACCCGATCGCGACAGTCTTCTTCAAGTGATTTATCCAGGAAGATAAAGATTGATCCAATAGTCTATCTACCTGGCCAAGTCGTGTCCCATGAAAAATGGGGTGCAGAATAAAAAACAACAATAAATCAGTGGCTTGTGACCACATATGCGGCGGTCATCCGGACTGGCACGGCTTTCGCAATACAGGTAAGCGTTGCTCGTCGACTGTAGGGCCCACGGGTCCGGGTTCTCAACCCCGGCCGGTGCACAGGGACCGGACTTTGGTCTGTCGTTCACGTGCATGCCGCCCGCAGAAGGAGAGCAGCGAGCGGCGATCCCGTGGTGGGCTCGCCGGGTTCGACTCCCGGATCGTCAGATTGGATAGCTCATTGGGTAGAGCAACTGACTGGTAATCAGTGGGTCGCGGGTTCGAATCCCGCTCCAAAACTGTCTTGTTCGACAGCTTCGATGCAGTACCCGTCGGCCGCGGAGTGCGTGAGCACCCGCTGCCGGCCCGGATGGCGATCGTTCCGCATGTGCGGCAAGGGCGTACCGGTGAATTCAGGAAGTGCCCGTCCTGGAGTCGAGAAGAGCCAGGAACCGGGCAGGACCTGATGGAGCCGCAGCGCACCTCCCCGCCGATGTCGCGCGGTCGGCCCTCCGGGCCGGCATAGGCCGGCACAACAGAAGGAGAAGGGCCATGTTAAGGCGCTTTGTAGTCCTGAAAAACGAACGCGGTGCACTGCTGAAGGACGGCGATTTCGAGCGCCTCCTGGCCTCAGGCCGCCACTACGTCTTTGATCCGTTGAACCAGTTCTCGGTGCAGAAGTGGAAGATTGACGCACCCGTGAACGACTTCGACATGGTTGACTACGTGCTCTTGCATTCTCCGGATGTCGCCAGCGCATACTTTACCGATATGGAACTCGGTGAGGACGAAGCGGGGCTACGTTACGAGAACGACGTGCTCGCCGAGGTGCTGCCTCCAGGATCGCGTCGGGTGTTCTGGAAAGGACGGGTAGACCAGCGACTGGAGCGCGTCGATCTTCGTGAAGCTTACGAGGTGGCACCGGAACTGGCTCGGCGTTTCCTGCAACCGGGACTGCGCGCCAAGGCCGTGGCTGGCCTTGGCGGATTGCTGGTCGCGCAGGTGCCGGCGTACCACGTCGGCGTGCTGCGCGTCGATGGCAAGGTGGTGCGCTTGATGACGCCAGGCGTCGAGGTGTTCTGGCGCTTCAATCGGGAGGTGGCCGTCGATCTGGTCGACCTGCGTTTGCAGACGATGGAAGTGACCGGTCAGGAAATCTTAACCTCCGACAAGGTGGGTCTGCGCCTGAACCTGGTCGCGACCTGGCGCTTTGCCGATGTCCTTCTGGCGTATGAGAAACTGGCCAAGCCCGTCGAGCAACTGTACCGGGAGATGCAACTCGGTCTGCGTGCAGCCGTGGGCACCCGCTCGCTCGATCAACTGCTGGAGAACAAGCAGGTGATCGATGAGGTCGTCGGCGAGCACACGGCCCGCAAGATGCAGGGCTTTGGGGTCGAAGTGACGAGCATCGGGGTCAAGGACATTGTTCTGCCCGGTGAGATGAAGACGATCCTCGCCAAGGTGGTGGAAGCCGAGAAGTCGGCAGAAGCGAACGTGATCCGGCGCCGCGAGGAAACTGCCGCAACCCGATCGCTGCTCAATACGGCCAAGGTGATGGAGGACAATCCGATTGCCTTGCGCTTGAAGGAGCTCGAAACGCTGGAGCGGGTCGCGGAGCGGATCGACCGGATCTCCGTGTTCGGAGGTCTTGACCAGGTCCTAAACGGTCTCGTGAGCATCAAGGCCTGAATCGCCAGTGCTGTTCCCCCTGTCCCTGCGGCAGGGGGCTTTCAACCATTCGCCCAGGAGGGCAGAGCAAGTGGAACAACAAGACGAGAGAGAAGGGTCGGCATCCAAAGATGTCCAGATCCTTGAAGTCGCGAACGGCAAGCCGATCAAGATGTGGACTCGCGGGGTCCCCGTTGAAGACGAGGCGCGCCAGCAGTTGATCAACACGGCCCAGATGCCCTTCATCTACAAGCATCTGGCGGTCATGCCGGACGTGCACCTCGGCAAGGGCTCGACGATCGGCAGCGTCATCCCGACCTTGGGAGCGATCATCCCGGCTGCAGTGGGAGTGGACATCGGTTGCGGCATGATGGCCGCGCGCACGACGCTGTCGGCCCGAGACCTCCCGGACAACCTGCATGGGCTGCGCACGGCGATCGAACGCGCTGTGCCCCACGGTCGCACCCATGGCGCCCGCGACCGTGGCTCTTGGCAGACGCCCCCGGAAAGTGTCGATCAAGCTTGGTCGGGACTGGTTGCGGGCTTCAAGGTCTTGACCGACAAGTATCCGCGTCTGCAGAAAACCAACAACCACAAGCATCTGGGAACGCTTGGGACAGGTAATCACTTCATTGAAGTGTGTCTGGATCAGCGCGATCGTGTTTGGTTCATGCTGCACTCCGGATCGCGTGGCGTGGGCAATGCCATCGGGAGTCACTTCATCGAACTGGCCCAAAAGGACATGCGAGAGCATATCGCCAATCTGCCGGATCGTGACCTGGCGTATTTCTCCGAAGGCAGTCCGCATTTCGATGACTACGTCGAGGCGGTCGGGTGGGCTCAGGATTTTGCCAGGCGCAATCGCGCCGTGATGATGCACAACGTGATCCAGAGTGTGCGTGGTGTGATCGAGAAGCCGTTCGAAGCGGATGTCGAGGCCGTCAACTGCCATCACAACTACGTGCAGCGCGAGACGCACTTCGGTGCCGAGGTGCTCGTCACGCGCAAGGGGGCTGTCTCGGCGAAGAAGGGGGAGATGGGGATCATCCCGGGCTCGATGGGGGCGAAGAGCTACATTGTGCGCGGCCTCGGCAACGAGGATGCGTTCTGCTCGTGCAGCCACGGGGCGGGCCGTACCATGAGCCGAAACGAGGCGAAAAGGCGCTTCACGATCGAAGACCAGAAGCAGGCCACCGCACACGTGGAATGCCGCAAGGATGCCGAGGTGATTGACGAGATCCCGATGGCCTACAAGGACATCGATGCGGTCATGGAGGCGCAGCGCGAACTGGTTGAAGTAGTCCACACACTGCGCCAGGTCGTCTGTGTCAAGGGTTGAATCAGAAAGCGTGGGGTGGGTCATGGAGTCCAGGCCGACAGAAGTACTGTGCCAGCATCCGATCGAGGACGGCGTGAGAGCGCGTGTGCTGGAAGCCCTTCTGCAGATCGAGAAAGCCCATGATGTAAGGATTCTCTTTGCGTGTGAGTCCGGCAGTCGTGGCTGGGGCTTTGCGTCACCGGACAGTGACTACGATGTGCGCTTCATCTACGTTCAGCGCCTGCCCTGGTATCTTCGGGTCGAGATGCAGCGCGATGTGATCGAGTTGCCGATCGATCGCGTGCTCGATGTCAATGGCTGGGAATTGCGCAAGGCATTGCGCCTCATGCGCAAGTCCAACCCGACCTTGCTCGAATGGCTCGATTCGCCTGTGATCTACCGGCAGGACAGCGCTTGGGTGGATCGGATGCGGGGACTGTCGACGCGATTCTTCTCAAACCTGCGTGCGCGGCACCACTACTACGCCATGGCGAAGAAGAACTATCGTGAGCATCTCTTGGGCGAGGAAGTGCGCTTGAAGAAGTACCTCTATGTGCTGCGCCCAATCCTGGCCGTACATTGGATCGATGCGGGGCTTGGAAGACCCCCGATGAGGTTCGCCGATCTCGCACGGCAGACGGTCCATGAGGAGGATTTGCTCGATGAGATCAACCGCCTCTTGGTCGTGAAGGTTCGCTCACGCGAGGCGCAGCTGGGCCCGCGCTGGCCGCTGATTCACCAGTTCATCACCACCGCATTGGAGCGAGTGGAGCTCGATCCCGATATCCAGGAACCCGCCGGCGACCCGCAAGAGCTCGACGCATTCCTTCTTGAGGTTGTGACCGGAATGGACCAGCACCGCTGGACGAGTACCCACGGCAAGCGGAATCGCAAGGAAATCACCTAGTGAACATTCGAGAAGCAGAAAAGAATGAAGATGATTGAAATTGATGGTTCGCAGGGCGAAGGGGGTGGGCAGATCCTGCGCTCATCTTTGAGCCTGTCGATGATCACCGGACAGTCCTTTCGGATCGAGCGCGTGCGCGCCGGGCGGAACAAGCCAGGCCTGTTGCGGCAGCATCTGACGGCAGTAGCTGCCGCGAAAGAGATCTGCGGGGCCGATGTGGAGGGCGCAGTGCCGGGCTCCCAGGAAATGACTTTCCGTCCTGGAAGAATCAGGGCCGGAGACTACCGCTTCGCGATCGGAACGGCCGGTAGTTCCACGCTCGTACTGCAGACGATCCTGCCGGCCCTCTGGTTTGCCGATGGTCCGAGTACGGTCGCAGTCTCCGGTGGGACGCATAACCCGGCAGCGCCTCCCGCTGACTTCGTGATCCATTCATGGCTGCCGTTGGTGCAGCGCATGGGGGTCGATTGCGCGATCGAACTCGTGCGCCATGGCTTCTATCCGGCGGGTGGCGGGGAGATCAGCGCCCATGTGAATCCGTGCCAGAAGCTCTCCCCACTCAGTCTCGTGTCACGGGGAGATCTGATCGCCGCAAAAGCCATCAGCGTGATAGCGGGCATCCCGTCCGAGGTCGCAGAGCGTGAACTGGACCGCATCTCGATGCATTTCGAAGGGATTGCTAGAGAGGTGCGAACCCGGTCCTCCCGCGAGGGGCCTGGCAATGTGCTCATGGTCGAACTGACCTATCCAGAACTGACCGAGGTGTTCAGTGCATTCGGTGAACGCGGGCTGGCGGCAGAGGCAGTGGCGGATCGGCTCGCTCGGGAGGTCAAGCACTTCCAAGTGAGTCCTGTTGTGGTCGACGAGCATCTGGCCGATCAGCTTGTGCTGCCGATCGCGCTTGCCGGCAAGGGCAGCTTCGTGACGACCAAGGTCTCATCGCACCTGGCAACCAATCTGCGGGTGATAGCGAAATTCCTGCCCCTTCAATTTGAGGTGCTCACGGGAGCAGAGTCCGCGAGAATTTCGGTATAGGAGAAGGATTGATTGCCCGGGCGCACATCTTCAATCACCTTGTCTGACGATAGGAAAATCGCCAGCCCAGGACGAGCCCCCCTTAAGGTATAACTCCGTCAGGCAGCAGACGCGCACGTAGCGCCATGTTCTCGGTTTCGAGGGCTTCGAGTCGTTCACGAAGCGGCCTGACACCTTCTGCAATCTCCGCTTCGGTAAAGCGGGGGGTTATGTGCTGCGAACAGTTCCAGTCGAAGGCTTCCAGGCGCAGGCGGAAGATCCGTTCGATTTTTGCCTTATAGCCCGGCACTGTCACGAGTTCTGTCAAGGTCGCGTCTGCGTCCACCGCCACGACTTCCACATGGACGTAGATCTTCAAGCGGGCACGCGCTGGGTAGTCCATCAGGAACAGGCAGGCCCGATCGTTACCGGAGAGATTGCCGACACTGATGTACTGCAGATTGCCGCGATAATCGGCAAAGGCAAGCGTGCGCTCGTCAACGAGCTTCAGGAACCCCTGCGGGCCGCCGCGGTGTTGGACATAGGGCCAGCCGGTTTCCGACACCGTCGCCAGATAAAAGCTGTCGCGTGCCGCGATGAAAGCAGCTTCGTTCTCAGTGAAGCGGTCAAACGCGCGCCTCCCTTTGAAATGGGACCACCTGCCCGCAACGCCCATCGCCGCTTGGGCGGCCTCTACCCCCGGGGTGAGGGCGATATCGAGAAATCCATAGGCCATGACACACCTCCAATTCAAGAAAAACCAGACCGGGGCCACGCTCCGGTCTGCTGACTCTCAAGCTTCGGCCGCAGCTCTGACGACGGGAAAGTCGATCTCGGTCTGGGCGACTTCATTCAGGTAGTTCGTGAACGTGTTTTCGACGACGAGGCCGACGATCTCCACAATCTGCGCTTCCGTGAAGCCGGCATCGCGCACTTGATCGATGTCGGCTGCGCTCACGCGACCGTGTTCGCGCGCGACCTTCACGGCGAAGTTCACCGCCGCTTGGGCCTTGGCATCGCCCGATCCGCCCTTGCGGTTCAAGCTGATTTCCTGCGGGCTCATCTTGGCCAGGTTCAAACCCAGGTAGGTGTGCGCCGACAGGCAGTAGTCGCAGCCATTCACCTGGGCGATGGCGAGCGCGATCCGCTCGCGGGTTTTGACGTCGAGGGTCTTCGAGAGCGCACCTTGAAAGCTGGTGAACGCGCTCAGCGCCGTTGGGCTCTTGCCGATCACGCGGTACAGGTTCGGGACGACCCCGAGTTGCTTGCCAATGGCCTCGAGGATCGGCTTGGACGTTTCCGGGGCATCTTCGAGTGACGGGATGGTCAGGCGGGACATAGGAATCTCCTTCTGTGAGGCGAACCGGGATTGGTTCGGGTGGAGCCAATATGTGCTCTATCAGAAAAAAAGAGAATGGGTTATATTTGGGAATCATTTCACCAGATAATGGAATAATCAATGGATCGGCTCGAGGCCATGTCACTTCTGGTCGCGGTGACCGAGACCGGTAGTTTTTCGGCAGCGGGGCGTTCTTTAAAGGTCCCGCTCGCGACCTTGAGCCGCAAAATTTCGGATCTGGAAGCCCTGCTCGGGGCCCGCCTTCTCGTGCGCACGACGCGCAGAGTCACCCTCACCGACGCCGGAGTGGCCTATGTTGCGAAAGCGCGCCGGATTCTCGAAGAGGTTGAAGAGGCCGAGAGCGCAGCAGCAGGGGAGTTCACCGCCCCACGGGGCGAGTTGGTCGTCACAGCGCCCCTCATGTTCGGCCGCTTGCATGTGCTGCCGATCCTGGCCGACTTTTTGGCCACCTTTCCTGAGATCAGCGTTCGCCTCGTCCTTTCCGATCGCAATGTCGACCTGGTCGAAGATCACGTGGATATGGCCGTGCGGATCGGTCGGCTTCCCGATAGCTCGATGGTCGCGACACAGATCGGCACCATGCGCACGGTCACCTGTGCGAGCCCTGGCTTGCTCGAGCGCCACGGCGTGCCCAAGAAGCCCGTGGACTTGCTTGCCTTACCGTGTGTTGCGCTCGACGTGCCGCTGCCGTCGCCCGATTGGCGTTATCGGTCGCGCGGAGCGGGCGCCACTGTGAACGTTCCGGTTCGCCCACGGCTGTCCGTGACGACGACTGAGGCGGCGGCACAGGCGGCCGTCCTGGGCGTGGGTATTACACGCCTTCTTCACTATCAGGTCGCCGAGGCACTCGAGCGTGGAGAGCTGCAGATCATCCTTGCGGCATTTGAGCCCGAGCCGGCCCCGGTTCATCTCTTGCATGCCTCCCGCGGATTGATGCCACTGAAGATGCGGCACTTCCACGACTTCGCGGTGCCGCGACTACGAGCGCGACTCCGCGCAGTGGCCTAGCCACTCGCCGGTCGGGGGTGATCGGGGTGATAGCCACTTCCAGGAATGGCGTTGGCGATCGAGTCCGGGGAATCGTCCTCCATCAGACGTTCGCGAGAAGTTCGGCGCGCAAGTCGTTCGCGCTGGCCCGCTGGACGCCAAGCCCGGCCATCCTCGAGAGGAATTGGGCGTACTCGGCCTCAAACCCCGTGACGGGGCTGATGCAGTCCTCCACCAACACGATCCGTCCCAACCGATCGGGCGGAAGGTTGGCGACCAAGTCTTCGACGGTCGCCTTCACGCAGTGGCTCCCTGCTTCACCGGCGATGAAGAGCAGGTCCGGTGCGGAGAGGCGCTCGATCAGGTCGCGATTCAGCTGGGTGGCCGGATCCGCGGGATCCGGAACCTCTGCCGCAAGAGCGCTGTAGTGTTCCGTCCAGGGGTTGGAGCCTTTGCTGATTTTCGCGACGATTCCAACGCGACGCCTTTCCCACTCGTTGTAGGCCGTGCGCAGCTCGGCATGGACGTTGTGACCCCAGGTACCGATTTCGCAGTGCGTCGTCCAGACCATGAGGTTGTACCGGCCCGCCGCCTCGAGGGCGTGCAGGTAGGCCAGGGTCCTGGGCAGAGCTGCGGGATCACGAGGCAGGTATTGCCCCGCCCGGACTTGGGCCGCCGTGATCGGGGTAAAGGGAGCCACCGGCGCGCCGTCGACTTGCTTCCAGAACGCGGGCCGTTCGATGCCCACGTGATGATGCGAGTCGAGTGTGACTGTGACCCCGGAAAGGCCCGACAGGCCAACGAGGATTGCCTCAGACAGGCGTTGCATGTCATTGTGAGCACCGGACACCGGGAGAGCCGGCGCGCAGGGCGCACCCTCGGCGGACGGCTTCGGCAGATCCTCTGGCGGTAGGTCGCAAAAGTCATTTTGCGGATCGATTACGAGAAGGTGCAGGTTTCGTTTCATGGATCTCCTCCGATTCTGCGTGGTTATCGGCTGTGGAAGTGGTCAGCACGGGTTCATGCCGAAGATCATTCCGAGCCGCGCGGGCTGAAGGTTCGCGGAAAGACGACGGGTGTTTTCGCGTCCCGTAGACGGTAACCCATGGCCGGGCGATTCGAATCTCCCTCCACAAAGCCAGCCTCCTCGAGAAACTCTGCGGCGAGCATCCGCGTGCGAAATGCGCTCTTGTCGACAGCTCGCCCAAGAATGACCTCATAGCATCGTTGGAGCTGCGGCAAGGTGAACGGCTGACAGAGCATAAATGCCGGCAAAGACGTGTACTCCACCTTGCTACGCAGGCGCTCGAGTGCCGCCTCGAGGATTTCTCCATGATCGAATCCGAGTCCAGGATGGCGCGGTAGCGCATCAATGCGAAACCACGCCACATCCGCGGAGTTGGCACCGCCTGCAAGGGTGACACGGTCCGTCGGAATGAGCGCGAAGTAGACATGGGTAGCTGACCAGCCGCGCGGGTCGCGAGTGGCACTGCCCCAACTTCCCAGCTGTTCGAGATAAGGACTGACGACGCCCGTTTTCTCCTTCAGCTTCCGGCGGGCGCAGGCCAGGAGCGTGCTATCTAGCTCCAGGTGGACGAATCCACCCGGCAGTGCCCAGCGCCCTGGGAACGGTTCTCCCGGGGACTCAGCGCGTTGCACCAGCAGGACCTCTAGCGCGTCATCCCGTACGGTAAAGATGACCACGTCCACAGTGGTGAAGGGTAGTGGGAAAGGGGGTGTCTGAAGGGGCGTCGCCCGATGGCTGGCTGGCTTTCTGGGTCGCATGGTTCATTCTTCCTTGACAGGTGCGATTCGGGGTTGTATTGTACAACTTATAGAAGTTGTACTGTACAACCAATATCCGAAGGAGGCAAGCATGCTTGGAATCCGCTTCATCAAGTCCCAACCGACGACTCACCTGATCCAGTTCCGGGCAGGCAAGGCGGTCCGCGAAGGCGCTGGCGAGTCTTTCTTCTACTATGCTCCCACGACGACCCTGGTCGCCGTTCCGGTGGCCAGCCAGGATCGCCCGTTCATCCTTTCGCTCGTGACGGCCGACTTTCAGAGCGTCACCCTGCAGGGCCAAGTGACCTATCGGATCGGTGATCCACGTCGTACCGCAGCGATGATGGACTTCTCGCTCGATGCGAGCGGCAAGACCTATATCTCGGAAGACCCCACCCGGCTGGGCGAGCGGGTGGCCATGCAGGTCGAAGTCATCGTCCAGCA
This sequence comes from Rhodospirillales bacterium, assembly GCA_903970305.1. Lineage (GTDB taxonomy): Bacteria > Pseudomonadota > Gammaproteobacteria > Burkholderiales > Burkholderiaceae_D > BOG-994. The sequence goes on along the minus strand of CAJCID010000158.1, from coordinate 16,231 downwards.
AGCGGTCCAGGCACTTCCTCTGAAAGAAGCCCTCCGCGCTTCGGCCCTGATTGCGCGCGCGGCCCAGCATGAGCTCGATAAGCAGCCCGAAATGGAGGCTCTCGGACTGGATATCCTGGGCGTATCGATCATCTCGATCAAACCGACGCCAGACATCGCCCGAGCTCTGGAGGCCGAGGCCCGGGAGTCCAATCTGAAGGCCGCCGACGATGCGGTCTATCTGAGACGCATGGCTGCGGTGGAGAAGGAGCGGGCGATCCGCCAAAACGAACTGGACACCGATATTGCGGTCGAGGAGAAGAAGAGGCAGATGCGCGAGGCTCAGTTGGAAGCCAAGGCTGCCCTGATGCGGCGGGAGAACGAACTCCGGGAAGAGCAGATGGCATCGGACATCGGTCTGGAGGAAAAGCGCAAGGATCTGGTTATCGGCCAGGCGGAGAACAGCCGCACGCTCGCCCAGGCCGAGGCGCACCGGGTCGGCTCGGTCATGGCCGCACTCGAGAAGGCCGATCCGCGTGTGATTCAGGCGCTTGCCGCCGTGGGAATGAAGCCAGGACAGCTCATCGCACAGGCCTTCGGGGGCATTGCCGAGCGTGCCGAAAAAATCGGCCAGTTCAACATGTCCTCCGATCTCCTGCAGTCCTTGCTCGCTGCGACGGGATCAACGGAGGTGAGGGGAGAAGCGAGGGGAGTGTCCGGTGAGCGCACCAAGTGAACGCAAGGTCGTGCTCATCACGCGCCGTACGAGGCTCGACGAACTCGTGGCGCGCTACCACACCCTTGCCCAGGCGCGCTTTTACATCGAGCACCTCGGGGCCGATTTCTCCGACTATCTGCAAGAGAACGCGGCCTACGCCGCGAGCCTTAAGGTCACGATCGAGGCATTGCAGATCTGGGGACGCTACCAGATCGTCGATCGCGCGTACCTTCCCAACATGGTCTTTGCCAGCGACGATATCGTCGTGGCTCTGGGGCAGGACGGTCTTGTCGCGAACACGATGAAATACCTCGATGGACAGCCTTTAATCGGTGTGAACCCCGAAGCCGGTCGCTGGGATGGAGTGTTGCTGCCGTTCGAGCCGGGCGCGTTGCCGGCACTGCTTAGAGAAGTGGCCAACGAGCGCCGTGCGACCAAGAGCATCACCATGGCCGAGGCGCGACTCTCCGACGGCCAGACGCTCAAGGCCGCCAACGATCTCTTCATCGGGCCAAGGTCCCACACGTCGGCACTGTATGAGATTGAACTCGGGCAACGTTCGGAGTTTCAGTCGTCATCGGGGATCATCGTCTCGACAGGTCTTGGATCCACAGCGTGGATGAAGAGCGTCGTCACAGGCTCAATCGGCATCGCGAACGCCCTTTACGCCAGCGAACAATCGGTTGGATATCGGCCCGAGCCCTGGGATGCCCCGTACCTCACATTCGCTGTCCGGGAGCCATTTCCCAGCAAGTCATCGCAGGCGCAGCTGCTCTACGGACACGTGGGCGGCGAAGAACCACTCAAGCTGAGATCGCGCATGCCCGAGAACGGTGTCATCTTCTCCGATGGGATGGAGAGCGACTTTTTGCGCTTTACGGCGGGGCTTGAGGCAACGATCACGGTCGCGGATTCGCGCGGACGATTGGTCGTGTAGTGTTGAATATCCTGGAGGGTTGCTCGAGCGGCCGTGCGGTGGGTCCGACGGGTATATGGAGAACCTTCCGAATCTCTATCGTGAGGTCCTCAGTCATAGGAACGATGAGGGGTGGGAGCCCGCCGGAACGACCGCAGACGCATTTCGCGCGAGATGCGAGCAAACCTTCGGCACCGCGATGGCCGCCATTCTCGGGAAGATCGCGCATGAGGCCTCTCGGGTGTCCGAGTGCCCCGCTGGGCTCAAGATCGGGCAGCTGGAGCTGAATTCGCGCCCGGTAAGGGTCCCCATCATAGAGCGTCAAAACTCGCGATCGAAGCCGATATTGCGGAGTGGACCGCGTTCTCCCAAGCCGCCCCATCGTCGCCAGGCTCAAGATGCTTCGGCGTAGCGTGGCCGGAGCGGGCGAAAGAACTCGACGATTTCACGCGCGAGGGCATCAGGCTGCTCCATGGCAGCGAAGTGACCGCCTTTGGGCATCGCGGTCCAGCGGCGGATGTCGGTATACACCTTCCCGGCGACCGACCGCGGTGGGCGCAGGATTTCCCGGGGAAATTCTGCATAGCCCATGGGTACGCTCACCCCGGTATCGGGTATCGGCCAGGGTCCGTGCAGGCGCGCGTAATAGGGCCAGAAGGAGGAGCTGATGGCGCCCGTGAACCAGTAGAGGCTGATATTGGCGAGGAGCTCATCTTTCGTGAAGACGCTTTCCAAGTCGCCCCCGCAATCGGACCAAGCCCGGAATTTCTCAACGATCCATGCCGCAAGACCCGCCGGAGAGTCGCTCAGTCCGAACGCCAGCGTCTGGGGCCGCGTACCCTGGATCCACTGGTAGCCTGTCTCCTCCTTGATCCAGTGTTCGAGTTCACCGAGAAATTTCTGCTCGTCAGGGGTCGGGTTCGTCAGCATCTTGGGGTCGCGCCGCACGGCAAGCAGGTTCAGGTGGATCCCGATCAGCTTGTCGGGGTGTACGGCGCCCAGACGCGATGTGATCGAGGCGCCCCAATCGCCGCCCTGCGCGCCAAACCGCCCGTATCCGAGTTCCTCGGTCATCAGATCCGCAAAACAGTCCGCAATCATTTCCACGCTGAAGCGCTCTTGGCCGGGCGCGAACGACAACCCATAGCCCGGCAGCGACGGGGCAACCACCGTGAACGCGTCGGCCGGGTCACCGCCGAATCGTGCAGGATCAGTCAGGCGCGGGATGATCTCGAGAAATTCGAACACCGATCCTGGCCAGCCGTGCGAGAGCAACAAGGGATAGGGCTTCGGTCCATTGCCTTTTACATGCAGGTAGTGCAGCTCAATGCCATGCAAAGGCACCTTGAACTGCGCAAAGGCATTCAGCCGAGCCTCCTGCGCACGCCAATCGAAGCTCGTCTGCCAGTAGTTGACGAGCTCTTCCAGGTAGGGGACATCGGCACCGAATGCCCAGGGCAGACCAGGAATCTGCTCCGGAAATCGCGTGCGCGCAAGACGCTCGACGAGATCGTCGAGCGCAGCTTGCGCAACGTTCAGCTGGAATGGTTTAGCCGCACTCGCCATGATGGGTTTCACCTTGGTTCTTTGGACGGCGCCACTGCAATGCCGACGCGGTTGATGAGTCACTTGCCGACCGTGAACTCATCGCCGGTCTCGAAAAATGTCCCACCCGCGATATAGTGAATCGATCTTGCACGCCCCGGCGGAAAGTGCCAGTGGCCTTCACTGAAATCCGCGGAGTCGGCCCAGGCCGCAACCACTTCGCCGATGAAGAGGTCATAGCGCTGCTGGTTGTGGGGCTCCGGGATCACCTTGCATTCGAGCCAGCCGACGCAACCTCCCAAGAGCGGTGCGGCAATCTTTTCTGACGCAAATGTGGCAAGGCCAAACTTCTCGAACTTGTTCGTATCCCTGCCTGAGCAGTCGCCCACTGCGACAGTCGAATCGGCCAGCGAGCGATCCGGGATATTCAGTGCAAACTCACCCGACGCCTCGACCAATGCGCGAGTATGGGTAGTCTTGTCGATGACCACGCAGACCTTGGCAGGCTCGAAATCGCGCGCCATGTTCCAGGCCGCCGCCATGACGTTTTGCTGTCCGGCGTGCGCACTGGAGACGAGCACGGTTGGGCCATGGTTGAGGAGACGATAGGCCTTTTTCAGTTCGACAGGTTGGCGCATGTGATTTCGATTGAGGAGTTGATTTGAACTTGTTCGATGGCGCACTCGTTGCGACGATCTTTCGGTACAGTGAGCCACAACACACGCCGCTAGGGTAACACCGAGGGAAGAACTGCCGGAACCTTCTAGCCTCGCGTTTCCAGCCTCGTGAACTTGCGCAGTTTGGACGCCGCATCGATCACGATTTGGCTGAGCGCACAGCCTCTGTGACATGGCGGACGCTTTGCCGGAACGTCAGCGGCTGCTAGACGCGACAGAGCAGCCGCGGCCGAAGGCACGCCGCGTCAGTCCCCGCGCAGGACTCGCGCTGTGATCCCGATGAAGCGCGCCTGATGCGCAGGGTCCAGCCAGCGCGTCACCACGACCGACTGCAGATCCGGGTCGACCCAGACTATATGGCCACCGGCGCCTTGCATGAACATCGTACGCGCCGATAATCCTTTGAACAGTCGAGCTTCGTGGTTCAGCCACACCAGCCAGCCGTAGAACGGCGCAATTGCACAAGGTGTACCCATGGACTGGACCCAGCGCGGCAACAGAAGCGATTGCCCGTTGTTTCTGCCGCCGTCCAACAGCAACTGGCCAAGACGGGCCAAGTCGCGCGCGCTAATGGAGATACCGCCGCCCCAGTGCGTTCCGCCCGGTACCGAAGGCAATGCGCGGCCATCCAGCGTGACCCAGGCATCATCGTAGCCTTCCCAGCGAAAGTCGTCTCGCGCGCCTAGTGGCTCCAACAATTCCTTCTTCATCACCTCCTGCAAAGGCTCGCGGAACAGGTGCAAGAGCGCAAGCGAGAACTGGTTAATGCGTACGTCGTTGTATTCCCAGTAGGTACCGGGGGGTTGCAACTGGCGGTTCCCGCCCTTCGGACCGCTGGCCGGGCGCGGATCCTGCGGCACTTTGCGCCAGCGATCGACTTGATCCGGTAGACCGAAGCAGGTGCCTTCCCATTCGCTGGTCTGCTCGAGCAGGTGGCGCCAGATGATGGGCGCGTTATGCGGAGTGTCAAAGCCAATGCCAGGAAGCTGTGCCGACACGGGCCGATCGACATCGGGTAAGAGCCCCCGGCGCTGGGCGACGCCGGCCAAAAGCGCCAGGCACGTCTTCGCTACACTAAACGTCTGGTCAGAGCGCGCCGGCTCGCCCCATGCCGCGATTTCAGTGCCGCGCTGCCAGATGACGCCACTGCACGGCCCGCGCTCGTGGACCGGACCGCGCAAACGGTTCCAGGGCGGCGGATCTTCATGGTGGATGCCAAAGCGCAGGGGCTCGCGCTCTGGGTCACGAGTCCAGGGTGTCTCGTGGGTCCGGGCGAAGCCGAGAGCCTCGGCCAGATGCTGCGGTTCGGGACTGTGCATGGCTGCACTCCAGACGACGTGGGGACTTTCCAAAGACGATTCTGGAAAAATAGCCGATCGGCTTGTGCTATAACCGATCGGCCCAGCACCGGGCCGCCTTGGGCGCGAGCAGATAGCCACGCGATCCGAACGGTCCGAGGCAGTCCAGACCCGCTGTCAGCTCTGCCGACTCGAGACGCACGCCGCGCCAGGCGGCGGTGACCGACAGCTCTTCTTGAAAGATGCCGCGCGCCCGACCGACGAGGCGCTTTAAGGGCTGCTCTTCGTCCCATGCAGGCGGGTAGTTCACGTACTGGGGCTCGGTCGTCGAGCCCACGACGCTGCCCGTGCTGTGCGGCGCGCAATACAGGCCGTAGGAGAGCGCTTCGTCGAAGATTCTCTCGGCGGCAACCAGCACACTGCCGGGACGAAAGCGTGCTCCCTTGGCGATACGGGCCGCCCCGTAGGCGCCTCCGCACCACAGGAGCGTTCGGCCGGTGATCTTCTCGCCTCCTTGCAACACGACCATCGACTGGGCGACATCGACGCGCGCGACCTCGCCAGTGACGAACTCCGCACGACTGGCCTTGCGCAGCGCGCCAAGGAAGGAGGCCGTATCGACCCAGCCGGATTCGGGAAGATAGAGCGCGGCGATCCAATGACCCCGGAGCACACCAGATAGGCCCGTCGCGTCGGCCCAGCGGTGCGGCATGGCAGCGGGCAACTCGGCCGCCCAGAGATCGCGCTGCTCGGCCGTGGGAACCGGCCGCCACAGTCCGCGCCCGGCCTTGATGTCGTGGCCTTCCTTGGCGAGGCTGTCAATCAGCGCGAAGCTCGCCTTTGCGCCCTCCAGATCCTCTTCGCTACAGCGCGCAAGAAAGCCGCGCACCGGATTGATGAGCGCGGTCGGCACTGTACTCGCGCAGTCCGTTGCCGCATCGATGACCAGGCAGCTTCGTCCTCGCTTGGCGGCAAAGTAGGCCGCCGAGGACCCGGCGATTCCGGCCCCGACGATGAGTACGTCGGCCGTACGCCCTGCGCCCGGCTGGGAGCGGGCACTCATGGCGTGGCCAAGCCCGGTGGCGGCTTTTGGGCACGGAGCCACTCGCGTTTGCCCGCGAGCCCCGTGCAGCGTTCGATGCGCAGTCCTGCTTCGGCGAAGGCGCGTCGCACGGCGCCTGCTGCGCTATAGGTCGCTATCCAGCCGCCTGGTGCGAGGGACCCTGCCAGATTCAGAATGAACCCGCTCGTCCAGAGTTCCGGATTGACCCCGGGCGAGAAGCCGTCCAGATAAATGGCGTCGACACTGGAGATGGGCAAGGGCGCAGAGCTTGCATCGACGAAGTCGACCTGAAGCCGATGTTTGCCGCGGGGGAGGTCTAGCCGGGCTCCTCTGGACGCATCGGCGGGCCAGGCCAAGAGCAGTTGCTGCCAGAGTGGATCCGCCGCCGCCGGCTCGTCGCGCCCGATCTTCTCAAGCAAGTGGCGGGGCTGCGGGTCGAGCTCGAAGGCTCGGTAGTCGAGCGCTCTGCCGCGAGCGTTCGCCTCCTGGAGCGTCGTCAGGAAGTTCAATCCAAGTCCGAAGCCGATCTCGAGCACGCGCCAGGTGGCGTGGGTGCGGATCATTGAGCCTTCGAGGAACACATGGCGCGCCTGAGTCTTCGCCCCGAAGCGATTATGAAAAAATTCACCGTAGCGCTCGGAGTAAACCGTGGCGCTGCCATCGAGCGTCAATTCGAGGCCGGCCGTGTACGCCATCGGTGGAATCAGTCCTCGCGTCGCATATGGGGGAAAAGGATCACATCGCGGATGTTCGGCGAATCCGTCAAGAGCATCACGATGCGGTCGATACCCACGCCGCAGCCCCCGGTCGGCGGCAGCCCGTATTCCAGGGCCCGGATATAGTCCGCGTCGTAGAACATCGCCTCCTCATCGCCGGCTTCCTTGGCCTGCGACTGCCTCCGAAAACGCTCGGCCTGATCTTCCGGATCGTTCAGTTCGGAGAATCCGTTGGCCATTTCGCGCCCGGTGATGAACAATTCAAAACGATCGGTCATGCCAGGCACGCTGTCGGAGGCGCGTGCGAGCGGCGAGACCTCGGCCGGGTAGTCGGTGATGAAGGTCGGATTCCAGAGCTTGGACTCGGCGACCGCTTCGAAGAGGGCGAGCTGCAATGCCCCCACCCCCGCGTGCGCAAGAGGCGCCGCATCGACGTCGACGTGATGGCGCTTGAGCGCCTGGCGCAAGAACTCGACGTCGTCCAACGCGCTCTCGCCATAGTCTGGCGCATGGCGCTGGATTGCGGCACGAATCGACAGGCGCTCGAAGGGTTGCGACAGATCGAGCAGCCGTCCCTGATAGGAAAGGGCCGCCGTGCCCCGGGCATCCACGGCCGCCTGGCGGATCATGGCCTCGGTGAAGTCCATGATCCAGCGATAGTCCGTATAGGCCGCATAGAACTCGAGCATCGTGAATTCCGGATTGTGGCGCGGCGAGGTCCCCTCGTTGCGGAAGTTCCGGTTGATCTCAAAGACGCGCTCGAAGCCGCCCACGACCAGGCGCTTTAAGTACAGTTCGGGCGCGATCCGCAGGAACATATCCATGTCGAGCGCATTGTGATGGGTCACAAAGGGCCGGGCTGCGGCTCCTCCGGGGATCGGGTGCAGCATCGGGGTCTCGACCTCGAGAAATCCGTTCTGGTTCATGTACTGGCGAATCGAGGTGATGGCCTTCGAGCGTGCGATGAACCTCGCGCGCGTGGAGTCCTCGACAATCAGGTCCACATAGCGCTGGCGATAACGCAGTTCCTGGTCGGCGATGCCGTGAAACTTGTCGGGTAGCGGGCGGAGCGCCTTGGTCAGAAGGCGCAGGCTCTCGACATGCACCGAGAGCTCGCCCGTGCGCGTGATGAACAGCAGCCCCTCAGCCCCGACGATATCGCCCAGGTCCCAATGCTTGAAGAGTGCATAGGCATGGGCGCCGAGCGCATCGGCCTTGATGTAGAGCTGGATCCGCCCGCTCGCATCCTGGATCGTGGCGAAGCTCGCCTTGCCCATGATGCGCTTGAGCATGATGCGCCCGGCCACGACCACGCGTTCGGCGCGGCCGGCGAGAACCTCGGGGTCCATGGCATCGAAGGCCTCGTGCAGTGCTGCGCTTTGATGGGTGGGCCGAAAATCGTTTGGATAGGCGATGCCCTGACGCCGGATCTCAGCGAGCTTGGCACGGCGCTCGGCGATGATCTGGTTCTCGTCGATGGGCTCGTCTGGCGGGCCCCCTGGGGCCGTCGTATCGTTCATGATGAGGGCTGTTCGCTCGAAGTGGAGTAGTTGCGTACATCGTCGACCTCGGTGGTTCCGAAGTCGGCGCGCGCCATGTAGAGCACGATGCGCCGGGCGGCTTCCTCGGCGCTCGCGAGCTGGTTGGTCGCCTTCAGGTTGCGAAACCGCTCGACGTTCGGAAAATCCTCCGGATCGAGTTCGCGCACGGTCGCTTGCATGTCGGTGTCGACGACTCCCGGCGCCAGGGAGACGATGCGCGCCGGATTGGGCCGCACCGCTTCCTCGAGCTTGACGCAGCGTGAAAACATGTCGAGGGCGGCCTTGGTCGCGCAGTAGACGCTCCAGCCGGCATAGGGCGACCGGGCGGCGCCCGAGGAGATATTCAGGATGCGCCGCTCCCCGGCGAAATCCTCGGTCCCCTTTAAGAATCGCGAACTGAAGAGCATCGCCGCTGCGACGTTCAGGTTCAAAGCACGCACCAGTTGATCGTTGGGCAGCGCGCTCGCTCGGGCAACGGGTTCGACCATGCCCGCATTGTTGATGAGCGTAAGCCGGCTGGCATCGGCCGGGAGCTCGTCACAGATCGACTGGGCGAGCATGTCCGAGGCCTCGATCTCGGTCAGATCCTGCAGGTAATAGTCGAGCCACGCTTTGCGGTCTCTGGCCTTCTGCTCCAGAAGGGGATTGGGTTTGCGCGCGATGCACACCAGGCGTCGCTCCGAAGAGAGCAACTGGTCCGCAAGGGCTGCGCCGAGTCCGCGCGAAGCGCCGGTAAGAATGACGACTTCCATGGTATGCCCTCCTGATATGGCCAGGGACCCCTTCCTTTGCCGGATGTCCCTGCGCCGTGTCTTCTCGTTGCCCTCAATGACCTATGAGCCGTTACCTATGATCCGTTCCTGTGATCCCGGAACCTCTACTCTGCTTGCACCCCGCTCGGAGGCGCCGCGATTGCCTTGTCCCTAGACCCCTTGTTTCAAGCTCGCTGCGATGAACGCATCCAGATCGCCATCGAGGACCTTGCCCGTGTTGGAGATCTCGACGTTGGTGCGCAGATCCTTGATGCGCGATTGGTCCAGCACGTAGCTGCGGATCTGGTGGCCCCAGCCGACGTCGGTCTTGGACGCTTCCAGCTTATCCTGTTCGGCCTGGCGTTTGCGGATCTCGAGCTCATAGAGCTTGGACTTGAGCATCGCCATCGCCTCGGCGCGGTTGCGGTGCTGCGAGCGGTCATTCTGGCACTGCACCACGATGCCGCTGGGTAAATGGGTGATCCGCACGGCCGAGTCGGTCTTGTTGATATGCTGGCCGCCCGCGCCGGAGGCGCGGAAGGTGTCGATGCGCAGATCGGCCGTGTTGATCTCGATCTCGATCGAATCGTCCACTTCCGGATAGACGAAGACGCTCGCAAACGAGGTATGGCGGCCCCCGGCCGAATCGAAGGGCGACTTGCGCACCAGCCGGTGCACGCCCGTCTCGGTGCGCAGATAACCATAGGCATGATCGCCCATGACCTTGATCGTCGCGCTCTTGATCCCCGCGGTGTCGCCTTCGGACTCCTCGAGCAGTTCGGACTTGAAACCCTTGCGTTCGGCGTAGCGCAGGTATTGGCGCTCGAGCATGGCTGCCCAGTCCTGCGCCTCGGTGCCGCCGGCCCCCGCCTGGATGTCGATGAAGCAGTTCAGCGGATCGGCGGGATTGGAGAACATCCGTCGAAACTCCATCGCCTCGACGGTCGCGCCCAGTTTCTGGGTGTCGGCATCGAGGGCGACCAGGGTCGCCTCGTCTTCTTCCTCACGCGCCAACGCGAAAAGCTCGCTCGTGTCCTTCAGGCCCTCCTCGAGCGAGGTGATGATCTGGACCACATCCTCCAGCGCTTTTTTTTCCCGGCCGAGTTCCTGCGCGCGCTTCGCGTCGTCCCAGACCTTGGGATCCTCGAGCGCCTGGTTGACTTCGATCAGTCGATTGGCTTTCGTGTCGAAGTCAAAGATACCTCCGCAGCTCGCGCGTGCGTGCGCGCAAGTCCGAGAGGCTCGAGTCGATCAGATTGAGACGTTCTGCTTCCATGTTGCACACCACATGATCAAACACAAAGTATACCTTGGAGGCCCTCTTTGGCCCAGGCGGGAGCGGCGTGGGACGGCTGCGGGGTGGGTTGGGAGTGTGGGTTGGGGCCATGGGGCGGGACCATGGATTGGGACCGTGGCTTGGGACCGTGGTTTGGGACTCGACGCAGGCGCCTTGCGCATTTAGTATCCGCTCCATGACTTACGCAGGGTGGACGAATCGATCCCATCGGACCGTTGCGCGACTCTCTGGGGCGCTCGTTGTCTTAGGCAGCCTCGCGCCCGGTGCGCCCGTGTCGGCCCAGCAGTCTTTGGCCCCGGCTGCAGGGGGCAATGTACCGGCCAGTGCAGGGGCCAATGCAGCGGCCAAGCCCGCGCCACCGGCGAGCCTCGATGGCCCGGCGCAATTGGTCGCGCAACAGTGGGCGCACCTGTGGAACACCGAGTCCCTCGATGCCCTGATGGCGCTCTACGCCAAGGATGCCGAGTTTTATCCCACCTCGGGCGAACGCATCTCGGGGGCGGCGGCGCTGCGCGCCCTCTTTGCCTCCGCGCTCGCGGCGAACAAGCCTGCCATCACGATGACAAGCGTGACCAGTTCCCACTCGGGCAATCTGGCTTTTGATGCGGGTGATTTTGTCGAGATCATCACGCGCAAGAGCAACGGGACGGCCTTTCCGGTGACCGGGCGCTATGTGTTGATCTGTCGCCAGGGGCCGGGCGGACGCTGGCTGATCGCCCAGCAGATGTGGACCGAGTCGGTGGCGAAGCCGCGCTGAGCAACGTTGGGTTTGCAGCGGTAGCGTGCGTCCATGCCTAGCCTAGCGCTCGGGGGCGCCGAGGGCTTCGAAGAGTGCGGCGCTGTCGACGAGGCGCGCCGAGGCGCTCTCGAGCTGGTTGAGGCGCTCTGCCTGCCAGGACTGCTCGCTCATCAATTCAGCCAGGGCCGTCTGCGCGCCGAGGGCATGGCGCGCGCGCGTTTCCAGATAGAAGTGCGAAGCGGCTTCCAGGGCGTCCTCGCGCGCAGCGAGCGTTGTGGCATCTTCGTCCAGGGTGCGTAGCACATCGGCCACATTCTGAAAGGCCTTCAGCACCGTGGCCCGATAGCGCTCGCGGGCCGCCTCGAGCTGGGCGTTGGCGGCGCGCTCCTGGCCGATGAGCGATCCCCCTGCAAAGAGGGGCTGGGTCAGGCCCGCTGCGATGCCCCACACGGTCGTCGGACTGCGCAGAAACTCGCTGCGCTGGTAGGACTCGGACCCCCACGAGCCGTCGAGCTGCAATTGCGGGTAAAGGTTCGCAGTCGCCACGCCCACGCGCGCGTTGGCCGCGTGCAGGCTCGCTTCCGCGGCGAGGATGTCCGGCCGGCTGTGCACCAGCTCCGAGGGTAGCGTAAGCGGTATCGACGGGGGTAGTTGCAGGCCATCGAAGTCGAGATCCACGGGGGCATCGTCGGGCGTGCGGCCCAGTAGCACGGCGAGCGCGTGGCGCGTGCGCAGCCACTCGGCCCGTAGCGCCGGCAGTCCTGCTGCCGCGTTCTGATAACTGCGCATCGCCTCCAGCACATCCCGGTGGGGCAGGGCACCCAGAGCAAAACGCTGGCGCGTCATGTCGCGTTGCTCTTCTGCGAGTTCGACGAGGCGCCCGGTCAGGTCGACCTCTTTTTTCAGGGCGGCTGAGCGGATCGCCGTCGCAACGACGTTCGCGGCAAGGCTCTGGCGCGCTGCCTGCAGCTCGTAGGCTTGCATCTCCACCTCGGCAAGGCCTGCCTCGTTGCTGCGCCGAACGCTGCCGAAGAGGTCCAGATCGTAGCCGACGTTCAAGACGCCCACATAGAGTTTGTAGAGCGCAGTCGGCGGGCCGAAATCCGGCAGTCCGATGGCCCGCTCGTGGGCAGCTTCGGCAGTCAGACTGGCAAAGGGCAGTTCGGTCGCGCCGATCTGCGCGCGCAAGAGCTCCTCTGCCCCGCGCAGGGCTGCCTGGCTCGAGGCCAGATCCGGATTGTGCGCGAGGGCCTCTTCGACCCAGGCGTCAAGGGTCGTCGATCCGTACGCCTGCCACCAGCGGGGGGCGGCCGTGCCCGGCGCGAAACTCTGCGCGACGCCGCCCGAGCGCGCCGAGAACTGGGGCTCGTGACCTGCCACGTACTGCTGCGCGGCAGGGGCCTCGGGCCGCGTAAAGTCGGGGCCGAGCGTGCACCCTGCGAGCGCCATGACCCCAAGCAGGATACCCAGGCGAAACCTGGCCCCTCTTGCCGGTCTCATGGCTTGTCCTCCTGCCTGCGTTCCTCCGCGCCGACCCGGAACCAGGCGGCATAGAGCGCGGGCAGATAAAACAGGGTCAGGACCGTTGCGACCGTGATCCCGCCCATCAGCGCCGTGGCCATCGGCCCGAAAAAATTACTCCGCAGAAGCGGGATCAGGGCGAGGACGGCCGCCGCTGCGGTCAAGGTGATCGGCCGAAAGCGGCGCACCGTCGCACCCACGATCGCCTCCCAGCGGGCGATACCTGCGCGGATGTCCTCGTCGATCTGATGCACGAGAATCACCGAGTTGCGCATGATGATGCCGAACATCGCGATGATGCCCAAAAGAGCGACGAAGCCGAACGGTTTGCCGAATGCGAGCAGTGCCACGACCACGCCGATCAGTCCGAGTGGGGCGGTCAGGACCACCATCAAGACGCGCGAGACGCTTTGCAGCTGGATCATGAGCAGCGTGAGCACGACCAAGACCATGATCGGCATTTGTGCGTTGATCGAGGCCTGCGCCTTGCCATTCTCTTCGACCGCCCCGCCGATCGCGATGTGATACCCAAAGGGCAGCGCGCTCTTGATCGCGGCGAGCTCGGTGTCGACCTGGCCCGTCACATCGATCGGCTGTGCTCCAGGGCTCGTGTCGGACTGCACCGTGATCGTCGGCTGCCGGTCGCGTTCCCAGATCACGCCGTACTCCAGACCATCGGTCGCGCGCACCACCTGTCCGAGGGGGAGTGTGGCGCCACGGGGAGTCTTGATGGTCAATTCCGTGATCGCGCCCGGATCGATGCGCTCACCCACCGGGGCCCTCAGATCGACCCCGATCAGCTTGTCGCGCTCGCGATACTGGGTCACGGTCGCACCGCTTAACGCCAGATTCAGAAAGCGCGCCACGTCGTCCGAAGTCAGGCCCACGAGACTGGCCTTGGCCTGATCGACTTCGAGATGCACGCTGCGCTCGGCCGGCTCGTCCCAGTCGAACTGCACGTTAGGCAGACGTTTGTCGGCACGCATGACTGCCGCGACCTTCTCGGCGATGCCGCGCACGGTCGCGATGTCCTTGCCGCTCACGCGAAAGCGCACCGGAAAGCCCACTGGGGGTCCGGTCTCCAAGCGCGTGATGCGTCCATGGGCTTCGCTGAAGTCGCTCGTGAGTTTCGCGGCGACCAGACTGGCCAGTCTCTCGCGCGCCGGGACGTCTTGGGCCGTGACGAGAAACTGGGCGAAGTTGGGCTGGGAGAGCTGCTGGTCGAGCGGCAGGTAGAAGCGGGGGGCACCTGAGCCTACGAAGCTTGCGAAGTTCACGATCTCGGGCCGGCCTGTAAGAAGCTTTTCCATCTTCTCGACGGCTGCCAGTGTCGCATTGATCGAAGCCCCCTCGGGCAGGCGCAGATCGATCAGGATCTCCGGGCGATCGGAACTCGGGAAGAATTGCTTGGGGATCGCGCCGAAACCGGCGATGGCGACCAAAAAAAGCACGATTGTGAGGATCAGCACGACAAAGCGCTGCCCAACGCACCAGTCCAAGACGCGCCTGAGCCGATCATAGAATGGAGTGTCATAGACGTCTGGTTCGCCCTCGTGGGTGAGCTTGGGCGTCGCACGCGGCAAGCGCGGCACCGGGCGCAGCGCCGTCGGAACGAGGCGGTGCCACCAGGCAGGCGCGTCCCGTGCGGCAGTGGAGAGTCCGCCCGGGTTCTCAGGTAGGAGGTAATAGCCCAGAAGGGGGATGACGATGACGGCCGCAAGCCACGAGAGCAACAAGGCGATGGCCGAAACCTCGAAGATCGAGCGCGTATATTCTCCCGTCCCCGACTGGGCGAGCGCGATCGGCAGAAATCCCGCGGTCGTCACGAGCGTGCCGGTGAGCATCGGAAAGGCGGTGCTGCTGTAGGCGTAGGCGGCTGCGCGCGTGCGATCCCAGCCCTGCTCGAGTTTGACCTTCATCATCTCGATGGCGATGATGGCATCGTCCACCAGAAGTCCCAGCGCCAAGATGAGCGTGCCTAAGGAAACCTTGTGCAGGCCCACGTCGAACGATTTCATGAGCCAGGCGGTCGCTGCCAGCACAAAGGGGATCCCGATCACGACGACGAGCCCCGTGCGCAGGCCAAGGCTCGCGAGCGAGACGATGAGCACGATGCCGATCGCCTCGGCGACGGCCTCGGCGAAGTCGTCGACCGAGCGCGAGACGGCGTGTGGCATGCTCGTGATCTCCACCAGTTTCAGGCCCGCCGGCAGGCTCTTTTGGATCTCGGCGAGCTTCGCGTCCAACGCGTGGCCGAGCTCGATCACATCGCCCCTGTTTTGCATGGTGATCCCCATGCCGAGGACCGATTGGGCGTCGACGCGCACGAGCTGGCTGGGCGGATCGGCATAGCCGCGCCGCACCCGGGCGATATCGCCAAGCCGCACCAGCCGCGCGTTGATGCGCAAGACCGTCTCGGCGATCGCCTCTGCACTGTCGTACTGGCCAGAGGGCCTCACGTAGACCCGGTCCCCTCCTCGCGTGTAGACGCCCGAGGCGCTGACCGCATTCTCCTTGGCGAGCGCCGTGCCCAGATCCTCTAGAGAGATACCCAAGGCCGCCAGGCGCCCCGTCTGGACCTCGATGAAAATGCGCTCGGGCTGGTCGCCAATCAGATCGATCTTGGCGACGTCCTTGACCGGTATGAGTTCGGTACGGATGTCTTCGGCAAAGTCATGCAACTGCGCGGGCGTGTAGCCGTCGCCCTCCAGAGCGAGCAGGTTCGTATACACGTCGCCGAACTCGTCGTTGAAAAACGGACCGACCACCCCCTGGGGCAACTCGAACACCATGTCTTCGACCTTCTTGCGCACCAGGTACCAGGTGTAAGGCACGTCAGCGGTGGGAGCAGAATCCTTGATGTTGAAGAAAATCTGCGACTCGCCGGGCCTTGAGTAGCTGCGCAGGAAGTCGACGTTCGGCGTCTCCTGGAGCTTGCGCGCGATCCGGTCGGTCACCTCCTCTTGCACCTGCTTGGCTGTCGCACCGGGCCAGTTGGTCTGGATCACCATCACCTTGAAGGTGAAGGGGGGATCTTCGGACTGCGCCAACCCCGTGTAGGAGATGAGGCCCAGCACGGCCACGACGACCATCACGTAGATGACGAGCGCCCGATGGCGCAGCGTCCAGGCCGAGAGGTTGAAGCGATCGTTCACGGCGCCGCGCGCCGGGGTGCGAGAGGTGCCGGGTTGACCACCTCGCCTTGGGTGACCGTGTGGACACCGGACGCAACCACGAGATCTCCCTCAGCGAGACCGGACTCGATCTGTACATCGGACTCGCCGTAGCCGGCCACGCGCACCGTGCGGAGTTCGAGCTGGTGGTCGGTCGGCCGGATCAGCCAGACCGCAGGCTCGTTGCCCGAGTGAAACAGGGCGCTCGCCGGAATGCGTAGGCGTAACCGCGACTGGGCCGGGGTGGCATTGTCCCCGGCGGCGTGCCCGGGCACAGCGCCCGCCAGGAAGCGCAC
>CAJCID010000157.1 GCA_903970305.1 Rhodospirillales bacterium | reverse complement strand
AGCGCTGAACCAGCGCTGCGCCTTTTTGACCTGGTCACAGTTGGGTATGCCATAGACGACCAGTTCAGCTCCAACGTCAGCGGGTCCAACGTCAGCGGCTCCAACGTCAGGCATTGAGAGTGAACTCGGTGAAGGAGGCCCCCTCATGTTCCTTGCGCCGTTCCGGTTCCTGATTCTTGTTCAGGTCCGCCGGGCTGGAATTGTTGAGCAGCCACAAAAGGTTCGTGGGCGAGTCCGAGTTCGCGAGCGCCTCGTCTTCCGTGATCAAGCCGTCGGTGAGCAGGCGATAGAGGGCCTGCTCGAAGGTCTGTGATCCAGGCGAGAGGCTCTTCTCCATCGCCTCTTTGATCTCGTTGATCTCGCCCTTCTCGATGAGTTCCGAGATGTGACGGGTGTTCAGGAGCACCTCGACGGCCGGCAGGCGTCCACCGGCCTTGGCCTTGATCAGGCGTTGCGAGACGATGCTGCGCAGCGCAGCCGAGAGGTCCGAGAGCAGCGCAGGTCGGTTTTCGATCGGATAGAAGCTGATGATCCGGTTCAAGGCGTGGTAGCTGTTGTTCGCGTGCAGCGTCGCCAGGCACAGGTGTCCGGACTGCGCATAGGCAATCGATGCCGACATCGTCTCCTTGTCGCGGATTTCGCCGATCAGGATGCAGTCCGGTGCCTGGCGCAGTGCATTCTTGAGTGCGATGTGCAAGTTGTCCGTATCGGTCCCGATCTCACGCTGGTTGACGATGGATTTCTTGTTCTTGAAGACATATTCGATCGGATCTTCGAGGGTCAGGATGTGGCCGGTCCTCTGGGTGTTGCGCAAGTCCAGCATGGAGGCGATGGTCGTGGATTTTCCAGAGCCTGTCGCACCGACCAGAAGCACGAGGCCGCGCTTCTCCATGATGATCTCGGTGAGGATGTCCGGCAGGTTCAGGGATTCGAGCGCCGGGATCTCGTTCTGGATGAAGCGGATCACGCAGGAGATCGAGCCGCGCTGGTGGAAGGCCGAAAGTCGAAACCGGCCGACCCCTTGCACCCCAAAGCCCATGTTGAGCTCGTGATAGGTGGCCAACTGATTGAAATCGGACTCGCTTAAGATCTCTCCGAGCAGCGAGGCGATCATGGCATTGTCCATGACCTGCTGATTGATCGGTACCGAGGTCCCGTTGACCTTCAAGTGCACTGGCGATCCCACCGCCACGAACAGATCGGATGCCTTTTTTTCCAGCATCAGCTGGAACAGTCGCTCCATTGCCATCAGAGTCTCCAGTGGGTGTCGCTTGGCCTAGCTGCCACGCAGCAGTTCGTTGATACCGGTCTTGGCGCGAGTTCGTGCGTCCACGCGCTTGACGATGACTGCACAATATAAGCTGTATCGCCCGTCGGTGGAAGGAAGAGATCCAGGTACAACAACAGAACCGGACGGGACGCGGCCGTAGAGCACCTGGTCCTGCTCGCGATCGTAGATCCGGGTGCTCTGGCCGATGAAGACTCCCATCGAGATGACCGAATTCTCTTCCACCAACACCCCTTCGACAATTTCCGAGCGGGCGCCGATGAAGCAGTTGTCCTCGATGATCGTCGGGCTCGCCTGGAGCGGCTCCAAGACCCCGCCAATCCCCACGCCACCCGAGAGATGGACGTTTTTGCCGATCTGGGCGCACGAACCGACGGTCGCCCAGGTGTCGACCATTGTGCCCTCGTCGACGTAGGCGCCGACATTGACGTAGCTGGGCATCAAGACCACATTGCGCCCCAAAAAGGCGCCTCGGCGCGCGACAGCCGGCGGTACGACGCGATATCCGCCACGTCGAAAATCCTCTGCAGAATAGTGCTCGAACTTGGACGGGACTTTATCGTAAAACTGTAAAAATTGTGGTTCATGCGCGACAGGAGGCGGCCCCGCACGAATGATCCGGTTGTCCTCGATCCGAAACGACAGCAGCACGGCCTTCTTCAGCCAATCATGGACGACCCAGACGCCCTCCTTCTTTTCTGCGACGCGCAGGCGCCCCGCATCAAGCTCACCGATGACTCGATCGACGGCTTCGCCCAGGCGCGCCGTGGAATTCGACGGGTCGATCTTGGCGCGCTCCTCCCAGGCCTCTTCGATGCGTTGCCGATGTTCGGCGATCTCGCTTGGGTCTAACGGCAGGGCTATCGGCATGGCTCGATCGTTTGGATGAGTTGGACTAGATGGAGCGCGCGTAGCGCACGATCCGCTCGGCGGCCTCAAGGCACTGCTGGACGGGGGCGACCAAGGCCAGACGCACATGGCCCCTACCGGGATTATGACCCTGGCTCGTGCGACCTAGATAGCTGCCCGGAAGTACCGCCACATTATAAGCGGCGTGCAACTGCTGGGCGAATACTTCATCGTCAATCGGGGTTCTGGCCCACAGATAGAATGCCGCCTCGGGCTGCTTGGTGGCCAGTACGCTTTGGATCAAAGGCGTGACTGCAGCGAACTTCTGCCGGTATTGCGCCCGATTCAGAACGACATGTTCTTCGTCGGCCCAGGCTTTGGCGCTGGCCGCTTGCACCGGTGGACTCATGGCGCAGCCGTGATAGGTACGGTAAAGCAAGAACTGGGCGAGGATCCTGCGATCGCCTGCCACGAATCCCGAACGCAACCCCGGCACGTTGGAACGCTTGGACAGGCTCGTAAAACAGACGAGCCGTTCGAAGTCGGTCCGGCCGAGGCGCTGGGCGGCCTCCAGACTGCCCAAGGGAGGGCTCTCGTCGCAATAGATCTCGGAATAGCACTCGTCGGAGACGATCACGAAGCCATAGCGGTCTGACAGCGCAAAGAGCAGGCGCCAGTCCTCGAGGGTCATGACCTTTCCTGTGGGGTTAGCCGGGGAACAGGTGTAGACCAATTGCACCGTCGCCCACTGGGCGGGCGTGATACTCGCGTAGTCGACCGCGTCGTCCTGTTCCGGATCGATGTTGGCGTAGAGCACTTCGGCCCCCGCGAGCAAGGCCGCGCCCTCATAGATCTGGTAGAAGGGGTTCGGGCAGACCACCCGCGCCTGTCTTGCGCTGCGGTCGATGACCGTCTGGGCGATCGCAAAGAGCGCCTCGCGGGTGCCGGTCACGGGTAAGACCTGGGTCTCTGGATCAAGCGGCGCGACCCCGTAGCGCCGTGTCAGCCAAGCGCAGATCGCGCCGCGCAACTCGAGACTGCCGAGGGTGCTCGGATACTGGGCGAGTCCGGACAGCGCTTCGGTCAGGGCCACGTGGATGAATGCCGGGGTTGGGTGTTTTGGTTCGCCGATCGACAGACTAATGGGCTCGTAGCCCGCATCGGCCGGAGCACTCGCGAAGAGCGCACGCAGGCGCTCGAACGGGTAGGGGTGGAGCCGCTTCAGATCAGGGTTCACGAGATGGGCCTCATGGCAAGGGGGCTGTTACCGGTTCGGCGACTGCGGCTCGAACGCGCCGAGGTCCACCCGCGGCATGGGTTTCCACTTGGGTTTGCGGTGTTCGGCCTGGACGTTGGTGAAGATGCCGCCGCGCACGTTCCAGCGCGCCACCACCCGCATGAAGCGCGGCCCGAGCGCAGCGACCAGGTCATCTAGGATCTGGTTCGTGACCGCCTCGTGAAACGCCCCCTGCTCGCGGAACGACCACATGTAGAGCTTTAGGCTTTTCAACTCCACGCAGAGGCCATCTGGGATGTAGTCGATCTCAAGGCGTGCGAAGTCCGGCTGGCCCGTGAGCGGACACAGGCAGGTGAATTCCTCGATCTGCAGGTGAATGACGAAATCGCGCTTTGCATTGGGGTTCGGAAAAATGTCCAGGCGTCGGCTCGGTCGGGTCTTGCCGGGCTCGGTAGCGCGGGTGCCGGTGGCCAGAGCGGAGGGACGTTCTGGGGGGAGTCGTTGGGTGGCCATGAAAGGGCGAGTCGGGGTGGACCCGAAAGTCAAAATGCTATTATACGGAGGCGTGTCCCCACGGCCTTTTTTTGACCCCGAGCTCAGGGTGCTCTAAGTCTCCTCGAGGGGGAACCTTCCCGATTGAACTCCCATTTCCTTTGACCTGACGTGCGTCTAACCCAGATCAAGCTTTCCGGCTTCAAATCCTTCGTCGAACCGACGCAATTCCATATCCCGGGTCAGCTGGTCGGGGTCGTCGGGCCCAATGGCTGCGGCAAATCGAACATCATCGATGCCGCGCGCTGGGTCTTGGGGGAGTCCAAGGCCTCGGAACTGCGCGGCGAGTCGATGCAAGACGTCATCTTCAACGGCTCGGGCAATCGCAAGCCCGCCGGACGTGCCTCGGTTGAGCTGGTCTTCGATAACGCCGACGGCCGGGCCGGGGGCCAGTGGAGCCAGTACGCCGAGATCGCTGTGAAACGCGTGCTGACACGCGATGGCACGTCGAACTACTACATCAATAATCAAGTCGTGCGCCGCCGCGATGTGCAGGACATTTTCCTTGGCACCGGTCTTGGACCGCGCGCCTACGCGATCATCGGACAGGGGATGATTTCGCGCATCATCGAGGCCAAGCCCGAGGAGCTGCGCATCTTTCTGGAGGAGGCCGCCGGGGTCTCCAAATACAAGGAGAGGCGCCGCGAGACTGAGAACCGCCTGACCGACACCCGCGAGAATCTGACGCGCGTGGGGGACATCTTGCGTGAGTTGAACGCGAACCTTGAGAAACTCGAAGGACAGGCCGTCATCGCCCAGCAATATCGCGATCTGCAGGCCGAGCAGGACGACCTGCAGAAGCTGCTCTGGACGGTGCGCTACACCGAAGCCAAGCAGGAGCAACAACGGCACCAGCGCGCGATCGAAGAGGCCCAGTTGGAACTGGAAGCGCGCATCGCCGATCTGCGTCGCATCGAAGCGGATCTGGAGGGCACCCGTGCGGCCCACTATGCGGCCTCCGATCAGGTGCACGCGGCCCAGGGTGAGCTCTACGAGGCCAGTGCGGCCGTGAGCCAGTTGGAAGCCGAGATCAAATTCGTCGTCGAGGCGCGCAATCGGCTTCTGGCTCAAGCCGGGCGGATTGCAGGACAGAAGGACAGTTGGGAGAGTCAACTGGTCGCGCAGCAGGCCGAACTCGAGGCCAGCACCGCGCGCGCCGCTGACACGGTGCGCGAGTTGGACGAGGCGCGCGCGCGGCTTGACGAGCAGGGGCTCGTCTTGCCCATCAAGGAGGCCGCCTGGCGCGACGCCCAGGAGGCGGTCAACGAGGCGCGCGTTTCGGTCACGCGCGTGGAACAGTCGCTGCAGGTCGAATCGGCCCACCAGACGAGCGCCGAGCGCGAGCTGCAGAATATCGAATCGCGCCGCGAGAAATTGATCCAAGAGCGCTCTGCGATGCACGCTCCCGAGAGTTCGCGCATCGAAGCCTTGCAAGCGGAACTGGCCGATGGGCGCAGCCGCCTGGGCGTGCTCGAATCAGAACGCGACGCGCTCACGGCAGTGCTGCCGGGTCTTAAGGCCGGGCGCGAACAGGCGCAGGAGGCCTTGGTGCGCGAGACAGGGCAGGCCGCTCAGACGGGCGCGCGCCTGACCGCCTTGGTCCAGCTGCAAGAAAGCGTCCAGTCGCACGACAAGTTGCAGCCCTGGCTCGATAAGCACGAGCTCGCGAGCTTGCCGCGGCTTTGGCAGAGGCTCAACGTCGAGACCGGTTGGGAGATGGCCCTCGAATCGGTCCTGCGCGAGCGCATCGCGGCGCTGGAAGTCAGCCGCCTGGACTGGGCGCGCGGCTTTTTTACCGATGCACCCCCGGCTAAGCTTGCGTTTTTTGGCAGCGGCGCCGTTGCGCTGCAGCCAGCGCAGGCGCCGGCGGGGCTTGTCACTCTCGCCTCGCGACTCCTCTTGGATGACCCGGCCTTACGGGCGCTTCTCGAGGACTGGCTGGCCCATGTCTATCTTGCCGAAGACGCCGAGCAGGCGCTTGCGCGCCGGGAAACCCTGCCTGCGGGCGGCGTCTTCGTGGTCCGCGAAGGCCATCTGATCGGACGCAATTCGGTGCGCTTTTATGCCTCGGATTCGGAACAATCCGGCATGCTCGCGCGCCAGCAGGAGATTGACCGGTTAAGAAAGCAGCACAAGGGTGAGCTACTCATCGCCGATGAGGCCAAGACCCGCGCGGTGCAGTCCGATGCAGCGCTGAATACGGCCGCGCAAAGGCTCGAAGTGCTGCGCACCGATGCAGCGGCACTGACGCATGTCGTTCACCAAAAGCAGCTCGACCTGCAGCGCTTAGAGCAAGAGAGCGCCCAAGTGCGGGCCCGCGCCGAACAGATCGCCCAGGAACTCGGCGAACTCGAGCGCCACCGGCATGAGGTCAGCTCCGTGAAGGCCGAGTCGGAGAGGCGCTTTGAGGAACTCGATGCGGAACTGGCCGAGGTCCAGACCCGCTTCGAGGATCACCAGCTGGCCTTCGAGGCGGCGCGAGGTGCGCTTGACGAGGCCCGTGCACAGGGGCGCGCGCTCGAGCGGGTGGTACAGGATTTCGAGTATCAGGATCGGACCATCGCCCAAAGGCTCGCTGAGCTGGAGCGCAGCATCGAGGTGGCAAGCGTTGAAGCGGCCCGGCAGGCCGAGGAACTCGCCCAGGTTCAGGCCGAGATCGAGGGCCTTACGGACCAGACGGCGCAGGCGGGCCTGCAAGAAGCGCTCGCTGCGCGCGTGGTCAAGGAGCAGGCGCTCACCCGGTCCCGCGTGGAACTCGACAATCTGACTGCGCGTATGCGCTCGATCGACGAGTCGCGCCTCGTTGCCGAACGCGATCTCGAACCGATGCGCGCACGCATCACGGATTTGCAGCTGAAAGAGCAAGCGAGCCGTCTCAATCAGGAACAGTTCCTGGAATTTCTAGCCGAGGCGCACGCCGATCTAGCTGCCCTGGAGGCGCGGGTTGCCGCACCCGAGCAGGGGAAACTGCGGGCCGCAGCGCTGCAGGCCGAACTGAACCGGATCCAGCAGTCGATTGCCGCGCTCGGCGCGGTGAATCTCGCCGCGCTGGACGAACTCCACAGTGCGCGCGAGCGGCGCGAGTTTCTCGATGCCCAATCTGCCGACCTGAATGAAGCCATCAACACCCTGGAGGACGCAATTCGCAAGATCGACCGCGAGACGCGGAATCTGTTGCAGGAGACCTTCGATGCCGTGAATCGCCACTTCGGCGAGCTGTTTCCCGCGCTCTTTGGGGGAGGCGAGGCACGGCTCGTCATGACCGGTGACGAAATCCTCGATGCCGGCGTCCAGGTGATGGCCCAGCCACCAGGCAAGAAAAACAGCACCATTCACCTTTTGTCCGGCGGGGAGAAGGCCCTCACCGCGACGGCCCTGGTGTTTGGAATGTTCCAGCTCAATCCAGCCCCGTTTTGTCTGCTCGATGAGGTCGATGCACCATTGGACGACGCCAACACCGAGCGCTTTTGCAACCTCGTCAAGAAGATGTCGGCCCAGACCCAGTTCCTCTTCATCTCGCACAACAAGATCGCCATGGAGATGGCCAATCAGCTCATTGGAGTGACGATGCAAGAACAAGGCGTCTCGCGCATTGTGGCCGTCGACATGGACGCGGCGGTGAATCTCGTCAACGAGCCCTTCGAGAGGGTCGCTTGAGCGTCCCGCCGGCGGCGCTCGCATTCTCGATCTCGTCCTTCGAGCGCCACAGGGTGAGCCGATGAGTTCGATGCGGCTTGGCCTGGTCGCTCTTGGAGTTCTCTTCGTTCTGGCGGTGTGGATGTTCAACAAGCTCCAGGAGCGGCGTATCCGGCGGCGTGTCGAGGCTCCGTTCTCGCAACCGCGGCGTGACGTGCTGCTGGATCGCGAAAACGGCGAGCACGTCGCGCGCGCCGGG
>CAJCID010000156.1 GCA_903970305.1 Rhodospirillales bacterium | reverse complement strand
CTCGATCCCGACCTGCACCCGCTGCCCTTCAGCCCACAAGACCGCGATGACGATCAGCCCGTCGTCGGGTTCGATCATGATTCGCTCCCCCACCCGGCACTTCAGGGTCAACATCCCTACATCCCTCTCGATTCTTCTTTTCGTGGACTTCAGTGTCCGGCAGATGGATGCGTCCATTTGCCCGAGAGTGGATATACCATGTGGACCGATTATCCACAATAATCTATACGGCCCGTCGTGATGCGATGCGACTCAGCCGAGCTTTGCGGGAGTGTCGGTGTCCCCGCCGGTATCAGACTGCAGCTCCGGGTCCGGCAGCAGCATCTTGGTCCAATCGACTCCCGCGTGGTGACAGAAACGCAGCCAAAATTTGGGCGGCATGGGCGTCTGCGTTTCGTAATGGGCGTAGCGAGTGGTACTGATGCCCAAGAAACGCGCCATCTGCTCTTGGGTTAAGCCGGACCACTCTCGGGCCAGGGCTACACGCTTCATGATCATCTTTCGGTAAGCCGAGTCGGAAGGTTCTTTGTAAACCGAGTAGGAGGGTGGCTTAGGGGGTTTCGCTGGTTTCGGACTCACTGCGCATAGTGTGAAAGACCCATGGTCGCTAGTCAGTGGACAGGAATCCGACGTGTACATGGATGGATCGTCTAGTACGCACGGCAGCAACGCCAGCCCAAATGGACATAATCCGTTGCGTACCCGCAAATGGGAGAGGCGTCACCCTGGAATGCGTCCATTTGGGCGCACAGTGGTCGCCATGAACAAACTCATTCCGTTTCTACTGCTGACGATCGGCACCGCGGCCAATGCTGGCGGTCTCGAAAATTCCTGCATGATGAAGGAGTGCTCCCCGGGCGATAAAGCAGTCACTTATGCAACCCAGTCCGATATGTATTGGGCGTGCCCCACCAAGGAGCTCGCGGAGTACACGAGTCTACTGATTAGCTTGGTGTCGGCGGGCTACGAACTCACCGGGAAACTTCCCAACATCTCTCCTGAGACCGGCGAGCCCGAGTACCAGGGAGAAACCGCGGTCCTGATTGCACATGCTCGTCACGATGCGCACGTGGCCACTTTCGATCAGGCGACCACCATTTGCCACAAGGGCCGGTCTGGGATTCTGGTGAGCATCATGAACAACCCCGGGAAAGGCGCCGCCATCTGGGTGCAGAACGACAAGACGAAAGACAACTTCTGGATGCCGGCGGGGATGCTCGATAAGCGCTAACCAGAGGTCGAAAATCGTGTCCCAATCGTGTCCCAGCGGGGGGGATTAAGGGGGACTTAGGCGGGTATTAGCCGCCCAAAATCGCGATTTCAGCCGCTCAAATGGTGGAGCCGGGGGGAATCGAACCCCCGTCCACGCCATGCGTAACAACAGCTTGCAACCGATCGCGACCTAATCGTGACCCTTTTTCGATGCCATGATCGCCGCGTAAGCACCCATCCCCGCGTTCGGATTCATCGCCGGGATGTACTTCGCGTAGGTCTCCAACGTCACCCCGACATTGCGGTGCCCCATCTGCTCGGCGATCCAGGCCGGGTCTTCACGGAACTTCAGCATCCACGACGCATAGGTGTGCCGGAGTTGCCTGGGGAACCGATAGCGCACACCGGCCGCCTTCAAGGCCGCCGCCCAGCGCACGCGGATCTGCTTGTCATTCGCCCACGGAGCGATAGCTCGGTTTGGCGCATGGTTGTTCCCCATCGGGCGCGTGCCGGGATCTTGGAAGATCTCCGCATGGAGCAGGCGGGTGAAGGGCTTCGCCCGTTGTAGGGCTTCTAAGGCGGGCGGAAGCAATTTGACCTCCCGCACCCCGGCCTTCGTCTTCGGCGCCTTCCGGCGGTTGCCGCGCGCGGCTTTGGTGATGCGCGCGATGCCGCGCTCGAAGTCGATATCGGACCACTTGAGCGCGATCAACTCCCCGACGCGAAGCCCGGTCCACACCCAGAACTGGCACATGGCGGCGAGCTCCGGTTCCAAATGCGGCAAAATCGCCTCGATTTCCTCGGCGGTGAACGGGTCGATCAGCACATCGCTCTCACCAATCCCCGCCGGCCGCTTGACCGTCAACTTGCCGATCGGATCCTCGGTCAGGAGCTTCCTTGGCTTGACGGCGTACCGGACGGCCTGACGGAGGGGCGTGAGCAGGTTCAAAATGCGTTTCTTGCTCACCGTCTGCTCACCGATCCACTGATACACCCAAGCGGCCGTCAGATCCGAGAGCCAGCGTTTGCCCAAGAGCGGGCGCCAGGTGTTCTCGACGTACTCCGAGTAGTCCGCGTAGGTCTCAGGTTCCAGGCTCGCGCGCGTATCGCGCAGCCAATCGGTGAGCAGCTCGCCCACGGTGATGGTGCGCGCCGGGTTGTTCGCGAACTTGCGCACCTTGCGGCTCTTCGGAAAGTGCCTAGCGTAGTCGAAGCTGCCCACCGCGATCTCGTGTTCGACGGTCGCTTTCAATCCGGCGGCGTACTTGAAGTTGGCGGGGTTGGGGGGAAGCTTGAGTTTTTCGCGACATCGCTGGCCGCGATACTCGAACGTGATCTCGATCGACGAGGCGCTTGCGGCGCGCACACCTGTCCCTCTACCCATGCGTCTATCCCCTCTGTTGAGATCATGATGCGGCCGTTGGGTGCCTTTGTCCAAATGACCCCTTCGAGCCATATCCCCTTCGCACGGTTAGCCTCGATCGCCTTCTCGCTGAATCCGGATAACTCCGCCGCCTTCTTGATCGTCACCCACTTCACCGCGCCTCCCCCGGATGGGCCTTAAAGCCCCGCCAGCCGTGGTCAGCAGCGGCAATGAGGGGGGTACCCGCTACTACCCCAAGGGGTCGGGGCGATACCTTCCACGGATGGGCCAAATCGGGCCCGCTTCGGACGTTGGGGCTCATGCTTCCTCCTCCTCCTCATCGTCGTCGAGCTCCCGCAGCACGTCGTCGACGTTCGGCCGGCGGTGCGGATCCCGGGGGCGCGTCCGGAGCTCGAGCCGGCTGCCGTAGCAGCGCTCGAAGGCCTGGGCGTAGGTCTCGGGGAGGTAGGCGGGGCCGAAGGGAAAGCTCTCGCTCGACATGTTCTGGGTCAGGATCGCCACCCGGATCCGCTCGCGCCGGTCCTGGGCGTCGAATCCGGAGAGCTTCACGCCGCTCGTCGAGAGGATCCGGATGAAGGCCATTTCGGTGTCCATATCCGTCACAGCTCCTCCTCTGTATGCAGATCCGGATCATGCGCATGCGCCCGGCGCGGCAAGTCCGTGAGGAGCACGCGCTTACCTTCCGAGGCATAGCGTCCGG
>CAJCID010000155.1 GCA_903970305.1 Rhodospirillales bacterium | reverse complement strand
GCCCGTGGTCGTGCCATCGGAAAACTCATCGCAAAAAGGGCGAGGCCCTTCAGGGCGCGGCGCGCGCTGTCTTTGACGTCCAGCTCGCGTGGGCGCTTGGCGGCAAGCTCGATGCAGGTCTGCGCCGCGCCCGCATAACCTTCTAAAGCATAAAAACCCTGCGTGGCCCCTTCGGCGCAGTCCTTCAAGGCGTCGTTGGCCGCGGCGAGTGCCCGGTCGGGCTCTTCATGCTCCAGAAGCGTCTGGGCGCGTACGCCCTTCAACCACACCCTTTCGGTGCGGCCGCAGGCGCCCAGAAGTTTGCCCGCGGCATCCTCGAGAAAGAGCGCCCGCTCCAGGTCTCCTTGGCGCAGCGACACCTCGGCGAGTTCAATCAATGCCCAGCAGCGCAGCTGCAGATCGTCTTCGGCGGCGACGGAGTTGTAGAGGATCTTGCGTTCGGTTTTCGCTTCCTGGATTGCGCCGGAATAGAAGTGGGCCATCGACTGCAGCGAGAGAAGTTCAGAGAGCCGGCGCCGATCGCCGCATTGCTTGGCCAGGAGGATCCCTTCCTCCACTCCCTGCAGCATTTCGGTCCAGTGCGCGCTCGCCCCTTCGTTCAAGCCGAAGTAGACGTGGAGCAGACCCCGATCGAGCGGGCTATGGACCGTCTCCAGGGTCGCGAGCGCACGCGCACGATAAATGCGCGCGAGGCCATGCAGACCGACGATACCGGCTGAAGTGCTCGCCAATCCGTAGGCGCGGGCCAGCGTGGGCGATGGGCCGATGGTCTCGGCATAGTTCAGGTGACGCAAGGTGCCGATGAGGCCGATGTTCATATCACCGATGAAGAAGCAGCTCTGTGAGAAGCACTCGTTGGCAAGCGCGAGTTCCTTCGAGCGTTCGGGAGAGCGGCTTTTCCCGATAACGCTACCAGGAACGAGCCGGTGCAAGCTCTGACGCACAAGGCCACCGACAAGCGCCATCGCGGCGGCTCCCTTGCCCCGCGGCACGGGGCTGCCGAGAAGGGCGAGAGCGCGACTCGCATGCTCCTGCGACTGCGCGGCCTGTCCGAGGCGCAGGCACGCTTCGGCACGCTGGCGCTCCCAGCTCGCGCGACGCAAGGCCGGGACCGAGACGGTGCCGGCGTCGGCCTGTTCGGCGGCCAGGTCGAGAAACCTCTTCGCTTCCCGGTCGGATCCGCTCGCGAGCGCATGGGCTCCGGCTTCCTCCCAGCAATCGACGGCCCGGGTCCATTCCTCGGCCTGGCAATAGTGGTAGCCCAGTAGAGGCAAAAGACCAACGCGCTCGGCGCTCTGATGCGCTTCGATCCATTCGGCGATCTGCCGGTGCAGTCCGCGCCGCTGTGCGAAGAGCAGCATGCGGTAGGCGGCATCCTGCGTGACGATATGGCGAAACATCCATTCGAGATCGGGAGCCTCGCGAGTCAGACGCGTGAGTTCCGCGCGCTCGAGAGCGTCTAACTCCGCTCGGAGCGTGGCCGTCTCGGTCTTCAGAGGGTGGACGTCGTGCAGCAGTCCCAAGGGGAATATGCGCCCGATTACGCTCGCGACCTTGACTGACAGCTGTTCGGCTGGCGCGAGCCGGTCAATGCGGTGGGTGACGATGTCCTCGAGCGTACCGGGAAGCGCCGTCTCAAGGGCGTCCTTCCACGCCGTGGAGTCCGGACCATCGAGGGTGCCCATTTCCTTGAGCGCCATCAGGAGTTCGTCGCTAAAGAGGGGATTGCCGCCGGAGCGCGCCTGGATCGCTTCGGCCAGACCCTCGGGCAGCGTGTCCGTTCCGAGTTTCTCGAGAAGCAACAGGCTCGTCGAGTCCAGATCGAGGGGCCGCAGGCGCAGGCGCAGAATCTGCCGGCGATTGATCAGCTCCTCGAGGAGCTCGTCTTCGCGCTCTTGGGGGCGCGAACTGATGAGTGCGAGGATCGGGGCTTGGCGACCCAAGAGTTCACGCAGCGTGGCAAGCGACGCTGGATCGAGCCAGTGGGCATCTTCGACGACGAGCAACGCCTGGCTGGAGCCCAGGGCGCGTAGCAGGAGCTCCAACAAGATGCGCCGGGTGTTGCTCGCGCGCACCTCGCCATGTAGCCCTTCGGTCAGGCTTGTTTCGGGGAGCTCAAAAGGCAGCACCGCTGCCGTGAGCGGCAGAAGCGGCAGAAGTTCGGAATCGGCCCCAAGGATCTGCGTGAAGCGCTGCAGCGCCAAATCGGGATCGGCCGCTTGGTCAGGAGGACTCGCCAGACCCAGAAAGAAGCTGCGCCAGGCCCGGTAGGGCGTATTGCGCTCGATCGCATCCGCTTCCACCCAGATGACGGCGAGGTTTCGTCTTTCCGCCTCGGCTGCGAGGGTTGCCAGCATCCTCGATTTGCCAAGACCTGGTTCACCTTCTACGACGAGCGCGGTGGCATTACCATCGGCTATCAAGGTCTCCAGACGCTGCAGGAGCGCCTGGTGCTCTTCGGCCCGCCCAAAGAGCGGGGTGGTGAGAGCAGGATTGATCGGAGCGATAACCTTCTTACGCTCGGCGGGCCAGATGCGATAGGCGAAAACGGGCTCGCGTTTGCCTTTCAAGGTCCTGGGAGGTAAAGCCTCAAAGCCCGCGCAATCGCCCGCCGCAAAACGCAGCGCCTCGTCGCAGACGATTTCGCCCGGACCCGAGTCCATCAAGCGCGCTGCAAGGTTCATCACATCACCGATCATCGCGTAGTCGCGCCGGATTGGGCTACCCAGCGGGCCGCAAAAGACTCGTCCGTGCGCGATTCCGATCGAAGACTCCAGACCGAGTTGGGTGAGCGTGTCGCGCACCATGAAGCCAAACCGCACTGCGCGCTCCGGGTCGTCCTCGTGAGCATAGGGCGGAAGGCCAAATGCGGCGATCAGTACAGTACCCTTGTCGTCGACCAAAAACTGGTGCAGATAGCCTTCGAGTTCACGCAGACTCCGCTCGAGCCTTTCGATGAGCGACTGAACGCGCGTGGAGACCTCGGGCGCGTCATAGTCGAGGCCGATGACCTTCACGAAGAGGACGCTGACGCGCCGCAGTTCCGCGAGCCACTCTTTCTGCCCCGCCAAAACCCGGGCCTGGACTACTGCGGGGACGTAACTCTTCCACGCATCGGTGTGGAGGAGGGCCTCCGCACCGTCCAAATCGGACACATCGCTATCGATCGGATCAGCATGTAACAGGCGGATCGGACCGCCGGGGAGGGGGGTGCCGCTGACGGTGCCTCCTGCCGCACCTTTGGCCGCCGCCGAGAGGACCACGTCGCCCGGTTCGGCCAATCCCTGCGCCGTCTTCAGGTCGGCAATTGCATCGCCCGCGATGAAATAAGTCCAGCGATCGCCGCGTAGACCAGCGTGCAAACCGTGGACGATGCCGGTGGCCACTGCGATACGCAGCGATGCGAAGATCCCCTCGCCGATCTCGCGTCGATGCAACGCCTCCTGGATGGCGAGCCCGCAGCGCGCTGCCAAAAGTACCGTCTCGTCCAGACTCTCGGCCCCGTATGCTTCGCCTGCTCCCACCGGCCACTGGGCGAGAAGTCCGTCGCCGTGGAAGCTGACGACGTCGCCCCGATGGCGCTGGACGATTTCGACCAGTTGGCCAAAATAGCCGTTCAGAAGCTCACTTAAGCGCTCGACGCCTTGTGAACCCTCCTGGCAAACGCGCTCGGCGAGCGCCGTGAATCCAGCTAGGTCGGCAAAAAGAACCGTGGCATAGGCAGACTCGCCGCGCGCGATCGGATGGTCCAGTCCCGCAAGGCTCGCGCGCGCGGCCCGGGGCACGAAGCTCGAGAGCGCGTCGTTCAGGTTCGCGCCGGTCGGATCCTCCGTCACCGGATGCGATTGGACAAAGTCGCTAGCCATTGATCATCGATTCGGAAGAACCTTCCAGATTTCCGCATGCATGAGGTATCGAGCCGATCACGCGGCCTTCAGGAATCCCGCTCGCCGAGTCGGCTGGCGTTCTTGAAGACGGAAACGACAGCCTATGCTGCCGAAAAGAAATCTGGTTACTGGTTGCGGTCGGACGGTCCATCGGGGATATCCGGCTCGGTTTCATATTCAGGATGATAGTCTCATGACCGAAAGTCGGAAGGCACTTCGTCACAGTAGCCCCGAGCATCTGGACGTAGGGCGCTGAACGATGAGGCAGCGAGATCAGACACGTAAAAGCCGAACTCTGGCTGGGGCCCTATAAGTCTCTGATTTTTTTAAACTTTAGGCTTCTTTAACGGTCGGTGATACTGCGCTCAAGACGGGCTTCCCAGAAACGTCCCAGTAGAATTGTCTGGAATTGGGAACGTATTGTCTCGGGCCGAACTTGAGTCCAGAATCCGCTCGTTCACCCCAGCTAATGAGGAATTGGTAGCTCTGTCGCAGAGAGTCCTGAGGTGATCGCAGCAGAGGTCAATCCCTCTAGATCGCGTGGTGTCAACTCTCCTGCAACTGCCTTTAGTTGAAGCATGTTCAGAGCTGCCGCATAGCGAGAAGCCGCAAGCTGCCTCTCAGTCTGGAACAATTGCTGCCTGGCGTTCAAGACATCAACCGCAGTGCGCGTACCGACCTGTTGTCCGCGCAAGGAGCCTTCAAGGGAGACTCGTCCCGATTCAACAGCCTGTTCAAAGGCATGGGTCTGTGCGATCGAGGTCATTACACCTGTATAGAACTGGCGTGCACTCTGGGCCGCCAAGTCGCGGCTCGCCTGCAAGTCATTTTGGGCCTGATCTGCGCCGGCTACCGCCTGGCGGATGGTCGAACTGCGCAGTCCACCATCCCACAGCGGCACCGAAAGCACCACTCCAACCTCGGCACTCCGGCCAGCCGTTCCCGTGGAATCGAGTCCACTCTGGCTATAGTTCTGCTTACTGACGCTGGCCACCAGATCCACGGTCGGGTAGCGTCCGGCGCGAGCGTGGTCAATCTCCTTTTCCTGGCTCGCCAGGGACGCACTGGCTTGCATTACTAGGGGGCTGTGCATCTGTGCATCGGCGACCCAATATTCGATATCCTCAGGCTGGGGCGGATGCATAGCAGCAGTAAGGGACAGGCCGGCAAGGGAGTCAACTTTCATGCCGCTGAGCTGCTCCAGTGCGTGTCGGGCGACTTCCAGATCGTTCAAATTTTGGACCTCTATCGCCGCGCTGAGATCAAGTCGCGCCCTCGCGTCGGTGACGTCGGTGATCGGTACCGTGCCGATCTCGTAACTGCGCTGCGCCTGGGCGAGTTGCTTGCCGATCGATTCGTGTTCGAGCCGCGTAACTCTTAGCAGGTCCTGAGCCAAGAGCATATTGAAATAGGCCTGCGCAACGCGAAGCACAAGATCCTGGCGGGCGCCGGAAAGCTGTGCATCGAGTCGCGAGATCTGAAACTTTGCCTGATCGACCACGACCGAATCTGCGGGGTGGTAAATCGGCTTATTCAACGAAATACTCCCCTGAGTAGTGGAACCATTAGACTGCGGAAATCCTTCGAGGTGACTTTGCAATAACCCGGCCGTCGCCGTCGCCTGAATTGTAGTCCCGAGTTTCGCCTGAGCTTGCTCCAACTGCTCGACGCCCCCGGTGTGCACCGCGATGGCGGAAGCCAATATTGGATCCCGGACTAGTGCAGCTTGGTAAATCTCCACGAGGTCCATCGCCTGCAATGGTGGGGTCGCACAGCACAGCAATAGAGACAAGACTCCCGAGATGGCGACGCGGTAGCGCATGCTAGATGGGTACGATGTCAGAAGTAAATTTGTCGCTTTCATCGATTTCTGGGAGGGTTCCTCGGCTACGCTTAGTGTCGAAGTCATTGCGGGAAGAACCTCAGGATAATCTAGTTTTCCACTTGATTTATTCGTGACTATGCGCACCTAAAGTCACCTACTTTAGTAACGCTAGCAATGCTAGCGGAATATGTCGACAAAAAACTGACTGAGTGTCTTTTGCATGCCGAACCTTCCCTCACGCGAACACGCCTCGGGCGAACCAACAGTTGTGCCCACTCGACGTCCTTTCGCGCGAGCCGGATGGAGAGGCAGCCTTGCAAGCCGCCCGGCCAGGCACTCGCTCCTTTAGTGATTCAGTAAGTAGGTCTCGAAACATAGCACATTGTTATGGAAGGGCCGGGCAGGACGTCCTACTGAAGGGCCCCTGAATGACGGGGTCTTTCCAATCCTATAGCGACCCTAGAGTACAAACCGGACGAGCGAATCCTCGTGCAGACCGAGGTCGCGTTTGCCGCACGGGGTTCTCAAGGTTTGGGCAGATTCTCGATCGAATGGCGCGACCTAAGAGCAAATGGTTCTCCTCTTTGGTTTGCACAAGCCACCGCAGTTCACTTACGGAACTCGACCGAACCGACGATACCCGTTCCGATGCATCCGAGCTTCCTGATCGACAGCACGATCGAGTCTCATTCCCGAGACTAGTCGGCGAAATCAGGGCATGCGTTGGGCTCAGAATACTGATGACGCCAGATGCATTTCCGTCTCCACGCCTGGAGGAGGCATTTGCCACATTTCGGGGCGCTCAATGCACAATCGAAGGGCGAACCCGAACAGGCCGACGTTGTAGTCGACTAGTCCCGTTGTCCTAACGGACTATAGCAATGCGGGAACGGATCCTGCTCTGATAACGTCAAGCGTACCGGATCCGTGCCTCAGTAAGGGTTTACTGCCGGCTACGAGTTGGCCGGACGGTTCACATGGGAGCGAGCGGGGCGGAGTCGACTCGGAAGACTGGCGTCATCGCACTTGTTAGCCTAGGCGCGAGCGTGCTCTCTCTGATTTCCTAGTACGAATGCGGATCGATTGCATCTACTTCGATCGTCGTTCGAAGTAGATACCTCCGGCGGCGATCATTTTGTGAATTCCGCCCAGTTCAGGATCCTGGATTTTCGGGCTCGAAGGATTTTGCGTAGACCGAGGGCTTTCTGAAGGCGGTGGGCTGACGTATAAGTTGTTGTTTTATAGTAACAAACCTTGAATTGCCCCACTTGGAAGCGGAAAGTGGTTACTAAGCAGAATCTGCTCAAAAAGAGGGAATAAAGAGTGCCAAATGGGCTTCAGATCCACCTGTATTGCTTGTGCTGGAATGATGCGCGGATGCTTCCCTACTTCTTCAGGCATTACGACGAGATCGTGGACCAGTACTTTATATTCGACAACGGATCAACCGACGAAAGCCTCGCTCTGCTCGAGAGCCACGGGCGCGTGCATTTGGAGCACTTTGACGTCCCTGGCGACTCCTTTGTTGATGAGGAGCGCCGGCTAGGCGACCAAATTTGGAAGAAGAGCCGGGGCAAGGCGGATTGGGTGATCGTCACCGATATCGATGAGCATCTGTACCGCGAAGATCTGCTGTCCTATTTGAATCGCTGCCGGTCGAGTGGGATCACTGCGATTAAGTCGTTTGGCTACGAGATGGTGGCGGATTCGTTCCCTACCGGGGAGGACAAGCTCATCAATCAAGTCACCCGGGGCTGTCGTTCCTATGGGCTAAATCGTCTCTGCATCTTCAATCCGGACGCCATTACCGAAACGCACTTTAGCCCCGGGCGCCACAAGGCATGGCCAGAGGGGCACGTTGTTTGGCCAGAGTCTTCTGAAGTCCTGTTGCTTCATTACAAGCAGCTTGGCGTGGAATACCTGACCCAGCGGAGTGCCGTCCTCGCCCAAGGGATCAAGTCGGGCGACATCGCCAATGGATGGGGACTGCACTACAAGTGGGATCCTGAACTCAT
>CAJCID010000154.1 GCA_903970305.1 Rhodospirillales bacterium | reverse complement strand
TTCCCTACACGACGCTCTTCCGATCTCAGCCTGGACCAAGGGGGTGTGAGCCATCGGCTGGACGGGCGTGCCGAACTGCGCGGGAGCCACTGCCGCGGCCGGCAGGGCAGCCGGAGGGTTTGCCGCAGGTGTCGGGAGCGGGTTCGTCGTGGTCTTCGGGATGAACTGGTCCGAAAGGGGTAACGGTTCGGCGCGCGGCAGGCTCGACGACGCAGGA
Source organism: Rhodospirillales bacterium (assembly GCA_903970305.1). Classification (GTDB taxonomy): domain Bacteria; phylum Pseudomonadota; class Gammaproteobacteria; order Burkholderiales; family Burkholderiaceae_D; genus BOG-994. Next base: position 27,533 of record CAJCID010000154.1, on the reverse strand, counting down.
CTGGGTGCAGGCGGCAGCGCCACGCTCGTCGCGGTGGCAAACGAACGCGTGGCGCCGCGAGGTTGCGGGATCGTCGGCTCGTCCAAGGCCACCGTGGACACAATGGTGGGCGGAAAATCGTCCCGTGAAAGCTCGTCATCGTCCGACTTGGTGCCCACCTTGCGAAAGATGAGCCATCCGAGCAGGAACAGCATGACGATGCCCGCGATGATGATGAACTTCAGGTATTCGATCGCAGCATTGCCCAGCACGGCGAGCAATCCGAGCTTCTTCGCCGCGAGACCTGCAACTAACGCGACGAGGCTGAAGTCCGCCGACTTATCGGTGGCGGGGTTGAAGTCAGCGTACTTCTTGCCCTCGAGATATTGCAAGGATTCGAAGACCGTGTCCGCCGCGCTCTTTTGCGCCGCGAGATCCTTCAGATCGGTGACCAGATTGAGCTTGAAGTAACCGTCGCGCCCGAGGGCGTAGGTGTTGTAGTTCACGCCCTGTTCGGACGCCGCGACCGCATTCTTCTTGTCGCGGGCGACCACTGCCCAGACCAACCGATGCGCCGCCGGATCGTACCTTGGCTTCTCTGCCCAGCCGAGCACCTGGATTTCGGGGAAGCCCAGTTGGCGGCGCTCGCTATTCCCATGCTCCGTGCTCTCGCTGACGCTCTTCAGCAGATCATCGACGTTCCAATCGCGTGCGTCATCGTCGCGGATGAAACCGGATTTTTCGAACTGGATGGCCATCATCCAGTTGTCCTGGTGACCGGGGAAGATGACACCGACCAGATGCGGATCTGGGGCATTGCCCAGCGCTTTGAGCAGTCTGCCCGCGGCCGGTACCGGCACGAATGTATAGTCCTCGGGCAGCATCAAGACCGCCTCGTCGAGGAGCTTCACCTCACTGGGTCCGAGCACCTGGGACGACTGTGCATCGCGCAGTGCTGCGGCGAACTCCGAGCGGATGGCATCGGACTGGCCCCAAGCCGCACCCGGACCAATTGCCCAGCACAGAAGTGCAACCCCCAGCATTCGCTCGAACATGTTGTCTGCTGCAGCGTGGACCAAGCTGGATGTTAAAGGCGGATCCCGCAGCCTGCAACCGCTGGCAACGTGCTAGTGCTCGGGGGCGGCCGCAGGGGGTGTCCGAATCCCTTCGCGCCGCTCGATCTCCCGGACCAGCGCACCGAACTGATCGGCCAGAGTGCTGCGCATGAGCGACGTCCCAAGCCATGGCGGAATGAATCGGTCACTCTCGATCACGGCGTCAAAGTCGAGCCGAGTATGCTGCGCATCCACGGGCTCGATCTGGTACACCGCCCGGTATTGACGAGCACTACCCGAGACGCGCTCAATCTCGATGCGTCGATACGGAAATTCGACAACCCGCAACTGAATCGTGAAATCGAGAGGAAAGATCTTCGGGCCCATGGCACCCTTTTGCTCGACCAGTAGTTCACGTCCCGAATCCTTAGGCGAGCTTTCGATCACGCGTGACGAGGAGAATCCCGGCACGAAGTTCGCGATGTCGTCGTAATCGGTCACCACCTGCCAGATGGCTTCGGGCTGCGTCGCGATGAGGGCCGAGCCGCGCACGGTGAACACCTCGCCGCTACGCTCGAGGGCAAACGAAGTCGGCTCGGCCGCAAGAGACGGGGAGGGCCCGCAGCACGCCACCCAGAGAAGCAGCGTCGCCGTCACGGCTCGAGCTTTGCACACTACTCGCCAAGCCGCCCGACGAACCCGCACCACCCCCGTTTTCCGTTAGGCCAGTTGCGGGGCGAGCCAGCGATCCAGCAACGACCGATCGATGCCGCGCCGGCGCGCCTGATCCTCGAGCTGGTCCTCACCGATCTTGCCGACGGCGAAGTACTGGGCTTCTGGATGGGCCAGGTAGAAGCCGCTCACCGATGAGGCAGGCAGCATCGCAAAGCCCTCTGTGATTGACATCCCGATATCAGGGGCCCCGAGCAGCCCGAACAGGTCGGTCTTGACCGTATGGTCCGGGCAGGCGGGATAGCCCGGCGCTGGACGGATACCCCGATACTTCTCCGCGATCAGCTGCTCCGTCCCAAGCGCCTCCCCCGGCGCATAACCCCACAGGTCGCGTCGCACCCGCTCATGCATGAGCTCGGCGAACGCCTCGGCCAGACGGTCTGCGATGGCCTTGATCATGATCGACGAGTAGTCGTCGTGTTCTTTCTCGAACTGGGCGGCACGCTTCTCGACACCCAGGCCGGTCGTGACTGCAAAGGCTCCGATGTAGTCCGCGATACCCGAGTCCCGCGGGGCGATGTAGTCCGCCAGAGCCCGGTTGGGGGTGCCCTCGGGTTTTTTCGCCTGCTGGCGCAGCCCGTACCAACGCAGTGCGACCACCTTGCGACTGTCATCCGTATAGAGCTCGATATCCTCGCCATCGACACTGTTTGCCGGATACAGGCCGATCACGCCATTGGCCGAGAGCCAGCGGTTCGCGAGTACCTTCTTGAGCATCATCTGACCATCGCCAAAGACCCGACGCGCAGACTCTCCGACGATCGGATCGTTCAGGATAGCGGGGAACGGGCCGTGCAGGTCCCACGTCTGGAAGAAAGGACCCCAATCGATATACCTGGCGATCTGGGCGAGATCGAAGTTGCGAAATACTCTGCGGCCGATGAACTTGGGGCGCACCACGGCGGCCGTGGCCCAGTCGATCTCGACGTGGTTGGCGCGCGCCTTGGCAAGGCTGACCAAGGGCTGCGCCTTCTTGCTCGCATGCAGGGTCCGCAGATTCTCATACTCCGCCTTGATGTCCTCCAGATAGACTTCACGCGTGCCCGGGGAGAGGAGGTTTTGTGCTACGCCCACGGAGCGGCTCGCATCGCTGACGTGGATCACGGGACCTTCGTAGTTCGGGGCGATCTTGACAGCGGTATGGGCCCGTGAGGTCGTCGCACCACCGATGAGAAGCGGGATCTTCAGCATCCGGAAGTGCGGGTCGCGCTGCATTTCCTTGGCGACGTGGGCCATTTCCTCGAGCGATGGCGTGATCAGTCCGGATAGGCCGATAATGTCGGCACCTTCCGCTTTTGCCTTCGACAGAATCTCCGAGCAGGGCACCATCACGCCCATGTTGACGACCTCGAAGTTGTTGCACTGCAGGACCACGCTCACGATGTTCTTGCCGATGTCGTGCACGTCGCCCTTGACGGTGGCAATCACGATTTTTCCCTTGGGCTGGGCCTTGATACCGGTAGCCGCTTCGTCGCGCAGCTTCTCTTCTTCGATGAAGGGAATGAGGTGCGCCACCGCCTGCTTCATGACGCGCGCGGATTTGACCACCTGAGGCAGGAACATCTTGCCTGCTCCGAAGAGATCTCCCACGACATTCATGCCGTCCATCAGAGGCCCTTCGATCACCTCGATCGGCCGCGCACATTGCGCTCGGGCCTCTTCGGTGTCCTCGACAATCCACTGCGTGATGCCGTGCACGAGCGCATGCGCCAATCGGCTTCTGACAGGATCCTGACGCCAGGCCAGGTTCTGTTCCTCCTTGCGGCCACTGGACTTCACCGTGTTGGCGAGATCGATCAGCCGTTCGGTCGCATCGGGACGTCGGTTCAAGACGACGTCCTCGACCGCCTCGCGCAACAGGGCATCGAGATCGTCATAGACGCCGACCATGCCGGCGTTGACGATGCCCATGGTCATGCCGGCGCGGATCGCATGGTAGAGAAAGACCGTATGGATCGCCTCGCGCGCGGCATCGTTGCCCCGAAACGAGAACGACACGTTGGACACGCCTCCCGAGACACGCGCTCCCTTGAGGTTGGAACGGATCCAGCGCGTCGCCTCGATGAAATCGACAGCGTAGTTATTGTGCTCCTCGATGCCCGTCGCGATCGCGAAGATGTTCGGATCGAAAATGATGTCCTCGGGCTGCATCCCGACCGTGCCCGTCAGGATCTGATAGGCCCTCGCGCAGATTTCGGTCTTGCGTTGGAAAGTGTCCGCTTGGCCCTTCTCGTCGAAGGCCATCACGACCACCGCCGCGCCGTAGCGCCGGCACAAGCGGGCCTGTCGGATGAACTCTGCCTCGCCTTCCTTCATCGAGATCGAGTTGACGATGGACTTACCTTGGACACATTTCAGGCCCGCCTCGATGACACTCCACTTGGAGCTATCGATCATGATCGGTACGCGCGCGATGTCGGGCTCGGAGGCGATCAGATTCAGAAACCGCGTCATCGCAGCGACCGAGTCGAGCATCGCCTCGTCCATGTTGACATCGATGATCTGCGCACCATTCTCGACCTGCTGGCGCGCGACGGCGAGCGCCTCGTCGTACTGCTCGTTCAAGATCAGTCGTGCAAAGGCCTTTGAGCCCGTCACATTGGTGCGCTCGCCCACATTGACGAACAGCGAATCGTCTGAGATGTTGCACGCCTCAAGACCGGATAGGCGTGTCATCGGCGCCTGGACCGAGACCGGCCGCGGCGCAGCCGCAGCGAGCACATTGGCGATCGCAGCGATGTGCTCTGGAGTTGTGCCGCAGCAGCCTCCGGCGATGTTGACGAACCCCGCCGAGGCGAACTCGGCCAGAAGGGACGAGGTGATATCCGGCGTCTCATCAAAACCCGTCTCGCTCATCGGATTGGGAAGACCCGCGTTCGGATACACGCTGATGAAGCAGTCGGCCAGTTTCGCGAGTTCCTCAATATAGGGTCTCATCAGCGCGGCACCCAGCGCACAGTTCAGTCCGATCGACAGGGGCCGGGCATGACGCACCGAGTTCCAGAAGGCCTCGACCGTCTGGCCCGACAGAATGCGCCCCGATGCATCGGTGACCGTCCCCGAGATCATGACCGGCAGCCGCCGGCCAACCTCCTCGAAATACTCGTCGATGGCGAACAGGGCCGCCTTGGCATTCAACGTATCGAAGATCGTCTCGACGAGCAGGATGTCAGCGCCGCCATCGACTAAGCCACGCACCTGTTCCAGGTAGGATAGGCGTAACACATCGAAAGTGACGTTACGCGCCCCCGGGTCATTGACATCCGGCGAGATGGAAGCGGTCTTGGGAGTGGGGCCGAGCGCCCCGACCACAAAGCGGGGCTTGGCGGTCGTACTGTATTTTGCACAAGCCGCCTTGGCCAAGCGAGCCGACGCCACGTTCATCTCGTAGACCAATGGCTCGAGATCATAGTCTGCCTGGGCCACTGAGGTGGCGCCGAAGGTATTGGTCTCGATCAGATCCGCGCCCGCGGCCAGATACTGCTCGTGAATCCCCGAGATGACATCGGGTCGCGTCAGACTGAGCAGCTCGTTGTTTCCTTTAAGGAATACGCTCCTGCCAGTCCTGCCGTGCTCTGCCAGCCGCTCCCCCCGATAGTCCTCCTCGCTCAGGTGGTAGCGCTGGATCATGGTCCCCATCGCACCATCGAGGATGAGGATGCGCTCTGAAAGCAAACGCCTGAGGTGGGTTTCGAGATCGCCGGACACTCTGGATCGCCTTTTCTGAGCGATGCGCTCCAAAAAACAAAAAACCTGCCGACTTCAAGCGGGCAGGTTGTCCTTCGCTTTAGCCGTATTTATCAAGCGCCCGCAAGCTGATTCCTCAAATCGGCGCACATCGGATTATACATTGAGGCGGAGCATCTGCGCCGAGACCAGCCCGGCCGCGTCCCCGCCTCAGATCAATGCGATGTCATAGGTTGCTGCATCAGCGCGTCAAACCGCGAAAGAAACTCGTCGACCTGCTCGATCGTCGGTTCCGAGGCGATCAACTCGGCCACTCCGCGCCGGAATCCCTCGGCGAGCGAACCCCCAAGAAAGATCTCCCGTTTGGCGTGTTTATGCATGATCTCAAAGCCGCCCGCCTGAGCAATTCCGGACGCGGCGAATTCGACCACACAGTAGTTCGGGCTGTTATAGATGAGGTTCATGAGGTTTTCCGCCTTTACTGATTGACGTGTACGCAATCGCAAATGGGGCGGATTCGCCTCATTTCAAGCCGGATGCCGGTTCAGTCAAGTCCGGCTCCCCAGTCCATTCCAGATGCCCCTGCCAGGAAGGACCGGTCAGAAGCTTCTTGAGGTCGCCCACATGGGCTGCATCAATGAGCCCGATGACGATCTCGTCAGGTCGCTCGCGCTGTACTATCCGCGCCAAGGTGACCCGCAGCGCCAATGCGCCGGAGCAGCAGGGGCAGCCCGCCGCGAGCACGTGTGTGGCAAGCCGTTCCGTTTGGGCAGGGATCAGCGCGGTTTCGGGAGCGCCGTCAGCGGGCAGACCCTCAAGCACGGCAACCACCCGGGACCTCTCTGGAAGGATCCGCAGCAGCGCATCCAGCGCCTGCGCGCGTTCGGGGCCCGGGCGTCCGCAAAGAACATGTACCCGGGACTTGTGAGTTTCCGGCATCTGGGCTCCAAGGCTTCCCTGCGCCCGGCTGGCGCGGGACCCGCAGGTTACTTGCGGCCGGCCTTGTTCAGTTCAATACCCAACTGTTTGAGCTTGCGGTAGAGATGGGTGCGTTCGAGCCCCGTCTTTTCGGCAACCCGGGTCATCGAGCCATTTTCCTGGGAGAGGTGATACTCGAAATAGGCCCGCTCAAAAGCGTCGCGGGCCTCGCGCAGGGGGAGATCGAGCGGCATTTCGCTGCGCAGCAGTGTGCCCGATGGATGATCCGACCCCGCGCCGGCACCGGAGGCCAGGTTGCCGTTCGAGCCCTCCGTCGCACTTGAGGCATCCAGGGGAAAGGTGGACAGCGCCGCCTTGCTGGACAAGGCGTGACGCAGGACGCCGACGCCGCGTTCCAAGCCCTTCTGGACCGCCCGCAAGAGCTTTTGCAGGGCGATCGGTTTCTCCAGGAAGTCGATCGCTCCGATCCGGGTGGCCTCGACAGCGGTGTCGATCGTCGCATGGCCGGACATCATGATCACCGGCATGGTCAGGGCCCCGAGCGAAGCCCATTCCTTCAGCAGGGTCACGCCATCGGTATCGGGCATCCAGATATCCAAGAGGACCAGATCCGGCGCGTCGGTCTGCCGAAACTGCCGCGCCTGAGCCGCGTTCTCTGCGAGATGGACGACATGGCCTTCGTCCCCAAGAATCTCCGAAAGGAGTTCCCGGATCCCGATTTCATCATCGACTACAAGAATGTTTGCCATCGACCGCCCTTAGCTCCTTCGACCCGCTCAAAACGCGCATTGTGCATGAGCCGACGCATGTTGCACATGACAATCTTCACGCGACGGCCAGTTGGCGCCCCGCGAGCTTGGTGAACAGGAGTGATACGGATGCGCCCCCTTCATCCCGATTCCGAAGATCGATTCTCGCGCCGTGCTCATCGGCGATCTTCTTTACAACCGCCAATCCCAGGCCGGTTCCCCGCGACTTAGTGGTCACATATGGCTCGAATGCGCGGGCAAGGATTCTAGCCGGAAAACCGCTGCCGTTGTCGCTCACCGTCAACCTCACCATCGCGTCGCGCCCCGGCCGGGAGGGTCCTGACGCGCGTGCATCGACCTTCTCAGTCAGAAAAACGATCCTCGGATGCGCCGTTTCATAGGTCGCGTCCTGCGCATTTTGCACCAGATTATGAATCACCTGCCGCAGTCTCGTCGCGTCCCCGAGAATGAGGGGCACGTCCGGACCCAGTTCCAGCACCAATTCGGCCTGGGGATCGCTGCTGGAGACGGCTCCGTAAAGCGCCAAGACCTCGGCGACCAAGGCATTCAGATCCACGGCGGCCATCGCAGCCGGGGGCGCTCGCGCAAAGTCCCGGAAGTCGTCAACCATCTGCTTCATCGCCGCCACCTGGTTGACGATCGTGGCCACCCCCCGGTCGAGCACCTCGGCGTCGTTCTCGGGGAGTTTTCCCTCTAGCTTCATCTGCAGGCGCTCGGCCGACAACTGGATGGGTGTCAGGGGATTCTTGATCTCATGGGCCAAGCGCCGGGCGACCTCGCTCCAGGCGATGGAGCGCTGCGCCGAGATCACGTCGCTGACGTCGTCAAACACGACCAGATAGCCGGTTACGTCCCCCACGGGGCAGCGCGATCCCCGTGCAAGCAGGGTCAGGGGATCCCCGGCGCCGTAGGCTTCGGGCTGGCCCTCGGGACGCTCCTTGGCTTGGGCGCGGTCCCCTCCGCGGGTCAACTCAATCTGTTTTTGCCAGTCCGGCCCGGCGTCGGCCTGCTCGTCGAAGGCACGTTCGATCATCTCGCTGAGCTTCGCCAGTGCCGGCAGCGCTTCGAGAGGTCGGCCCAGATGCGCCGCGAAGGAGGTGCCGAGGATGCGTTCGGCGCCATGATTGGCCGTGACCAGACGGAACTGATCGTCAAAGACCAAGACCCCCGCGGAGAGATTGGAGAGGATGCTCTCCAGATAGGTCTTGGAGTTCTCCAGTTGGGCCCGATTGTGCTCGACCACGGCGCGCGCTTCGCTGAGCTGGCGGGTCATCGCGTTAAATGACTGGGTGAGCGTCCCCAGTTCGTCGCGGGTGTTGATCTCTTGCATCGGGGAATAGTCCCCTCCGGCAACGGCTTTGGTCCCTTCGGCCAAAAGCAACAGCGGCGCGGTCAGCCAGGTGGCCAGGAGGAAGGCCACCGCGAGCGCAGCGAAGGTCGACAGCAGCAGGGCCAAGGTCAAGGTGACCGTATACATTCCGCGCAGCGCCGTACGCGACAAGGACAGTTCCCGGTAGTCCTGGACGCCGCTTTGCGCCTCATCGAGGTTCGCTGCGACCGCGTTGGGAACAGGCTGCAGGAGCTGGAGATAAAGGGGGTCGGACTGGAACAGGGAAAAGTTCGCGCTGGGAATCGGCACGATCACCCGTATCTGCAGTCCGCCGCGCGCACTCTCGGCATCGCTGCGCGGGCTCTCGACCCGTGCGTAACTGCGCGAGAGCTTGAGCTGCCGCAGGATGTCAGGCGAGGGCATTTCGGGGACCAGAGTCTCGAGCGAACCGCCGCCTGCGCTCGCGACAACCCGGTTGGAATTGAAGATAAGCGCCGCCTGCACGCCACTTTGCTCGCGCAGTCGATTGAGCTGCTTGGCGAGCTCGGAGTCGCTGGAATCCGAAAGCGATAGGGAGATGTTGCGCGCCTTGTTGTTCAGGTCCGAGAGCATCGAATCGAGCACCGTTCGGCCTAGTGTGAGGCCCGCGTCGAGCGCCCGATCAACCCGCACGTCGAACCAGGATTCGATGCTGCGCGAGAGGAACTGGACCGACACCATGTAGATGACGACCCCGGGAACGAGTCCCATCAACGCAAACGACAGTGCAAAGCGCGCCATCATCCGGGCCCCGAAGACGCCCGCGCGATAGCGCTTGCCCAGGCGCCAGACCTGGATGCCCACCAGCAGCACCATGGTCAGTGCGATCGTGGCATTCGCCCCGAGAAGGTAGGGATAGGCGCGCTCGAACAGCGGTGTATTGCTCGAGGCCGAGGCCAGGAGGAACAGGAGGACCCCGCCGATCGCACCCGTGACAATCAGCGTGTACCGCAGGGTCCGGGTACGCCAGAAGGGCCGCTGGCTGCGCCGCAGGATCACCGCGTCACCTCAAAGCTAAAGCGCTTCCAATCGGATTCGAGGACCCACTCGCGACTGGTGAACGCGTTGAGCTGGAATGGCTTGGGCAGCTGACTGGTGTCGAAATGCATGCGCAATGCGGCGATATAGGTCTCGCCCGGCTTAATGACATTGGGCTCGAGGACCTTCCAGTCGCGTAGCCGCATCAGGAATCCGAGGGCCTCGTTCAGACTTGCGAAATTCAGGTGCAAGCTGCCCGTCGAGATCCGGTACTCGTGGGTGAGAGGCTGATAGGAGAGCCGGTAGGTGAGATGGGTCGCCACCGTCTTCTCGTCGAACCAGTACCAGCGCGGCCGGATCAGCTCGAACTCGACCTCGAAATAAAGAGGTAGGAGCGCGTGCTCGAGGGCCTCGGCCAGATTCGGCTTGAGTCCAAACTCGAACTGGGCATTGACCGCCCAGCCGTCCTCGAACGGGTCGAGGCTGACCTGCACGACTTCGATTTTGTCGGGCGCGAGCGCGGACACGGGTACTGCCAGGAGCAAGGCGGGGAGGAGCGCGAGGATCTGGAGCAGCTGTCGGCAGGTCGAGTGGGCAAGTAAGATCATCAGGCAATTTTGTCGAACGACCCGAAAAACAAGCCATCATGATCGGTTGCTGGGCCACTTGAGGGCAGCAACTGCCCACATGCGGGTTGGGGCGCCGCATCTCGGTGGCGCTGTGCGAAGTCCCGCGCGAGAACCTGCCCTTCCTCAGGGAATACGGAGCAGGTCACGATTAACAATTTACCACCCGGTGCCACGAGCCGCCATAAAGCTTCCAGAATGTGTTGTTGCTGGCGCGACAAGGCCTCGACGTCCGAGGAGCGCCTCAGCCAGCGAATATCAGGGTGACGGCGCACGATCCCAGAGGCCGTACAGGGCAGATCCGCAAGGACACGGTCGTAGGGCAGGCCGTCCCACCACTCTTCGGGCCGTCCCGCATGTCCGACCCTCAACTGCGCGACTAGCCCGAGGCGCTGCAGGTTCTCCTCGACGCGTAGGAGGCGATTGGCGTCAACATCCAAGGCGGTCATGGCAACCTCGGCGAGTTCGAGTATGTGGCAGGTCTTGCCCCCGGGCGCGGCACACGCATCGAGTACGCGCTGGCCGTGCTCGGCCCCGAGCAGATGCGCGGCGCGCTGGGCGGCTTCGTCCTGCACCGAGACCAAGCCCGTCGCAAAGCCGGGAATCGCCTCTACCGGGAGCGCGCGCCCCATCCGGATGGCCTCGGTCCCGATCGACACGGCTTCTGAATCCCACGCACGCAGTTGCTCAAGATAGCGCACGGGGTCCGAGCGCCGGCGGTTCACGCGCAACGTCAAAGGTGCAGGCTCCTGTCCGCTCGCGAGGATGGCCTCCCATTGCAGGGGATAGGCCGCACGTACGCGCTCGACCCACCACTTGGGATAATTCATCACGAGCGCCTCGTGAGGCGGGGCCACCGCACGCGCCCGGTCGGTCTCGCGCAGACTCGTCCGCAAGACGGCGTTGACAAAACTCTTGGCCCGTCGAATCTTCGGACTCGCCTCGGCCGCCGCCACGGCCTGATCCACGACGGTGAAGGCCGCGTAGCGCAACGGCCGGGTCTCGCCCGTCGGCCCGACAGGATCGAGCAGCGTCAGCGCAACGACCAGCAGTTCACGCAGGAGGGGCGGTTCGGGGACGCGCCCGGCAAAGGTATCAAGGAGCTTGTCCGCGCGGCCGCGATCGCGCATGGTGCGGTAACAGAGATCCTGAACGGCACCGCGCAGACCCGGATCCGCGAGGCCCGCGAACTGCTTGTGCAGTGCCAGGGGCAGGGAGTGTCCCTGCCGCACCGCGGCACAGACGTAGGCTGCTTTCAACAGCGCTTCGGAGAGCGAGTCGGGGCCAGAAATGGGGGCACGGACGGGCATCGATCGATTTGTACCGGGTGAAAATTCCCTCAGCGAGCGCGGTACTCGCATCGCCACTACGCGAAACGCGTCCCGGGCTGGATGGGGAAACCCTTCAGGAACGCGCGGGCGTCCAGGCGCTGGCCTCCCGGTTTCTGAATCGCGTAGACCTGCAGGACATCCTGCGCACAGGCGATCGCGATGCTATCGCCCTCGCTTTGCAACACGGTACCCGGAGGGGCGCGGTGGTCCAGTGCGCGCGCCTGTGCCGACCAGATTTTCAGGGATACATCGCGGTACTCGGCATGGCTTCCTGGCGCGGGATTGAAGGCTCGAACCTGGCGTGCGAGCACGCTCGCGCTCCGGTTGAAGTCCAGCCGGGCCTCCTCGCGCGTGATCTTGGCCGCGTACGTGATACCCTCCTGTGGCTGCGGCACCGCCGCGAGGCCGCCGTTCTCAAGCGCGGCGAGGGCCTGAACGATCAGCCCCGCGCCGAGGCGCGCGAGGCGCTCGGAGAGTTCGCCTGCCGTTTCGCCCTGGCCAATTGCAAGCGACTCCTGGAGGAGGACGGGCCCGGTATCGAGCCCGGCCTCCATTTGCATGATCGACACTCCGGTCATCTCATCACCCGCCTCGATGGCCCTTTGAATAGGTGCCGCACCGCGCCAGCGTGGCAGCAGACTCGCGTGAATGTTCAGGCTTCCCCTGGGTGGAATGTCCAGGATCGCCTGGGGCAGGATGAGACCATAGGCGGCTACGACCATCGCATCGTGCGGCGTCGCTCGAAGCCTTTCGTGGGCGCTCATGGCCTCCTCGGGAAAGCGGCCGTCCAGGCGCAAACTTGGCGGCTGCAGCACGGGTAACCCGTTGAGCAGCGCGTAGTCCTTGACCGGTGACGGTAACAGTTTCAACCCTCGGCCCCTGGGCCGGTCCGGCTGAGTGAGGACGAGCCCGATGACGTGGCCCGCCCGATGGATCGACTCCAGTGCGGTGCAGGCAAACCAAGGGGTTCCGGCAAAAATGATGTTCAATCGAGTTCGCCAGGGGACCGACAAGCGCGAGCGCGCGCGGCGTTGCAAAAGTGCGCTGGGGCCAATCCTGGCCCGTTCGGATGGCTAGGCGCTCTCGCGCTCTAGCTTACGCATCTTGCCCTTGATGCGCGATTGCTTCAGTTGGGACAGATAATCGACAAACACCCGTCCGCGCAGGTGATCCATCTCGTGCTGAATGCACACCGCCAACAAGCCGTCGGCTTCGAGCTCAAAGGGCTCTCCAAACTTGTTCAGGGCCTTCACACGGATACGATCAGGCCGCTCGACAGAGTCATAGATACCCGGCACGGAAAGACAGCCTTCCTCGGCCTCCTTCAGCTCAGCGCTCGCTTCGATGATCTCGGGATTGATGAATACCCTCAGGTCATCGTGAGCCTCAGAGATGTCAATGACGATAATTTGCTCATGGACATCGACCTGCGTGGCCGCGAGTCCGACCCCGGGGGCATCGTACATGGTCTCGGCCATGTCCCGTACGAGCGTGCGCACGCGCTCGTCGACGACGGACACCGGCTTGGCGACTTTTTTCAGGCGCGGGTCCGGGTAATGGAGGATGGAGAGTAACGCCATAACAACAGTTGCGCTATACGAAATGGGTGGGCTAGGCCGATAATTATTGCAGCATCAACGAATTACATGCAGAATTTCAAGCGATTCCGAAACTCCAGGGGCCACTGGAATGATCAAGCTGAATACAAAAAATTTTAGCACAGCCGCCCTCGCTGTCGTAGTGGGGATGTTGGGGCTGATGCTGCTTGCACAAGGGAGACCCGCATATGCCCAGGACGCTGCGTCCAAGCCTGCCCCCACGGGGCGCCGCTCGGCCAATGATCCCTCGCAGGTGTTCGTGGATAACGCCCCGGATCAACACGTCGTCGTCAAGGGCGACACGCTCTGGGGGATCGCGGGCAAGTACCTGAAGAGCCCCTGGCGCTGGCCCGAAGTCTGGCAGATGAATCGTGCACAAATTAAGAATCCGCACTGGATCTATCCGGGGCAGGTGATCATTTTGGACAAGCTGCACGGGACAATGCACTTGACCGATGCGGGCGGCACGGTTGTACTGGAGCCCACCATCCGGGTTGAGACCGGACGCGATGCGATTCCGAGCATTCCACAAAACGTCATCGAGCCGTTCCTCAGGCAGACTCTCGTCGTGGAAGAAGCCGAGATGAAGTCGGCTCCGCGGATCGTGGCGGCCAAGGGCGATCGCCTGGTGCTTGCCCGCGGCGACTCCGCCTATGTGAGCGGCATTACCGATCCGAACATCAAGAACTACCAGTTCTTCCGGCCCGGAGTGGCGTTGAAGGATCCGGACACGGGCAAGATACTCGGGTATCAAGCCGACTATCTAGGGTCCGGGCAGGTCGTGCGCCAGGGCGATCCGGCAACTGTACTGATCACCTCTTTCGCCGAGGAAATCACGGTTGGAGACCGCCTCGTCGAAGCGCCTCCGGCACGACTCATCAACTATGCGCCCCATGCTCCGGAGCAGCCGATCAGTGGCAAGATCATCGACACCTACAGCGAGATCGGTTTGGCGGGGCGGGGCATGATCGTGTCGCTGAACCGGGGTACCGGCGATGGACTTGATATCGGTACGATCCTCGCTGTCCAGTCGGCTGGCCGCAAGTTTACGGATCGAACCAACGGCAACGGGGAGGAGATCACGCTGCCCGACGAACGCAACGGGCTGATCTTCGTGTTCCGGCTGTTTGATCACATCTCCTACGCGCTCGTGCTTAACGCCGAGTTCGGGGTCGAAGCCGGCGATTCGTTCTCGCAGCCTTAAGTCGAGGGTGCGCAGGGCGGGGTGAGTCAGACTTCTGCAGAGGAGATTTCTGCCTGGCTGCGCCTGATCGAGTCTCCGGGCGTGACCGCTGAGGGGGCCCGGGTGCTGCTCGCAGCGCTCGGCCCTCCCATGCAGATCTTTGGAGCGCGTGCAAGCCTCCTTTCCGAGATCGTCGGGGCCGAGATGGCCAGGGGTTTGCTCAGCCCAGCCTCGGCAGCCCTCACAGCGCGGATCGCGGCGACGCAAGCCTGGGCAAAGGCCGATGGTCATACGTTCGTTACCCTCGGGGATCACAGTTATCCACAACAGCTGCTGCAGATTCCTGATCCACCACTCGTGCTCTACGTCGAGGGGGAACCCGCCGCACTGGCGGAACCTCTTTTGGGAGTGCTTCTGAGTCGCCAGTCGACTCAGGAAGGCTTGCGCGACGCGATGCGCTTTGCCCGGGCGCTTTCTTCCCGGGGACTTGGGCTCGCCTTGGACCACGCCTGCGCCAGTCTCTTGCCCGAGTTGGTCGAGGGGCTAGCCGGGCGGATCGTATGGGTCAGTCGCACTTGCCCAAAACTGCGTCGCCCAAATGAGACACTTATTGAGCCTGAACTGCTGTCAACCGTCGCTTTTACGCAACATCCTGGCGCTCAGCAGTTGCGGGGCCCCTCGCGCGGCCCGCATCGCCTACTGGCTGGATTGAGCCGTGCCCTGCTCGTTGTCCAAGCGGCGCGTCGCTCGGAAGTCTTTGATACCGCAAGGTTTGCCGCAGAGCTTGGCCGGGACGTCTTCGCCATTCCGGGGTCGATTCATTCGCCCCTTTCCAAAGCCAGCCACCAGCTCATTAAAGATGGCGCCAAACTCGTCGAATCAGCCGATGACATCAGCAATGAACTCAGCGGATTTACGGTCGCGAAAAGAGATTGACTTGGAGGCCCGCAGCAGCAAGATTGATGCTGAAGGATCGATGTGCGAAAGCCTTGAACTGGACTGCAAGGCACTGTACAGTTAGACAACCTGGCCGCCCTATATGTTTGACGTTCTCGTCTACCTCTACGAAAACTATTTTCGGCCCGATGCGTGTCCCGATGCGGATACGCTGGCTCGTAAGCTCTCCGCCGCCGGCTTCGAGGGTGAAGAGATCAACGACGCCCTATCTTGGCTCTCTGGACTGGCCTCGGCAACGCAGACGACCATCCCTATGGTGTATGGGGATCGTGTGTCCTTTCGGGTGTTCGCCGATCTTGAGTATGAAAGACTCGGCAGCGAGAGCATAGGGTTTCTGTGCTTTCTCGAGTCTGCTGGGGTCTTAAGCCCGGTGTTGCGCGAGATTGTCGTCGCGCAGGCGCTTGCGACCGATGAGACACCTGTACCCCTAGACAAGCTCAAGATCATCGTCCTCATGGTTCTCTGGAGCCAGGGCGAGGAACCGGACGCCTTGATCCTCGAGGAACTCCTCGAGGACGGCGACACCCCCGCGTTCCACTAGCGCGCGCCGGCGCTCCCGCGCGCGGGCCAGCCTCCTTCGGGCGTTGCGCGCCCGACACATTCCAGAGCAAAGCCCATCCTTGCAAACTCGCCCCCCATCCCGAAATGGGGTGAGCAGGCTGCGTATTGGGGGTGCTCCTTTTAGGATCGCTTTGCACCCCTGGGGCGGGGCTCGCTTGCGCGCCCTGAAAAGTTACGCGTATGATTGCCGGCCAGATCGACCGGGACGAGCGCCACACACGCGCGCTGTTTCGAACTCCGTAGATCCACCCTGCCACACGACCACATTCTAGTGAAGTCTCTGATCATTGCCGAAAAGCCGTCGGTGGCAAACGACATCGCGCGAGCGCTGGGCGGCTTTTCCAAGCACGACGACTACTTCGAGTCCGACGACTATGTCCTGTCCTCGGCCGTGGGTCACCTCGTCGAAATCGCGGCGCCCGAGGAGTACGAGGTCAAGCGCGGCAAGTGGAGTTTTGCCAATCTGCCGGTGATTCCCCCGCACTTCGATCTGAACCCGATCCCGAAATCGGAGAGCCGGTTAAAGCTCTTGACCAAGCTCATCAAGCGTAAGGACGTGGACCTTCTGATCAACGCCTGCGACGCGGGTCGCGAGGGCGAACTGATCTTCCGACTCATCGCCCAGTACGCAAAGGCGAAACAGCCCGTCAAGAGGCTTTGGTTGCAATCGATGACGCCCAATGCGATTCGCGACGGGTTCGGCACCCTGAGAGCGGATCGCGACATGGTGCCGCTTGCCGACGCCGCACGCTGCCGTTCGGAGGCGGACTGGCTCGTCGGGATCAACGGTACGCGCGCCATGACCGCCTTTAACAGCAAGGGTGGCGGATTCTTCCTGACGACGGTCGGACGCGTCCAGACACCGACCCTGTCGATCGTGGTCGAGCGCGAAGAGAAGATCAAGAAGTTCGTTCCGCGCGACTACTGGGAAGTCCGTGCGGAGTTCATTGTCGCAGCCGGCATCTACGAGGGCCGCTGGTTCGACCCGGCCTTCAAGCGCGATGAGGCGGACCTCGAGAGGCGCGAGAGCCGACTCTGGGGGCAGGCTGCGGCCGATTCGATCGTGGCAGCCTGCCGTGGCAAGCGCGGGACGGTCACCGAGGAATCCAAGCCCTCCAGTTCGGTTGCGCCAGCGCTCTTCGACCTGACGAGCCTGCAACGGGAGGCGAACGGCCGCTTTGGCTTCTCCGCGAAAAACACGCTCGGGCTTGCCCAGGCGCTCTATGAACGCCACAAGGTCCTGACTTATCCCCGAACGGATTCACGCCATCTGCCGGAGGACTACCTGTCCACCGTCCAAGATACCGTCGCGATGCTCGGAGAGTCCAACAATTATCACGCGGCGACGGCCCTCATCCGCAAGAACCAGTGGGTGAAACCCAACAAGCGCATCTTCGACAATTCCAAGATCTCCGATCACTTCGCGATCATCCCGACGCTGCAGGCCCCGAAGAACCTCTCCGAGCCAGAAGCCAAGCTCTACGATCTGGTCGTCAAGCGCTTTCTCGCCGTCTTCTTCCCGGCTGCCGAGTACCTGGTCACCACCCGTGTCACCGAGGTATCCGGGCATCATTTCAAGACCGAGGGCAAAGTACTGGTGCAACCGGGCTGGCTCCAGGTCTATGGGAAGGAAGTGACCAACGAGGACGCCAATCTCGTCGTCGTTGCGCCGGGCGAGAAGGCCCTGACCGACAAGATCGAATCCGTCGGCCTCACCACCAAGCCCCCTCCCCGATACAATGAAGCCACCTTGCTCTCGGCCATGGAGGGTGCGGGCAAACTGATCGAGGACGACGAACTGCGCGAAGCAATGGCGGGCCGCGGTCTGGGCACGCCTGCCACGCGGGCGGCCATCATCGAGGGGCTCCTCGGCGAGAAGTACTTGGTGCGCGAAGGGCGCGAACTGATCCCGACCGCCAAGGCGTTCCAACTCACCACTTTGTTGCGTGGCCTGGACGTATCCGAACTGACCGCCCCCGAACTGACCGGCGAGTGGGAATACAAGCTTGCCCAGATGGAGCGCGGCAGGATGTCACGTGACGAGTTCATGCGCGAGATCGCGCAGATGACTCAGCGCATCGTCCAGCACGCCAAGGAGTACGACAGCGACACGATTCCCGGCGACTACGCAACCCTGAAGACGCCCTGTCCGAACTGCGGCGGCGTGGTCCGGGAGAATTACCGGCGCTTTGCCTGCGAAAAGTGCAGTTTCTCGATCACGAAGATCCCGGGCGGCCGGCAGTTCGAGATCCCCGAGGTCGAGGAGCTGCTCGAGCGCCGCGAACTCGGACCGCTTCAGGGATTTCGCAGTAAGCTCGGGCGGCCTTTCGCTGCGATCCTGAAGATCGTACCCGATACCGAGAACCATAACTTCAAGCTCGAATTCGATTTCGGCCAGCAGCGTGACGACGACAGTGGAGGGGAGCCGGTCGATTTCACCGGCCAGGAGATGTTGGGCGCCTGTCCGAAGTGCTCCGGCGCCGTCTATGAGTTGGGCCTGTCCTATGTCTGCGAACATAGCGTCACCCAGCCCAAGACCTGCGACTTCCGTTCCGGCAAGATTATCCTGCAGCAGGAGATCACTCGCGAGCAGATGCAAAAACTTCTCAGTACCGGGCGCACTGACTTGCTGCCGGGATTCAAGTCCATGCGCACGGGGCGCTTCTTCAAGGCCTACCTCGTGAAAGGTCCGGAGGGTAAGATCGCCTTCGAATTCGAGCCGCGCAAGACACCCGCCAAGGCGGCTGCAAAAGAGCTTGCCCAAGCCAAGGAGGCTCAAGCGGCCCCTGAGGCGATCGCCATGGTGCGGGAGTCGGCTGCCGCCAAGAAGGCCGTAAAGCCTGCGCGTAAGGCGCCTCGAAAAACAGCTCCCCCCAAGGTCCTCGGCAAGACTGCCACCAAGAGTCCGGCGAAGACGGCCAAGAAAACCGCTGCGAAAACGCTGCCCCAGACACCGGCGAAAAGACCCGCGCGCAAAGCGGCCTAGTGCCCGTGTTCCCGCATAGCGAGCGGCGCACTCGACTCGAGCTGACCGTCGCGCATCTTGGACAAGCGCCTCGGATTGCTGCATGCTCACGTTCCAGCAGAAGGCTAAAGACTAAAGACGATCGCGCCGCACCCGACCTAGAACGACGACAATGAACTGGCTTACGGCACGCTCGGGCACCGCAACAGGGGGGATGATGAAACGACTGAAGATGGCAATCACTCTTGCCGCGGCAGGTTGCGCAGCACTGTGGGGCAACGCCCCCGCGTTCGCGCAGACGGGCGAGATCCGTATCGCCCACGTCTACAGCAAGACCGGACCCCTCGAGGCGTATGGGAAACAGACTCAGACGGGCCTCTTGCTCGGTCTCGATTACGCAACCAACGGCACAATGATGGTCGCCGGTAAGAAGCTCGTGGTTCTGGAGAAGGATGACCAGGGCAAGCCCGATGTCGGCAAGTCGCAGCTGGCCGCGGCCTATGCCGACGACAAGGCCGATATTGCGGTCGGGCCTTCATCCTCGGGAGTCGCACTCGCGCTCTTACCTGTCGCCGAGGAATACAAGAAAATTCTCTTGGTCGAGCCTGCCGTGGCGGACTCCATCACAGGGGAGAAGTGGAACCGCTATATCTTTCGCACCGGGCGCAACTCCTCCCAGGACGCGATCTCCAATGCGGTCGCACTGGACACCCCGGGCACGGTCATCGCTACCTTGGCACAGGACTATGCCTTCGGGCGCGACGGCGTCAAGGCCTTCAAGGGAGCACTGAAAAAGGCCCGCATCGTTCACGAGGAATATCTTCCGCAGAACACCACCGACTTCACCGCGGGCGCGCAGCGGCTTTTTGATGCCCTGAAGGACCAGCCCGGTCGCAAGGTCATCTTTATCATCTGGGCAGGTGCGGGCAACCCGTTTAAGATCGCCGATCTCGATCCCAAGCGCTACGGCATCGAGATCGCCACCGGGGGGAACATTCTGGAGGCCATGCGCGCCTACAAGAACTTCCCTGGCATGGAGGGAGCGACCTACTACTACTTCGGCATCCCCAAGAATCCGGCCAACACCTGGCTCGTGAGCGAACACTACAAGCGCTTCCACGTGCCTCCGGACTTCTTCACGGCCGGCGGCATGGCTGCGGGGATGGCCCTTGTCGAGGCGCTCAAGAAGACCAACGGCGCGACGGGCTCGGAGGCGCTGATTGCTGCCATGGAAGGGATGTCCTTCGAGACGCCAAAGGGGAGGATGACGTTTCGCAAGGAGGATCATCAGGCGATGCAATCGATGTACCACTTTCGCATCAAGGTCGACCCTGCCTTCGACTGGGGGGTTCCCGAACTGGTCCACGAGATTACACCAGACGAAATGACGGTCCCGATCCAGAACAAACGCTAGATCCAAGGCGCGCTTGAGGTTCGCATCGAGACGAGCAAGCACCCGGACATGAGCGTCTCACTGGAAACGCGGTCATTGACGGTGCGCTTTGGAGGACATGTCGCGGTCAACGCAGTGTCGTGCGCCTTCCATCACGGCACACTGACCACCCTCGTTGGACCCAACGGCGCGGGTAAGACGACGTATTTCAATCTCATCTCCGGGCAGCTGCGCGCGAGTTCAGGGCAAGTGCTTCTGCACGGTGAGGACTTGTCACGCGCGCCCGCAGCGCTGCGTACGCGCCGGGGCATCGGGCGCGCGTTTCAGCTGACCAACCTGTTTCCCGAGCTTTCGGTCGAAGAAAACGTGCGGCTGGCAGTCCAGGCGCGCAGCGCGCCGGGTCTGAATCTGTGGAGCGTCTGGTCGAGCCATAGGGAGTGGTCGATGCGCGCGCTCGAAATCCTCGAGAGCGTTGCTCTGGCGGACAAGCGGGCGGTGCTCGCCAGAACCCTCGCCCATGGCGATCAGCGCAAACTCGAGGTCGCGCTCTTGATGGCATTGGAACCGGACATCTTCATGTTTGACGAACCGACCGCAGGGATGAGTGCCGACGAGGTGCCGGTGATCCTGGAACTGATCCGACGGCTCAAGGCGCGCGCGGACAAGACGATCCTCCTCGTCGAACACAAGATGGACGTGGTGCGCGAGCTCTCGGACCGGGTCGTCGTTCTACACAATGGCAGCCTGGTCGCCGATGGACCACCCGCGGAGGTGATGGCCTCGGACATGGTGCGCGAGGCGTATCTGGGGACCGGGGCCCAATGACGACAAAGGTGCTGTTGGAACTCGACGGAGTCCATACGCACATTGGTGCGTACCATATCCTCCATGGCGTCGATCTACAGGTTCCGGAAGGACAGTTGACGATGCTGTTAGGACGAAACGGCGCGGGTAAAACGACGACGCTGCGAACCATCATGGGGCTCTGGACGGCCTCAGAAGGTCGGATCCTCTTCGATGGCGTGGACGTGGCACAGCGCAGGACACCCTGGCTCGCCCAGCAGGGGATCGCCTACGTGCCGGAAAACATGGGGATCTTCTCCGATCTGACCGTCGCCGAGAACATGACCTTGGCCGCGCGCGCGGCGCGTGATACGGGCGCACTGGACCGCACGCGCCTTGAGTGGATCTTTGGTCTTTTTCCAGCCCTGCGCAAGTTCTGGCTCTATCCCGCGGGACTTCTCTCCGGCGGGCAAAAGCAGATGCTTGCGGTCGCGCGGGCATTGATCGAGCCCAGGCGCCTCATCCTCGTAGACGAACCGAGCAAGGGACTTGCGCCTTCGATCGTGGCGAACATGATCGCAGCGTTTCGAGAACTCAAGCGCAGCGCCACTACCGTGCTGCTGGTGGAGCAGAACGTGCAGTTCGCGCGCGAGGTGGGCGACCGGGTGGCCGTGATGGACGACGGCCGCATAGTGCATCAGGGGGCGATGGACGAATTTGCAGCCGATCGCGGGCTCCAGGAGCGTTTGCTTGGACTCTCGCTTGATCCGAAGCTCGAGAGACTTTCATGACGAGGGCACCGGGTCAGGCCGCGCCCGTCGATGAGACGACATTGCCCGCTCAGGGGCGCGATTGGGCGCCGCTTCTCATGATCCCGCTGCTCGGACTCGCCTCAGCACCCTTTATCGGCTCGCCTTCGAGTTGGCTTACGCTCACCGTTGCGGGACTGGCGATGGGAATGATCATCTTTATTGCAGCGTCGGGATTGACGCTCATTTTCGGGCTGATGGATGTGCTCAACTTTGGTCATGGCGTATTCATCTCGCTAGGGGCTTTCGTAGCTGCGGCGCTACTTGCACCCATGCGCGACTGGACCGGATCGTCCAACCTCATCCTGAATTTTGCAGCGGTCCTGATCGCGATGCTGGTGGCCATGGGCGTGGCCGGGGCGCTAGGCGTGGTTTTTGAGAAATTCTTGATCCGCCCGGTCTACGGCCAACACCTCAAGCAGATCTTGGTCACGATGGGTGGATTGGTCATTGGCCAGGAGTTGATCAAGCTGATCTGGGGACCCGACGCGATCGCCCTGGAACTGCCCGTGGGGTTGCGCGGAGCGGTTCTTTTCGGGGACGCTGCCATCGAGAAGTACCGTCTTTTCGCCGTGACGGTCGGGCTGATCGTGCTGGCGAGCATGTTACTCGTGCTGCACCGCACCAAGGTCGGCCTTCTGGTGCGCGCCGGCGTCGAGGATCGGGAGATGGTGGAAAGCCTCGGCTACCGGGTGCGCCGCCTGTTCGTTGGCGTCTTCGTCGCCGGCTCAGCATTGGCGGGGCTTGGAGGAGTGCTCTGGGGACTCTATCAGCAAAACGTCTATGCTCAGATGGGCGCGCAGCTCAATGTGCTGATCTTCATCGTCATCATCATCGGCGGACTCGGCTCGACCACCGGATCGTTCATCGGCGCCCTGTTGGTGGGGCTCGTCGCGAATTACACGGGTTTTCTCGTCCCTAAACTCGCCCTATTCTCCAACATCACGCTCATGGTAGTCATTCTCCTGTGGCGCCCCCGTGGACTCTATCCGGTGACGAAGCGATGAGCGCAGAACTGCTCTCGGGCGATCGCCCGCGCACGCGCCTGCTCAGCTTGTTGCTCGGTGGTATCGTGCTCGCGCTGCTCTTCGCACCCTTTCTTTTTCCGGGAGCACGCGCCCTCAACGTGGCGGCGAAGATCTGCGTGTTCATTGTCCTGGCAGCCAGCTATGACCTTCTGCTCGGCTACACGGGCATTGTCTCGTTTGCGCACACGATGTTCTTCGGCATCGGCGCCTATGGCGTCGCAATCGCCCTCTCGAACGCGACTCCGACCTTTGGTGCTTTGGCTCTCGGTGTCGGAGCCGCATTACTGGTGGCTGTCGCCACCGCGTTTCTGATCGGGCTCTTTGCGCTGCGCGTACGGGCGCTCTTCTATGCGATGATCACGCTCGCCGTCGCTTCGGCATTCCAGACGCTTGCCTCACAGCTCTCCGATCTGACCGGCGGAGAGGACGGGCTAAGCTTTGGCGTTCCCGCGTTGCTCTCACCGGCCACCCGGTTCGCCGCGACGCCCTTTCTAGGGGTTGACATCAATGGCAAGCTCCTGACCTATTACCTGATCTTCGGGTTCTCGGTCGTGCTCTTTCTACTGCTCCTTCGGGTCGTCAATTCCCCGTTCGGACGGGTACTGCAAGCCCTCCGAGAAAACGACTTCAGGGCAGAGGCCCTCGGATTTCGCACGGTACTTTATCGCACGGTCTCGAACGTCGTTGCTGCGGCATTCGCAACCCTGGCCGGAGCGCTCTTGGCGCTTTGGCTACGCTACAACGGCCCGGATACTTCGCTGTCCTTCGAGATCATGGTCGATCTACTTCTGATCGTGGTGATCGGCGGCATGGGAACGCTCTATGGTGCAGTGGTCGGTGCGACGGTGTTCCTGTTGGCCCAGACCTATCTGCAGGATCTGATGAAATTCGCCGCGGCCGCGCTCGTGCCAGTGCCGCTCCTAGGCCCGGTCCTCGGAGCGCTCGTCGCCCCCGAACGCTGGTTACTTTGGCTGGGAGTGCTTTTTGTGCTGTCGGTCTACTTCTTCCCGCGCGGTATCGTCGGACGCCTCGGCAGCCACGGGAGCTGACGCGCACCCGTCCGCGGAACGCAGCGCGATACCGCCCTGATCGAACTGCTGAATCACTCCTGCAGAATCTGAGATCGAGCTAGACTGCCTTGAGGGGTTCAGAGGCGGATACTGCGTGCGCCATGTGCTCAAGTGCATCTTCTTGCCCAAGGCGCCGAATGAGCCGCACGATACGTTCCCGAAACCACTGGTGTGCAGGGTTGAGGTGGGTCCGTTCGTGCCAGGCCATTGAAAGCTTGAGTTTGCCGATCGCTACCGGCAGCGGGTAGTACTTCAGAATATGGGCTTCTCGAGTTGCCAAATAATGTGGAAAGACGGCAACGAAATCGCTCGTCTCCAGAATACGCGTAGCGACCAGCGCGCTGGGTACCGATGCAATGACCTTGCGCTCCCGCCCCAACTCCAACAGAGCCGCATCGACGTCGCCGGAGAATTCCCCTCCGAGAGGGGACATGAAAACGTGTTCAAAATTGCAGAAGTCCTCCAGATCGAGGGTAGGCGAGCGAAACGGGTGATCGCGCCGCATGACGCAGACATAATCGTCCTGGGAGACCTCGCGAATCCTGAGATCGTCCGGGAACAGGTTGGCCAGCCCGATCACAATATCAAGTTGTCCGGTGGCCAGATGGCGCTCGATCTCAGGCTTAGACAACCGCATGACCGGCATCGCGGCAAGGCGGATGCGGGGCGCCGTCCGATGCAACTCTGCCAGGTAGGGGGCAATGATGTAGTGCACCGAATCAGTCGCCGCAAAAAGGATCGTGGCCTCAGATGTCGCCGGATCGAAGCGCTGCGGGTGGACGACAGCGCGCAACCCGGACATGAGCTCGCTTAACAAGGGCTCTAGTTCCAGAGCCCGCGGCGTGGGCGTCATCCCCCGCGAGCCCGGAATCAAGAGGGGATCGTCGAACATCTGGCGCAGCCGCGCAAGTTGCGCCGACAGCGCCGGTTGAGTCGTATGCAGGCGGGCTGCGGCGCGCGTCACATTGCGTTCAGCCAAGAGGGCTTCGAGCGTCTGCAGCAGATTCAGGTCGAGCTTTTTTGACATATGAAAATCGGTATGATCAAGCGAGTCCACATCGATCTTTAGTATAGTCCGTTCTCCAATTTTCCGAGCGGCGCGATTCAGAGGAGGCGTGAAGAGCGTCCTTCGAGCTCGAGCAGAAAGCGCTTCGCAAAGAGGCCCCCGGCGTATCCGGTGAGCGCGCCTTCCGCACCAATGACCCGATGGCACGGCACGATGATCGACACAGGGTTGCGCCCATTGGCCGCGCCAAGCGCGCGCACGGCCTTGGGTCTGCCGATCGCAGCGGCCAACTCACCATAACTCGCCGTCTTCCCATAGGGAATGGTCTGCAGCGCCTGCCACACTGATCTCTGAAAATCCGAGCCCTTGAGATCCAGCGGCACGTCGAAGGCCACCGGTACTCCCTCGAAGTACTGAGTCAGCGCCTGTCTCACCGCGGCGAACGGTTCCTCCGACCGAAGCCAGCCCGTGGTCGGCCCAACAGCGTGGCGCGCGTCCTTAAACCAAAGCCCACAGAGGCCTTTCCCGGTCGCAGCCAGGAGCAAGGGGCCCACCGGACTTGCGAATTCGGTGTAGAAGGTCGGGCTCACGCAGATCACGCAGCCTCCTCAGTGGCCGCAATTCCACAAATGCCAGGCCGCGTAGGCGCGCCAAGGCTTCCAGGCGTGGGAGCGCGCCAGCAGCTCCTTCTCGCTCGCGGGACCTGTCTGATGCCGCTCCGGCTCGACGCGCGGCAGCGCGCGTTTGAGGCCGAGATCTCCGGCAGGAAAAGCATCCGGATAGCGATAGGCGCGCATGGCCACGTACTGCGCGGTCCAGCCACCGATTCCCGGGAGGTCCGAAAGGCGCGCGACAACCTCCTCGAGAGGGGTGCCCGGCTTGACCATCAGTCCCCCTTGTGCAGCGAAGCGTGCCAGCCCGACGACAGTGTGTGACCGCGCGCGAGGCAGGCCGAGCGAGGCGAGCTCTTCGGGCGTACTCTGGGCAATCCGCTCGGCGGTCGGGGCGAGCCGGCACAGTTGGGCAGAGGGCGTATCAATGATTTCACCGAAACGCTCGGCGAAGCGCCCGGCAAGGGTGGTCGCGCCCGCGACACTGACCTGCTGGCCCAGCACCGCCCTAAGAGCCAGCTCGAACGGGTCCCATGACCCCAGGACGCGTAGCCCGGGGGTTTGGGCGACCAGCCGCCCAAGCGCCGGATCCACGCCAAGCTGACGATCGATCTGCTCGAGGTCCGCGTCCAGATCGAAGATCGCCCTGAGGCGCAGGCTCAAGGGTAGCAAGACACCATGGAGCCGAGCGGGTACCGCCACGCGCAATTGGGACTTCCCGTAGGGCGCATCGACCCGGATCCAGCCCGAGACCCAGGCGCCGCCCGAGGACAGTGTCACCGTGCGCCAATAAGCCCCTTGATCGACGACCTCAACGCACGGCGTCGCGCGCGCGGCGAGATAGCTCAGCGCGGCATCCCATGCCAAAGGCGGCCGATAGGCCAGTCGCAGCGTCAAGAGCTCATCCACGCCGAACTCGGTGCCACTGGCGCGACGGAGCATCGTCGGAGACATTCGGTAGCGCTCCCGAAACAAGGCATTAAAGCGCCGCACGCTGCCGAAACCCGAGGCCTGTGCGACTTGGGTGATCGGCAGGCGCGTCTCATGCAAGAGCTGCTTGGAAAAGAGCAGCCGCTGAGTCTGCAACACGGCTAGCGGGGTGACACCAAACTGATCGGATAGGACACGCCGCAGATGACGGCTGGTGAGGCCCACCGAGCGCGCGAGCGATTCGAGCGATCCCTCCTCGTGTGCCCACGCCTGCACGCGCGCAAGAACCGCCTCACCCAGCGACGCGGCGGTGGCAGGCCGGCCCGGTGCAAGCTCAGGCCGACAACGCAGGCAAGGCCGAAATCCGTCCCGTTCGGCCTGGGCAGCCGTGGCGTAGAAACGGCAGGAACTGCGCCGTGGAGTCCGCGCAGGACAAACCGAGCGGCAATAGATCCTGGTGGTGGTCACTGCAGTGAAGAACAGGCCGTCGAAGCGCGCATCGCGGGCACACACAGCGCGATAACAACTCTCCGGATCGGGCAACGTATCGGTCATCTCGACCTTATAGCCCAGCAGGGTCGCGCCGTCGCGCCAGATTCGGACATCGATTTCGGCCCCCTTCCGGCCCCCTTTCGGCCCCCCCTCGGACCGTCCAGGGGCGGCGCTAGAGCAGGGCACCAAACAGCAAGCCCACTGCCGCCGTAGTCGCCATGGCCAACGCGCCCCAGGTCATGACGCGGGCCGCCCCTGTCACCACGGATGCGCCGCCCGCTCGAGCCGCGAGCGCTCCCAAGAGAGCGAGAAAAACCAGCGAGATGAAGGCGACCGCCGGAATCTCATAACGATCCGCAACAGCCAGCAGCGTCAGAAGTGGGACGAGTCCCCCGACTGAGAAGCTGATCGCCGAGGTCACGGCCGCCTGCAGAGGACGCGCTGACAGCGCCTCAGAGATCCCGATCTCGTCACGCGCATGGGCACCCAGTGCGTCATGCGCCATCAGCTGTTCGGCCACCTTGGCCGCGATTTCGGGCTCGACTCCGCGACGGATGTAGATGCCGGTCAGTTCCTTGCGCTCATTGTCGAAATCGCTGGCCAGGGCGAGTCGCTCTACCTCCAGATCCGCGCGCTCGGTGTCGGCTTGCGAACTGACCGAGACATACTCTCCGGCACCCA
>CAJCID010000153.1 GCA_903970305.1 Rhodospirillales bacterium | reverse complement strand
TGGCCGGCCGCAAGCGCTACCCGCTGGTGCTGATGCTGGAGCCGCTGTTCCGCTGCAACCTGGCGTGCTCGGGTTGCGGCAAGATCGACTATCCGGATCCGATCCTGGATCAGCGCCTGTCGGTCGAGGAGTGTCTGGGTGCCGTCGATGAGTGTGGCGCACCGGTCGTCTCGATCGCAGGCGGCGAGCCACTTTTGCACAAGGAAATGCCAACGATCGTGCGCGGCATCATCGCGCGCCGCAAATTCGTCTACTTGTGTACCAATGCGCTCCTGATGGAAAAGAAACTGGATCAGTACGAACCCAGTCCGTTTTTTGTCTGGTCGGTGCACTTGGACGGCGACCAAGAGATGCACGACCGCTCGGTCTGCCAACCGGGTGTCTATGAGCGCGCCGTGGGCGCGATTCGCGCGGCCAAGGCACGGGGCTTTCGTGTCAACATCAACTGCACCCTGTTCAATGACGCCCAACCCGAGCGGGTCGCGGATTTCTTCAACACCGCCAAGGGTCTCGGTATTGACGGGATCACGGTCTCTCCGGGCTACGCCTATGAGAGGGCTCCAGACCAGCAGCATTTCCTGAATCGCGAGAAAACCAAGCAACTGTTCCGCGACATCTTGAGCCGCGGCAAAGGGAAGGACTGGTCCTTCAGTCAATCGAGCCTTTTCATGGATTTCCTCGCGGGCAACCAGACTTACCACTGCACACCCTGGGGGAATCCGGCACGTACCGTGTTTGGCTGGCAACGTCCGTGCTATCTGCTTGGAGAGGGCTACACCAAGACCTTCAAAGAGCTCATGGAGACGACCAACTGGGATGCCTACGGTACGGGACACTACGAGAAGTGCGCGGACTGCATGGTGCATAGCGGCTATGAGGCCACGGCGGTGACGGACACGGTGACCCATCCGCTGAAGGCTCTGAAGGTGAACCTTAGGGGCATCAGGACGCAAGGGAAGATGGCCCCGGAGATCAATCTGAACGGCCAGCGCAAGGCCGAATATCTGTTCTCCCAGCATGTCGAGGTCAAGCTGGCCGAGATCGGCCGCGCCAAATCCGACAGCGCTACGAACGCGGTGCTGGAATCCTCTCAGAATTGAACCGAGGTCGGATGGGATCCATCTTGCACCCGCCTGCTTACCTTCTCGAGGGCCGTGCACGCGACCGTGCGCGCTGGGCTGTCTGATGTCGAGCTATCTGGTACTCCTCGGTTCCCTCCTCGTCCCTGCGGCAACGGGCTACGCGGTCTTGGCCCTCCTTGTACCGAATCCGAGACGGGCGGCAACCCGGCGCGCCGCAACCGATCTTCCTGCGGTCAGCGTCTTGAAGCCTTTGTGTGGGGCCGAGACCCGGCTCTACGACAATCTCTGCAGTTTATGCGTCCAGACCCATCCGCAATTCCAGATCGTCTGCGGGGTGCGCGATCCGAACGATCCTGCGATTGCCATCGTCGAGCGCGTGCGCGCGGCCTATCCGGGGCGAGACATCGAACTGGTCATCGATCCACGCGTGCACGGCAGCAATCTGAAGGTCAGCAATCTGATGAACCTGGTCGGCGCCGCGCGCCACGAGGTCCTGGTCGTCGCCGATAGCGATATCGGCGTACCCACCGATTATCTGGAGCGCTTGGCCGACTCCCTGTGCGAGCCCGGCACCGGGCTCGTCACTTGCCTGTACCGCGGACGGCCCATTGCGGGGTTCTGGCCGCGTATCGGAAGTCATTTCATCGACGCCTGGTTTATCCCCTCGGTGCGTGTTGCGCACTGGTTTGGTGCAAAGAAGTTCGGTTTTGGGGCGACGCTCGCCCTGCGCCGTGAGACTCTTGAGTTGATCGGAGGCTTCACCGCGGTGCGCAACCGCCTCGCGGACGATTATTGGATCGGCCAGTTGGTCGGAAAGGTCGGACTCGGGACGCGGCTCTCCGAAGTCTGGGTCACGACCGAAGTCAGCGAAATCCGCCTGCGGGATCTCTGGAACCGCGAATTGCGCTGGTTGCGCACCATCCGTTCCTTGAATCCGATCGGTTTCTTCTTTACGTTTGTCACCTGTACACTGCCGGTCTTGGCGCTGGGCTTGGCGCTTGCACCCAGTTCGGCGTGCTTCTTCTTGGCCGCTGTCGGCCTGTCGTGTCGCCTTCTGATCCACTGGCGACGGCCCGATCAGGACCAACCGGCTTTGAGGGCTGCTTTGTACGCACCGCTGCGCGACCTGCTGCTCTTGGCTGGTTGGGCCTGGGCTCTGGTCGGCAGCGAGGTCCAATGGCGCGAGCAGGTGATGCCGTTGCAGGATGGTTCCGTCGATCCCCATTCCTAGATCGTCCGTGCGCACTCGAGTGGAGACTCCTATGAAAACCCTCTTTCTACAAGCCCCTTCGTTCGATGGATTCGACGGTGGCGCCGGCTCCCGCTACCAGGCCAAGCGCGAGATCAAGTCATTCTGGTATCCGACCTGGCTCGCCCAACCGGCCGCACTCGTTCCCGACAGTCGCGTGCTCGACGCCCCGGCCGACGGTCTGTCGGTCGATGAGACCCTGCGCATCGCGCTTGAGTTTGAGCTCATCATCATCCACACCAGTACGCCCTCGTTCCCCACAGATGCGCGCTTCGCCCAACTGGTCAAGGCCGAGAAACCTGGCGTATTGATCGGGATGGTCGGGGCCAAGGTCGCAGTCGATCCCCGCGGGTCCCTCGAGGCCAGCAAGGCCATCGATTTCGTGGCCCGCGAGGAGTTCGACTACACCTGCCAGGACGTGGCCGCGGGGCTGCCCTTTGATCAAATCGACGGCATCACCTACCGGGCCGCCGACGGGTCGATCCAGCATAACGCGGATCGCGCCATGATCGAGGACATGGATGGGCTGCCCTTCGTCGCACCGGTATATCAGCGCGACCTGAAGATCGAAAACTATTTTATCGGTTACCTGAAGCATCCCTACGTGTCGATCTACACGGGTCGCGGCTGCCGCTCGCGCTGCACGTTTTGCCTGTGGCCGCAGACGGTCGGTGGCCATCGCTATCGGGTGCGCTCGCCCGCGAGCGTGATCGAGGAAGTCAAATGGATCAAGGAGAACATGCCCGAGGTCAAGGAGATCATGTTCGACGATGACACCTTCACCGACTTTCGGCCGCGCGTCGAGGAGATTGCCCGGGGCCTGGGGCAGCTTGGGGTGACCTGGTCGTGTAACGCCAAGGCGAATGTGCCCTACAGCACCCTGAAGATCATGAAGGACAACGGGCTACGCCTGCTTCTCGTGGGCTATGAGTCCGGAGACGACCAGATCCTGCTGAATATCAAGAAGGGCCTGCGCACCGATATTGCGCGGCGCTTCTCAGAGGATTGCCGCAAACTCGGCATCACGATCCATGGCACCTTCATCCTCGGCCTGCCTGGCGAAACCCAGGAGACCATCGAAAAGACGATCCGCTTCGCCAAGGAAATCAATCCGCATACGATCCAGGTGAGTCTGGCCGCACCGTATCCGGGGACAACGCTCTACAAGCAGGCCGTCGAGAACGGCTGGCTCGAACCCTCCCGAACCATCAATCTGGTCAACGAGAAGGGTGTCCAGTTGGCCGCCATCAGCTATCCGCATCTGTCCAAGGAGGAGATCTACCACGGCGTCGAAGTGTTCTATAAGCGCTTCTATTTCCGACCGGGCAAGATCTGGGAAATCGTGCGCGAGATGCTGGGTAGCCGCGAGATGATGGTGCGGCGGCTGCGCGAAGGGGTGGAGTTCTTCCACTTCCTGCGTGCCCACGAGGCCTAGGCGCATCGGCTCGGGCGGGCGGATTGCGCAGGATCGCATGGTTATCATCACCGCCGACGATTTCGGCCTGCATCCGAGCGTCAACGAGGCGGTCGAGCGTGCCTCACGCGAAGGGGTGCTCTCCTGCGCAAGCCTTATGGTCGGCGCCCCCGCGACCGCGGACGCGGTCACCCGGGCTCATCGACTGCAAAGACTGAAGGTCGGTCTGCACCTGGTCTTGGCCGACGGCGTACCGGTGCTACCGCGCGGGGAGGTCAGCGAACTCGTCGGCCCAGATGGACGTTTCGGCGACGCGATGGTCGCCGACGGGGTGCGCTTCTTTTTTTTGCCGAAGGTCCGTCGTCAACTCGCTGCCGAGATCCGCGCACAATTCGAGGCCTTTCGCCGGACTGGTCTGGTTCTCGATCACGTCAATACGCACAAGCATTTCCATCTTCATCCGACCGTTCTCTCCTTGATCCTGGCCATCGGACGCGACTTCGGATTAAGAGCGATGCGGCTGCCGCACGATCCCTTGGCGCCCACCTGGCTCAAGCCCTGGATGGGTCTGGTCCGCTGGCGCCTGGATCGGGCCGGCGTCGCGCACAATGACTACGTCGTGGGCATCACGCAGAGTGGTCGCTTTGACGAGGTGGCCTTGCTCGCCGCGCTACAGAATCTGCCGCGGGGCGTGGGTGAGATCTATCTGCATCCGGCGCTGCAATCGGGCGCAGGGATCGCCCCCTCCATGAGGGACTACCGTCACGCCGATGAGCTCGCCGCGCTCGTCTCGCCGCGGGTGCGCGAGCGCATCGAGAGTCTCGCCATCCGCGTGGGCACGTTCTCCGAGTTGGTAGCCGCGTGAGGCGCGCCACGTGGATCGCAGCGCTGTTGGGGTTGTTGATTCTGATCGCGCTGGTCGCCCTCGAAGGTGCCACGGACGTGATCGCCGCCGTGAGTCACGCAGGCTGGGTCTTGCTGTGGATCGTTCCGCTCCATCTACTACCCCTCGCGCTCGATGCCCAGGCCTGGAAAGTCCTCTTGGCCCGGGTCGTCCACAAGAAGGGCAACCTGCTGCCGTTTCTGCTCTGGATCGCCACCGTCCGCGAGGCCGTCAATCGACTCCTGCCCACCATCAGCATCGGCGGCGAACTGGTCGGGATCCGTCTGGCGAAACTGCGCTTTGACGACTCGGTAGTCGTCACAGCCACAATGGTCATCGAGGTCCTTCTGACCGTCGCGGCCCAATACGTTTTTGCGGCGGTCGGGGCCGTGCTGATCCTGGCGACCAATCCCGAAGTGGATCAGGCCTGGAGCATCGGGCTGGCCCTCGTGCTGTCCCTTCCGGTACCGTTCGCCTTCGGCTGGTTGCTGCGCAACGGCAAGGTTTTCGAACGCCTGCATCGGTTTGCGAGCCGGCTGCTAGGCGAGGCAAATGCGCTCGTCGCACGCATGGAGGGGGCCCGACTCGATCGCGAGATTCGTCGGCTCTTCGGAGAACCGAGGCTCCTCCTCACCGCCCTGTGCTGGCAGTTGCTGGGGTTTGTCAGCGGTTCTCTGGAGACCTGGTTCGCCCTGAAGGTCCTCGGCCACCCGGTGAGTATCGGCGCTGCCGTCGCCGTGGAATCGCTGTCCCAGGCAATCCGTAACGTGGTTTTCGTGGTTCCGGGGGGCCTGGGCGTGCAGGAAGCTGCGGTGATGCTGTTTGCGCGACTGGTCGGGGTCGAAGGCGAGATCGGATTGACGCTGGCCCTCATAAAGCGCATGCGCGAGGTGCTATTTGGCGTGCCGGCGCTCTTGTCCTGGCAGTGGGCCGAGGCGAGTCCCTTGCGCTTCGTCCTCTCGCAGCCCAATAAGCCCTCGCCGGTTCCCAAACCCAGCGAGGGTTAGCCCCCGTCCCTGGCCCTAGGGATTCTGTGCATTGTTATGCTCGCGCAGTGCCTTGATGAGGCCGTCCATGCCGCCTTGCGCAAGTCGACCGGAGAACTGGTTGCGGTACAGGCCGCTTAACCACGCGCCCAGAATATTGATGTCGTAGATCTTCCATCCGCTCGCAGTGCGGGCCAGCCGGTAGTCGATCTCATCATCATCGTTGCTCGTCTGGATGCGCGTCTTCACAATCATGTCGGTCCCCGCCCCGGCCCTCGCGGCAGGCGCATACTGAAACTTGACGTTCTGATCGATGATCTGGGTCAACTCCAATGCATAGGTGTGCACGATCAATGACTGAAACTGCTCAAACACCGCCTTTTGTTGTTCGGCCGTAGCGCTCGCCCAGGGTGCGCCAACGGCAATCTTGGTGGTCTCTAGGAAATCCGTGTACGGCAGAAACTTTTGCTCGACCAGATGGGCGATCCGGTTCACGTCGCCCCCCTTCGCAGAGGGATCGGACTTGATGGTCCCGATCACACCTTCAACGGCGTTGCGCACGAGTTCTTCGGGAGTGGCGGGCTCGGCCCGAAGCGGTCCTGCGGCCAGAAGCGCAATGAAGAAGGCGAACGAGTAACGCAACATGGCGGAGATGGTTAAGGTGCCTGCGGGCTGGATTGCCAAGACCCGGCGAGCGCCTGAATTGATCCTGGCAGGGTTGGGGAGTATAGCCGATTCGTCTCGCTCTCCCGCTGGGTCCTGCAGGAGTCGATCCAGAATCGATCCCATTCGACCCTATACTCTGGCACATCCCTTGTTCTGAGCGCCTTCCATGTTGACCACCTGTGTCGTGCAGACCGTGAGTTGGTGCAGTCGGAATCCCGTCAAGGTGGTCCTGGCCGCCTGCGTCGCATTCTGTGGCGCCGCCTACTACGTCAGCGGGCACTTTGCCATCAATACGGATATTGGCAGGCTGATCGACTCGAAGGCGGCCTGGGCCGAACGCGACCGGGCTCTCGAGCGTGCGTTTCCGGATCGGGCGAACCTCACTCTCGTGGTCGTCGAGGCGCCCGCGCCAGAGTTTGCCGACGCTGCGAGCGCAGCACTGGCTCTGCAACTGAGCCAGGACACGCGCCGCTTCCGGCTCGTCGATCGTCCGGAGGGAGGTCCGTTCTTCGAGCAGAACGGGCTCTTGTTTCTGGAGCGCGAGCGGGTCCTCGAGGTCAGCCAGGAACTCCAGACAGCCAAGCCCCTCATCAACGCTCTGGCGCGTGATCCGAGCCTAAGGGGCCTCGCGAACCTGCTCTCGGTGACCCTGCTCGTTCCCCTGGAGACCGGTCAGGTCAAGCTCGCCGATCTCGCGCCGCTCCTCGGGCGCAGCGCCGATACGATCGAGGCCGTGCTTGCGCAGCGCCCGGCAGTGCTGTCATGGCGCGCGCTCCTCGATGCCGCACCAAAGCCGGCGCACGGCCCCGCGCGCAGCTTCATCGTCGTCCATCCGGTTCTGGACTTCAGTGCACTCGAGGCAGGCGAAGGGGCTGCCGATGCCATCCGGGAGGCCGCAACCAAGCTTCAGCTCGGCGCGCGCTTTGACGCCCGGGTACGCCTGACCGGACCGATTCCCCTTGGGGATGAGGAATTCGCATCGGTGCAGCAAGGAGCCGTCGTCAATGCCCTCGCAACCCTATCCACGGTGCTCTTGATCCTCTGGCTCGCCTTGAGATCGATGAAGCTCGTGGTGGCCGTCTTCGCAACGCTCCTGTTCGGCTTGGTCGTGACCGCGGCCCTCGGACTCCTGATGGTGGGCACTCTGAACATGATCTCGGTGGCCTTTGCGGTGCTCTTCGTCGGGATCGGCGTTGACTTCAGCATCCAGTTTGGTGTGCGTTACCGCGATGCGCGCCACGAGCACGCAGCGATCGACCGGGCGTTGCGGAGCGCGGCCTCATCGATCGCGCTGCCGCTCACGCTCGCGGCCGCAGCGACCGCAGCGAGCTTCTTCTCTTTTCTACCGACGGCCTACCGGGGCGTGTCCGAGCTCGGTGAAATTGCCGGTGTGGGGATTCTCTGCGTCGCATTCCCGTCGAGCCTGACGCTCTTGCCGGCATTGATCGTGCTCTTCAAGCCTCCCGCAGAGCCGGCACTCCCGGGGTTTAAGGCACTCGCCCCGCTCGATCATTTCTTCGAGGTCCACCGCCGCGCCGTCTTGTGGGTCACCCTCGTTGCCATCCTCGCGGCTGCACCCTTTCTATCCCGGCTCGAGTTCGATTTCAATCCCTTGCATTTGAAGAACGTTGAGACCGAATCGATGGCGACCCTTCTGGATTTACAGGATTCCCCCGCCTCGGCCATCAACGACGTAGCGGTGCTCGCAGCGTCGGCTGAGCAGGCCGAGCAGATCGCCCGGCGCGTGCGCGCGGTGCCTGAGGTAGGTCAGGTCACGACCTTGGAGAGCTTCATACCCGACGATCAGCCTTCCAAGCTCGACGCCATCGGACACGCCGCCGCCGTCTTGCTGCCCCTGCTCGCCCAGCCCGCCGCGGCGCCTGCATCGGATGCCGTGCGCGTCTTGGCGTTGCGTAACGCGGCGGGCGGGCTGAGCAACGCCGCCTCGGACCACCCGGGGCCGGGCGCTGCTGAGGCGCTTCGTCTTGCGGGTCTGCTGCGCAGTCTGGCCGGCTCCGATCCAAGCGCGCGGGACCGGGCTGAAACCGCCATCGCGGAACCCCTCAGACTCTCACTGGCCGCTCTGGCGCGCCTTCTGAATCCCGAGGTGGTGAGCAGGACCACCCTTCCCGCAACACTGGTGTCCCAGTGGCAAACCGAAGACGGCGCCGCATTGGTCGATATCGCCCCGCATGTGCCAGCCGGTACCGACCCCAACGACGATGCCTTCCTTAGACGTTTCGCGGCGGCCGTCCTGCAGGCAGTTCCCCAGGCGATCGGCGGGCCCATCTCGATCCTCGAATCAGCCAAGACGATCATCACTGCTTTTACCGAGGCCGCGATCCTCTCGGTGATCTCGATCACGCTCTTGCTCTGGGCAGCACTGCGTAGCTTCGCCGATGTGTTGCGTACGCTCATCCCACTGATCGTCTCGGCCACCGTCACTCTCGAACTGTGTGCGCTCTTGGGGATTGCTCTAAACTTTGCCAACATCATTGCGTTGCCCCTACTTCTGGGGATCGGCGTCGCCTTCAAGATC
>CAJCID010000152.1 GCA_903970305.1 Rhodospirillales bacterium | reverse complement strand
GCACGATCTACTGGATCGGATCTACTCCGAGGGGTCGGTCATCGAGAACTACGTGGCCACGCTCGATCGGGAGGTTCCCAACGCGCTGCGCGAGCAGGTCCGCTCCAATCTTCTGGCCTACTTGGAACTTGCGCTCGAGATGGACAGTGGCCGTTATCCGAGCCTCTCGCGCTTCATCGAGGAGCTCGATGCCCTGGCCGAGGGTTCGGAACAGGAATCGCCCGACGAGGGCACGGCAGATCGCGGCGATACGGTGAGGATCCAGACGATTCACGGATCGAAGGGGCTGGAGGCGCCCATCGTCTTCCTGACGGACACGGCCAGAGCGGACGCACGCACACCGGCCAATGAGGTGCTCATCGACTGGCCCCCTGGCGAATCGGCACCGCGCCATGTCTCGATCTATGCCGCCAAGAAGAGCTGGGGCAGCGCGCGCCTGGCCCTGTTCGAGCAGGACGCGTTGCTCAGGGCCAAAGAAGACGAGCATCTGCTCTACGTCGGCATGACCCGTGCGAAGGAGATCCTGGTGGTGAGCGGTGTCCTGCCCGCCCGAGGTGAAGGGGAATCCAGCTGGTATGCGCGTTGCGCTCCGTTTGCCGAGCTGCTGTCCGGGCCCGACGGCGACGGACTCGACTCAGATGCGGAAGGACTCGAGGGCGGCACAATGTCCACACCGAAGGGATCTGAAGAGATCTTCATTGCAGCGTTTCAACCAGCCCCCCAGGCGCTTGGGAGCCACCAGGTGAGGCCCACGGTTGCGGCTGCGTCTGAGGAGGCTGACCGGGCCCGTCTTTTCGGCATCGCGCTGCACCGCGTCCTTGAAGCGCTGGCCGGGCAGCCGCCCGATCCGCACCGGGCGCTTGCGCTCGCTCGGGCGCAACGACTCGATCCAAACGGACGCAGCGCGAACGATCTGGCCCGCCTGGCCGTGGCGATCCTTAGCGAACCGAGCCTCAAGCCCTTCTTCGATCCGAGTGCCTGGCTGCGCGCCCATAACGAAGTGGAGATCCTGACCGCCGAAGGCCGCGTCGTGCGCATCGATCGCCTGGTCGAATTTCACAACGAGACCTGGATTCTCGATTACAAGTCGGCCCAGAGCGCCGGCGGAATCGATCCGCACCGCGCCCAGCTCGAGCTCTATCGCACCGCAGTCCAGGGACTGCGCCCGGATGTGCGCGTGCGCGCCGGGGTCATCTTCGCCGATGCGGTACTCATCGAGCTCTGAGCGAACGATGTCAAAGCAGGAACCCAGATGGGTTAGAATCGGAACTGGCGGGCCCCCTCGCATTGCGGAGTGGCAAACCTGGTCAGGTCGGGAACGAAGCAGCCATAGTCACCTCCCGCAAGTGCCGAGGTCCCGGCTCGCCTTCGAGTCCCCCGTCTGTGCGCTGGGCACCCCGCGGAACGCCGGGATCGCCTAAGGCGTGCAGTAGAATCGAAGCCCCATCCTGGAACCGGACCTCAATGCCCTATCAAGTACTGGCGCGCAAGTGGCGCCCGAGATCCTTCGAAACTTTGGTCGGGCAGGAACACGTCGTGCGCGCCTTGACGCACGCTCTCGAGCAGAAGCGACTGCACCATGCGTACCTGTTCACCGGCACCCGAGGTGTTGGCAAGACGACCCTCTCACGCCTGCTGGCCAAGGCCTTGAATTGCGTTGGGCCCGACGGTCAGGGTGACATCACCGCGAAGCCTTGTGGCGTATGCCGCGTCTGCCAGGAGATCGATCAGGGTCGCTTCGTCGACTACATCGAGATGGATGCCGCTTCGAATCGGGGGGTTGACGAGATGGCGCAACTCCTCGAGCAGGCCGTCTATGCACCCTCGAATGCGCGCTTTAAGGTCTACATGATCGACGAAGTCCACATGCTGACGAACCATGCCTTTAACGCCATGTTGAAGACGCTGGAGGAGCCGCCTGACTATGTCAAGTTCATCCTCGCGACCACCGATCCCCAGAAGATTCCCGTGACGGTGCTCTCGCGCTGCCTGCAGTTCAACCTCAAGCAGATGCCCGTCGGACAAATCGTGCCGCACCTCGCGCAGGTGCTCGAAGCTGAAGGGATCGGCTTTGAGCCCTTGGCACTTCCCTTGCTGGCCCGAGGTGCGGCCGGCAGCATGCGCGATGCGCTTTCCTTGACCGATCAGGCGATCGCCTATAGTGGCGAGCGCGTCACCGAGCAGGCCGTGCGCGCCATGCTTGGCACGCTCGACCAGACCTATCTGGTGCGCCTGCTCGATGCACTCTGGGCCAAGGATGGAGGGGCGCTACTGGCCATCGCTGATGAGATCACCGAGCGCAGCCTGTCCTATAGCGCGGCCCTTCAGGATCTGGCCGGGCTCCTGCACCGTGTGGCCGTGCGACAGAGCGTCCCCGAGGCCCTCGTCGAGGATGTTAGCGATCGCGCCGCATTGGACCGTTTTGCGGAGGCTTTCACTCCCGAGGAGATCCAACTCGACTACGAGATCGTCATCCGCGGGCGCGCCGAACTCGGACTCGCGCCCGACGAATACGCCGGATTCACCATGACGCTGCTACGCCTATTGGCCTTTCGCCCCGAGACCTCTGGAGAGGAGCTTGCCGGGCCAGCGCCCGAGGCGAAGAGTGCGGCAACCCGGCCTCTGACAAGCCGGGCGGCTCTGCCAAACGGTCGCGCCCGCGCGCAGGACGCGGTCACGCCTGCGGCGAGACCGCTGCAGAGTCCTCGGCCCGCGCTCTTCCAAGAGCCGGATGAGAAAGAGCCTGCACGGCCTGCGCCTGCTCCATCGTCAAGTCCGCAGGGTTCTGGCGTGGGATTCGATGGCGATTGGCTGGGTCTGACGAAGCGTCTGAAGGTCTCGGGACTGGCCCGCCAGCTCGTCGAGCAGGCGGAGTTGCTCAGTTTTAGCGATCAGACCTTTCATCTGCGGGTGCCGATCAAGAGTTTGCTGGAACCAAGCGTCCTGGAGAAACTGCGTGCGGCATTGCGT
Source organism: Rhodospirillales bacterium (assembly GCA_903970305.1). Lineage (GTDB taxonomy): Bacteria > Pseudomonadota > Gammaproteobacteria > Burkholderiales > Burkholderiaceae_D > BOG-994. The sequence goes on along the minus strand of CAJCID010000152.1, from coordinate 3,108 downwards.
GAGCAGTTCGGACCTGACGTGCGCGTGAGCGCGCAAGTGGGCGCGGTAGAAGGTCAAACCGTCGCCGCCACAGAACGCAGCGCGCGGGCTGAGCGCCTTGCCCAGGCTGTGGCCGCGATCGAGTCCGATCCTTTCGTGCGCACCCTGGTCAAGGATTTTGGTGCAACCATCGTTCCGGGTTCGATCAAACCCGCCCCCTAGCTGAGCGCAGTGCCGGCGCCATCGATTCACCAAGGAGCATCGAGCATGATGAAAGGTCAATTGGCGGGCTTGATGAAACAGGCCCAGCAGATGCAGGAGAACGTGAAGAAGATCCAGGAGTCCCTCGCGCTGATCGAAGTCGAAGGGCAGTCGGGCGCGGGTCTCGTCAAGGTCACGATGACGTGCAAGCACGATGTCAAACGCGTGAGCATCGATCCGTCGCTTTTGACCGATGATAAGGACATGCTTGAGGATCTGGTGGCCGCCGCATTCAACGACGCCTTGCGTAAAGCGGAGGCGACAGCCGCGGACAAGATGGCTGCGGCAACGGCGGGCTTGCCGATGCCCCCGGGCTTTAAGTTGCCTTTCTAGAAAGGGGACCGGGCCCGCCTTGCTGCACCCGGCACATCAGCCACTAAGGCTGGTCTGGAAGACCAGGCCCGCATGTTCGCGCAACGCGTGGAAACGGATGTTGGGCCACTCGCTTTCGGCCACGCGCAATTCCGAGCTATGGGATGCGAGATAGGTCGGCGCGTCAACGGCGTCATAGGCGATGCGTCCCGGATAGAATTCGATGAAGCGCTTGAGCTCACGCTCGTCTTCGGCCGTGATCCACCGGGCGAGCGTGTGTCGCGTGGGCATCAGTCGGGCGGCCACGCCGTATTCATGGGCGAGCCGGTGCGTGACCACCTCAAACTGCAGCTGACCTACCGCACCGAGGAGCAGGAGTCCTCCGGTGAAGGGTCGAAAGACCTGGATCGCCCCTTCCTCGCCCAGTTGGGCCAGACCATGCTTTAACTGCTTGGAGCGCAGTGGATCGGCGACCTCCACAGCCTGGAACATCTCGGGAGCAAAGAAGGGCAGACCGGTAAACTGCAATGGCTCGGATTCGGTCAAGGTGTCGCCCAGTTGGAGCGTGCCGTGATTCGGAATGCCGATGATGTCTCCTGCATAGGCCTCGTCGGCCAGTTCACGTCGCTGCGACAAGAAGGTCACGACGGTGTTCGGTTTGATGCTCTTTCCAGTGCGCGTCACCTTCAGAGCCATGCCGCGCGTGAACCGGCCCGCGCACAAGCGCACGAACGCAATCCGATCCCGATGGGCCGGATCCATGTTCGCCTGGATCTTGAAGACGACTCCGGCAAACTTGGATTCGCGCGCCTCGACAAAGCGTTGCAGCGCGCGTCGGCCCATGGGCGCAGGGGCGAGATCGACCACGGCGTCCAAGACCTCCTGGACGCCAAAGTTGTTGATCGCCGAGCCAAAGAACACCGGGGTCTGGCGCGCGGCCAGAAAGCGCTCGCGATCGAATGCTTCCGAGGCATCGGTGACGAGCCGGATCTCGTCGCGTGCCTTGGTGAAATCGCTGCCGAAGCGCTCTAGAATCGCGGGGTTGTCCAGCCCCTCGATGATCTCCGGCGCTGTCCCGGCACGATCCGCCCCGGCCTTGAAGACCCGCATACTTGCCGCTTGGATGTCGAAGACCCCTCCGAAGGATTTACCCATGCCCACCGGCCAGGTGAATGGGACCGGCGTCATGCCCAGGGTGCGCTCCAACTCGTCAAGCAGATCCAAGGGTTCGCGGACTTCCCGGTCCATCTTGTTGACAAAGGTGATGATGGGCGTGCCGCGCGCCCGGCACACCTCGAGTAAGCGCAAGGTCTGGGCCTCGACTCCATTGGCTGCATCGATCACCATCAGCGCAGCGTCGACCGCCGTCAAAACGCGATAGGTATCCTCAGAGAAGTCCTGGTGACCGGGTGTATCGAGGAGATTGATGACGCAACCCCGGTATTCCATCTGCATGACCGAACTCGCGACCGAGATGCCGCGCTGCTTTTCGATCTCCATCCAATCCGAGGTGGCGTGACGGGTCGCCTTGCGCGCCTTGACGCTGCCGGCAATATGGATCGCCCCCGAGAACAGGAGCAGCTTCTCCGTTAGGGTCGTCTTACCCGCGTCGGGGTGCGAAATGATGGCAAAAGTCCTTCTTCGCCTTACCTGCTCTGCGATTAGACCTTCTGACATCTCAACTCTTTCCCCGTTATGTACACAGCTATGTACGCATTCCTCAATGTGCTCATAGCGTGCTGCACATCGCCTGTTCGCCTTCGCTGGTGGCCCGTTGGGGCCGCCGGCGGTATAGACTCTAGCAGAAATCCTCTTTCAAGAGCATTTTATGCGGCGTAGAATGCTCTTGAGGGCTTGCTCGCTGTGAGCTGTGCCCGACCAGCATGGTATCTGCTGGTGCAGTGCCCTCTCGCATCGGTGACTCATGACCGCCCGGAACAAGCTGCTCGCTGCGCCGCCCCATCCCGTCGAACAGACGCTCAAGCGCCTGGGCGCGAACCTGCGCACGGCGCGTCTGCGGCGGAACCTGACCATCGAGGACGTAGCCGAGAAGATCGGTACAGGCGTTCGGGCTGTGGCCGATGCCGAGCACGGCAAGGCCTCGACGGGGATTGCCGTCTATGCGGCGATGCTGTGGGCGCTTGATCTCCTGGGCCATATGGACGACGTTGCGAGACCGGAAAAGGATGAGGAAGGCCAGACCCTTGCCTTGTCCCGGGAACGGGCCAGAGCGCGGCCTGACCGAAGCCTTGATAGTGATTTCTAGGCGCGGCACATCCGGTCACGCGAACGAGGCGATCCGCTCCCGGCATATTTCAAGCGTCCGGGTGACGGCGGCCTCGCCGGACGGCCCGTACCCGGGAAGCGCGGGCAACGTGATCCCGGCAACGGCAGCACGCATCCTCTCCAGAACGTCGTCGATAGCGGCGTTGGTGTCCGATGCCCGAAGCCCGGCTATCGCAGAGACTGCGAGGAAATCGGCACGCCCGAGCCGTTCGTCCTTGCCGTTGAGCTTGAGCGCCATGCGGTCATGTTCGAGGCGGGGAAAAACCCGCG
>CAJCID010000151.1 GCA_903970305.1 Rhodospirillales bacterium | reverse complement strand
TCCCGCTCGCCTCCTTCCAGAGCCGGCGCGTTGCATCGGGAAGCGCCTCGCCCGCCGAGACGGACTTGCGCAGCGACCGGAGTTGGCCACGCCGTCCGGTCTCCTTTGCCAAGAGGGCCATCTGACGATAGAAGGTTGGCGCGGTGAAGGTGATGGTGGCTTGGGCACGCTCGATCGTGTCCAGGAGAGTCTCGGGGGTGAGGCGCTCGGCGAGCAGCGTGCGCGCACCGCAATGCAGCGGGAAGCACAACAGACCCCCAAGGCCGAATGTGAAAGCAAGTGGCGGCGTACCGCAGAAGATATCCGCGGGCGTGGGTCGGAGAATGTGGCTCGCAAAGGCGTCGCACATCACCATCACGTCCCGGTGGAAATGCATCGTCGCCTTGGGCTCACCGGTCGTTCCTGAGGTGAATGCAAGCAGACACACATCGTCTCGACCTGTGGCCACATTCTCGAAGGATGGAGGGTGGGCAAGAAGGCGTGCCTCGAGGTCTTCGCGCGCATCCGAATGACAGGTGATGATCTCTTTCAGACAGGGTGCGTAGTGGGCATGCTCGGGGTCCTGGCAATACCGTAGCTCCTCGATGAGTCGACTATCGCAGATGGCCAGACCGACCTGGGCCTTCTCGATGATCTGAGTCAGCTCGGCCGAGCGCAGCAAAGGCATGGTGGGCACGGCGACCATGCCGGCTTTCATGACGCCCAGCCAGAGCGCGGCTAACATCGGATTGTTCGGTACGCGCAGCAGCACCCGATTGCCGGCCACGAGGCCGATCTCGTCAGTCAAGAGATGCGCGATCCGGTTCGCCTGAGCGAGCAGTTGCGCATAACTCGCATAGACGGGGCAGCCCTCGACCATCATGCCCACGGCCGGACTCGCCCCGAGGCCCTTCTCGATCTGGGCGTCGAGCAGTTCGACCCCACAGTTAAGCCGCTCTGGATAACGGTATTCGGGATTCTCGAAAAGGAACTCAGGCCATTGTTCCGCGGGGGGCAGATGGTTCCGAGTGAAGTGGTCTAGGTGAGCACTGGGACCGAGCGCGAGGACGGCCAGGTCCGGTCTTTCGGCCTCGCGCGGCCTCCTGGTTTGGCTAGGCGCCATACGAGAGCGAGCGGAGTTCAAGACGGATCATGAGGGGCTGCACTGCACTCCCGATCGCGTCACCTGGCTCGGCTAGGCTCGGCCCAGTCCTGTGTGGCGCGCGCCGCAGGCACGGAGTCCGGGAGGCAGAAAGGATCGATGCGCCGCTACGGCGTATTCTCCGCGCGAGCCCCTTGCGCGATCCATCGAAAAGGAGCCGGTCACAGGGCGACGTCTCAATCATGACCGGCTCGGACCGGTTAGGCGAGGTAGGTCGAGAGCCACTCGAGCGAGCGGCCTCGCGCGAGCGCAGCTGCACTCTGGTTGTACATCGGCCGACCCCAGCAGTTAAAGCCGTGATCGGCGCCCGGATAGACCTCGATCTTGGCCTTGTCGTGACCCGCGAAGGCCGCGCGTACGGCGGCAACCGCCTCCGCCGGGATGTGCGCATCCTTCTCGCCATAGTGAAACAAGATGGGCACCTTCACCCTGGGGGCTTCTTCGAGCATGTTCTGGATGCCGCCACCGTAGTAGCACACCGCGACATCGACGCCCGAGTGGGCCGCTGCGAGATAAGACAGGCGCCCACCCATGCAAAAGCCCAAAACGCCCACCTTGCCCTTGACCTCGGGCAGGGCCTTGAGTGCCTTGACGGTCGAGGTCAAATCGAGGACGGCATTGGGACCGTCAAGATTCTGCATGAATGCGAAAGCCTTGCCGGTGCCCGCCTCGTCATATTTGAGATCGACCCGAGGCTCCTGGCGCCAGAAAACATCGGGCGCGATCACGACGTAGCCATCGCTTGCGTACTGGTCGGCGACTGCACGGATATGCTCGTTGACGCCCCAGATTTCTTGAATCACCACCAGGCCCGGTCCACTGCCTGTCGGTGGCAGTGAGAGATAGCCGCCGAACTCGCCACCGTCATGTGCTTTGATCGAAATCCACTTGCCATTCATGGTTGCCTCGTCACTGTATGAGTTGGGAAGGTGCAGGCCCTGCGCTCAGTTTCCCTCGAAGCGAGGCGCGCGCTTTGCCGCGAAAGCATGATACGCGCGCCGGAAGTCTTCTGTTTGCATACAGATTGCCTGGGCTTGCGCCTCCGCCTCGAGCGCCTGTTCGAGTGTCATGGACCATTCCTGATGGAGCATGTTCTTGGTCATCGCGTGGGCGAACGTCGGCCCCGAGGCGAGGCTCTCAGCCAGTCCCAGGGCCTCGGACTCGAGCGACTCGGGTGCGACGAGCCGGTTGAAGTAGCCCCAGGCCAGACCCTCTTCGGCACTCATCGATCGCCCCGTGTAGAGCAGTTCCGCAGCGCGGCCTTGTCCGATGAGGCGCGGCAGCAGGGTGCACGCTCCCATGTCACAGCCGGCAAGCCCGACCCGGGTGAACAGAAAAGCCGTCTTCGCTTGGGGAGTGGCCAACCTGAAGTCAGAGGCCAGCGCCAGCATCGCGCCGGCCCCTGCGCAGACGCCGTCGACCGCGGCAATGATCGGCTGCGGGGCGCGGCGCATGGCCAGCACGAGCTCGCCCGTCAGGCGTGTGAAGCGCAGCAGATCCGGCATGCTCATCGTCACCAGCGGTCCGATGATTTCGTGGACGTCACCTCCCGAACAGAAGTTGCCGCCCGCGCCGCTTAGGATGACGACGCGGATGTCCGTGGCGCGCGTGAGCCCCTGGAACAGGTCGCGCAGTTCAGCATAGGACTCGAATGTGAGAGGATTCTTGCGTTCAGGTCGGTCGAGCACGATGCGCGCGCATTGCCCGCTGGCATCGACCTCCCAACGAAAGTGCTCCGGCTCAAAGTTTTTCAAGGGGTGCATTTGCGCAGCCAGGGGATTATCCGGTCGGCTCATCCTGTGTGCTCCAGCATCGAGGCCTTGAGCGATCCGAGCAGCGCATAAAGCCGGCCACGCTCGGCATCAGACAGGCCCGAGAAGAGGTCGATGATCCATTGCTCATGTACCGCTGCCATGCGGGCGAATTCGCGCTTGCCCTTGGCGGTCAGCTGGATCTGAATCTGACGACGGTCCTCGGGATCATTGCTGCGCACGAGCAAACCGTCCTTCTCCAGTTGGTCCGCGATACCCGTCACATTTCCCCCGGTGACCATCAGCCGTTTGGACAAGGTGCCCATGCTCAGGCCTGCAGGTTCCCGATACAGCTGGGACAAGAGGTCGAAGCGGGGCAGTGTGCAATCGAATTCAGAGTGCAGCGCGCGGCGTACCTCGCCTTCGATCAGCTTCGAGCAGGTCAGAAGGCGCAACCACAGGCGCAAGGCGTCATGATCCTGATCCGCCGCGCGCGTTTCGTAGTCCATTCGGTCTCCTCGAACTCGTTCCGGATTAGTTTAGGTCTAAAGTAATTGTCCCGCAAGGGGATCGGATGCGCGCGATC
>CAJCID010000150.1 GCA_903970305.1 Rhodospirillales bacterium | reverse complement strand
GAAGCCGTTCCCGCAGGCGGCTCCATGAGTCTTTGCACGACCGGCGCCAGATCACTGGCCAAGGCGTACTGGAGTGGCACCACGTCGGACTCGGCCGACGAGGGAGCATCCTGGGAGGCGATGATCTTGGCCAGCCGCCTTAGATTCTCGGCGTAGTCGGTGATGACAATCGAGTTGTTGTTCGGATTCGCCGTCAAGGTGCTGTTGGCCGAGACGAGCGGACGCAGTACGTTCACCATGTTGCTGGCCGAGTCGTAGTTCAGGTGAAAGACCTGTGTGACGATCTGGTCGCCCCGGATGCCGTCCGAGCGCGGCGAGGTATCGCGCGGGATTTCGGTGGGACCGCCGGCGAACTTGGCGTCGGCCTCGGGGAGCACCTTGGAGATGCCACCGGCCTCAACGATCGTGAATCCCTGAAAACGGAGGGCGGCCAGCAACAGGCGATAGGCCTCGGCCCGTGTCACGGGGTGCTCCGAGGAGATTGAGATGGTGCCCTTGACGCGCGGATCGACGAGGAAGTCCTTGTGCAGGAACTGTCCGAACGCATGGATCGCGGCCTCCAGATCGGCGTTCACAAAATTGAGCGTGACCGTATCGGGCTCGTTGGCCTGTTTTGCTGGAGCCGGCTTCTGTTGGGCCCATGCCGCAGGGACAAGGCCCAAAGCGAAGAGGAGCGCGCACGCCGTTCTGGCACCGAGCGTTCGTGTGGTCTTCAGAGTCCAGGTTTTGGATCGCATATACGCCTGTCAATAAGCCCCGATTGTGATCTGCACGGAGTCGCCTTGCCTGGGGCCAAGCGCCTCGAGCAGCGGCCAGAGGCGCTGTGCGGTCGCATCCGGCACGCCCTTGGCGATGCCGGCACGACCAGAAAAGCGCGCGCGATCCAGACCGCTACCGTGCGCGTCGAGTTGTAGGGGGCCATTCTCCGTGGCCAGGGTCCAGGTCAGGCCCTCTGGCGCGTACTGCCAGGTGACCCGGTAGTCTCCGAGCGGTCGCACCGGATTGATGTCGACCCAAAGACCAAGGATCTGGACGATGCCCTGACCCAGGACAGCGCCACCCTGCCAGATGAGCGGGTCCCAGTGCAGCCGCAGCAAGCCGTTGGGCCCGACGGTGTTCAAAGGCGCGCCCGCCAGGGCCGCCAGGGCGAGCGGTACCGTCGCATCGCCGCCGCCGATGCGCGTCTCGCCCGGAGCGACGCGCAAGAGAACCGGACGCGCCAGGACATCGCTGTCCTCCAGCGCGATCTCGAGGGAGGAGGGCAGGCTCAAGCGCGTCGACCAGCTCACCCGACCGGGCAGCGCACGCGACACCCCGTTGGCAGACAGTCCGAGCACCGCGTCACCCTTCCAGACACTGCCTTGTGCATCGGCCAAGAGCACGGTGCCATTGGTCGCCCAGCTCACGTAACGCGCCATCCAGTTCGCCGGCAGGCTCACGGCCAGCACCCCGATGAAGACGAGCAGGCCCACCGCGAGCGTCACAAGGCGCCCGGCCATCAGCGGCTCCCCGCCGGGCCCGTCGCCGGGCCCTTTTTTTCGGCCCAGGTCAGGGTGATCTCGGCGCGGACATGACCGGCCCCGGCACTGGTGGGCAATTCGGAGATCGCAACCTTCAATGCCGAGGCGCCCAGTTCAGTCTCGGCGCGGCCAAGCCAAAGGATCCATCCGGCATAATCGACATCGGCGAAGCGCACGACGACGGCGCCCGTCTCATCGCTCGTGACTTCAGGCGCAGGCGGTCCCGCAAGTCCGGCACGATCGATCGTCCGTAACACCGAAGCCGCGCGGTCTGCGACCGCAATCGTGAGATCGTGACTGCGTGCGCCGCGTAACCTGCGCGCTTCGTTGGCCATATCGACGAGCTTCGCGTGTTCGGCGCGCAGACCGGTCAATTCTCGATTGACCGCATCGATGCCGCTCGCAGCGGGCAACCAGAGCGTGAGGTAGATCAAGGCGAGCGCGATCACAAGTCCCAGTCCTCCAAGGATCACGCGATCGCGTGCGGAGAGCCTGCTCCAGCGGCTGCGCAAGCCCAAGAGGATTGGCTGATCGGCGAGTGTCATGCGCCGACCTTCTGGCGCAAGCTCGCGCCTAGTCCCGCACCTGCCGAACCTTCGCCCTCGAAGCGCAGTTCGTAGCCATCGCCGGCTGCACGCTTTTGCGCGGCATCGCGCTGGGGCTGGGCGATGACGGTGCCTGGCGCAAAGCGAATCTTCAACACGCGCGCCTCGTAGGACATCTGGCGCAGCGAGTTGGCCGGCAGCGCCGCAAACAGGCGCGCGATTTCAGGCACCATCGCGGAGAAGTCGCCCTGATCGGATCGACCCGCCCCGGCCCGCAAGCCCGCCAGTTCGCGCGTCATCTGCAATGTGGGATCGAGCACGACCTTGGTCTCGGGAAAGGCGCTCCGAAAGAGCGACTCCTCGCTCGCGCGCAAGGCACTCGCCTCGCCGCGCAGCTCGGCCCACTGCCACTGCAAGCCTGTGATTTGGACGAGAAGCAAGACCACCACGAGAGCAAGCGCACGGCCCCAGCGAGCCAGAGTCGCCCGACCGACGACCGCATCGGCAAATTCGTGCTGCAGCAAGGACACGGGCGCATTGGGACCCGCATCCGGCCCCCCTTGCGCGATCCAGGATCGTAAGGGTGTGCCGTAGTGGACCCGGATGTCCTCTGCGACCAGGAGGGCCACCGGTCGCCAGCGGGCCTCGATCGCCTTGGGTACATAAAGGTCGACCGAATGGGGCCGCAAGGCCGGATCGGTCTGCGCCACGATCAACTCGACGACCACCTGGGCTGCGATGGGGTCCGGCGGCAGCGGTTGGGCTTCGTTGGGCCCAAGACGCAGCCAGACATTGCGCACGACACCCTCTTCGACGCTACACACGAGCGACCACGCACCGGGTGCAAGCGGTACGCACAAGGACTCGGGCAGCACCGCAGTGATCCTTTGGCCGGCCGCGGCTGCGCGCTCGAGCAAGCGCCTAAGCCAGGCGCGGTTCACCGCAGCCAGCGCGTGGGCGTCGTTCTGCTCGGGCCCGACGGCCACGTGCAGCGCCTGGGCATCTCCAAGGACGGCGTCCTCGAGCAGATTCGGCAGCGCATCGCGCAGCCGGCCGGCCGGCAAGGGCGGAACCCGTCCGGAGGTCAAGAGCACATCGTCGGGGGCCAAGAGCAGCACGGCCGGCAGGTCCGTCGGGATCCGGTCCAGGCTCGCGCGGCCGCGCGCCATCGAGACATCCTTCTTGAAGGCGAGAAATCCGAACTGGTCCGCATCGGCCGTGCCGTCGGCGCGCCGCGAAGGGGCGCGCAGCAACAGGCCCGCAACCGGCCAGCCCGGCAGGGACTTGGTGCGGCTCGCGCTCATATACCACTGCCCAAAAGGAAGACCCGGCTGGCCGTATCGCCATTGCGCAAGGTCAGCGTCAGGCGCACTCCGGTGGCTGCCACGCGACCGGCCGGCGTGCCGTCGGTACTACGCGAGCCATCGGTCCAACCGAAACGGTCCTGCCAGACCTCGATGCCCATCGCCGCGAGCTCCCCCTCGAAGCGCACGCCGCCACGCTCGACCCCAGGCACCTGGCGGATCAGTGCGCCATTGTCGAACTGATACTCGACGAGATCAGTGCCGTCGGAGAGCTGCAGCCGGTTCTCGAGCGTGCGCGCATCGCGCGCCCGCAGTGCGTCCTGCTCCAGGCGCTGGAAGACGCGCTGCAACTCATCGAGGTTGCCTTCAGCACGCGCGAGCGAGTCGTGGGTACGCAGGATCTCGTCGAGGCCACGCCAGGACATCACGGCGACCACGGCCAGAAGCCCGATCGCGACCAAAAGCTCGAGAAGCGTAAATCCACTCGCCCCACGCCGTGAGCTCAGACAGGACGTCATGGCAGTTTCGACATGAAAGCCGTACGTCGTGCGAGCACGTGATCGCGCGTGACGTCCGGAAAGACGCGTACGTCGATTCTCAGGATCGCGATGTTGGGGGTCGTACGAACTTCGCGCTCGCAGACGAGCCTGAGAGCCAACTGTGGGCAGTCGAAGACGTTCTTGCCCAGTGGGGGCAGCGTGCGCACGAGGCGCACCTCCGCCAAAGCATTCTCCGCGCTCCAGCCGGCAAGCGCCGTATGCTCGAGCTGTTCCTGCCCGACGGCGAGCACTCCAGCGGCGCGCAACGAAGCCGCCAAGACGAGCGAGACGATGATCAGTGCGACCAGCACCTCGACGAGCGTGAATCCGCGAACGAGGGTCACTGCACCTCCTCCGGGAAGCTGACCGAGAAATGACCGGCGCCGTCGCCCTTGAGGACCAGGCGCACGTGGTCGGCGACCAGGTCCAGCACGAACGGATCCTGTTGTCCGTCGCGCGGGAATACGAGCGATTGGGCCGTGGTGCCCGAAGGTCCAAAAACGGTGCGAGTATCGAAACTGGCATCAGTCGGTCCTGCTTCCCAGATCCGTGGTCTGAATTCGGGATCGTCTTCCATGACGATCCAGCCATTGGCATCTTGAATCTCGAAGCGATAGCCCTCGCGGTCGGCCTCCCAGGCAAGCGAGCGCGAGCGGACCTGTGCCTCGTCGGCCGCCAGAGCAAACAGTTCCTCCAGCCGCTCCGCATCGCGCTTTAACGGCGCACGCGGATCCGGCTTCGCGCTGAGCGAGGCGACGGTCAGGAGGATGCCGATCACCACCACCACAGCAAGCAACTCCAACAGGGTATAGCCCTGGCTGTTGCGCTCTTTCGGTTGCCAAGCGCTCCGATGGCGCGATTGGAGAATTTGTCCCATGGGCTAGATCTTCGTCTCCCAAGGGCGAAGCGGCCCTTGAGATAGGAGCGCCCCAACCTTGTAGGGGGGTCAGTTCGAGCGACGACCTGACCGAGAGTTCAGGCTATTTGGCGGGGCGCGCCGCAGACAACATGCAGCCAAAGACTGTTGTAGTCATCACCAAAAGGCATAGAGTACACAAAGTTTAGTTGATAACCTATTGATCAGTCACATATTGCGCAAAACAGTGTTGCGGTCCAGACGCGTAAAAGTGTGGTATTCGTGTTGAATCGTGGATGAATTCCGGCAGGGTACTGTAGCAAGGGCCAGAAGGTCGGCTAAGAAGGCGCCGTTGGCATGGGAGGGGCTCTTGCTCAGGATCAAATTTTTGGGGCGAACTGGACGTCCGAGAGCCGGTGGAGCCGATCCGGGGACCTCCTTAGAGAAAGCTTCCTCGGGGTATGCTAAGTTGTTAACATCTTGATGTTGCATTCCTTTTTTCCGCGGACACCTGCCATGAGCGCTCGAGCACGTCCACGCCGACCTTTCGACTGGATGCGCTTTGGCGCGGAGTTGATCCTGGTCGCACTGCTTTGTGCTCTCCTGGCACTGTGGTGCGCGCGCCTGTTCTCGGGCACACCGGTCGCAGCGCCCTCGCCCGTCGCGGCCAATCCGATTGCGCAAGGTGGCGAAGAAAAGCAGCGCGAGCTCCTCGCCAGTGCACCCCTCTTTGGCGCACGGGCCTACGGGGCGGTGAGCGACAACATCCAGCCGATCGGTATCCTGGCTCAGCCATCCGGTTCGGGTAGTGCGATCATCAGCGTCGATGGCCAGCCCCCGCGCGCATTCCAGCTCGGCGACGAAGTGGGCGGACGGACGCTCATGGCGCTGCACGAGCGTGACATCGAGCTCGAATACCATGGCCAACGTACGACCTACCGACTACCCGAGTCGAGGGCGGCGATGGCCCCTGGCCTGGGCATCTCTCCCGTGGCTCCACAGTAGCCCGTGTCATCCGCCTTCAAAGGCTGGATCGCCCCGCCTCGCCAAAAGGGCGTTGCCATCGTCACGGCGCTGGTCGTGATCGCCGCGGCTACGGTCCTCGTGTCGGGCATGCTCTGGCGCCAGTCGATCATGGAACGCAAGGTCGAGAACCGTGCGGCAATGGGCCAGGCCCGTTGGCTCGCCCGCTCGGCACTCGATTGGGCGCGGCTCGTCCTGCTCCAGGACGCGTTGACTTCCTCGGTCGACCACTACGGCGAGGCATGGGCGATCCCATTGCAGGAGACCCGGGTGAGCGATCCCGACGAGTCCAGCGGGCCGGACGATGTGGCGTATGTGAGCGGGCGCATCCTCGATGCGCAGGCACGCTTTAATCTGACCGACCTCGCTCCTGCAGGCAAGATCAACGAACAGGAACTGGCGGCATTTGCCCGCCTCGTCACCCTCGTGGGCGGCGACGATGATGTCCCCAGCACGATCGCCCAGCGCATCGCAACCGCGCCCAGGCCCGCGAACTATACCCTCCTCGTTCGCGAGCTCAAGGCGAGCCACGCGGTGGAACCAGCCGTGCTCGATGCGCTCGCGCCCTATGTCATCATCCTGCCCAAGTCAACGCCAGTGAATCTGAACACGGCGACCGCGGAGGTGCTCATGACCTGCTATACCGGAATGTCGCTCGACCAGGCGCGCGCCATGGTCCAGGCGCGCTCGCGGGCCTACTTCAACCAGGTCTCTGACGCCTCGGCAAGCCTCGCGGGATCGGGCACGAACGCGACGCCCCAGGCGAGCGTCTCGGTGGCCACCGAATACTTCGAGGCGCACGGGCATGTCCGCTACGGGCGCGTCGAACTCGACGTGGCCGCGCTCATTCACCGCGAAGCAGGCGGCGCGACCAAGGTCATTGAATGGGACGAATCGTAGAGTGATGACGAAGCCCACTGTGCAAAAACCATCCGCGCGCAAGCTGCGCAAGCTTGCCTGCGCGATCGGCGTCCTGATCGCAGGCGTGGCCGCGGCCGGGACAACGCCGCCCGCTCGCGCCGAAGAGCTCTTGCTGATCAACTGGCACAACCTGTCGATTGTCGATGCCGCGCGGCTGACGAGCCAGGCGACCGGGCGCACGATCCGGGTCCCGCCCGGTGTGAAGGCGACGATCAGCATGGCCTCGGAGGATCCGATCAACGCCGACCAGGTGTTTGATCTCTTCCAAAGCGCCCTGCGGGAGCGCGGCCTGGCGGCCGCGCCGACCGGACCGCACGCTTTCGAGATCCGTCCTGCGAGCACGGTTGCCGCAGTGAAGAGCGAGAAGGAGACTCCTGCGGCTCCTGCCGCTCCTGCGACTTTGCAGGCCAGTCCCGCACCACAGGGATCAGGACCTGGTTCGCCTACCCTACAGGCCGGAGCGAATCCTGTCGTAACACCGACCAGTGCGCCTGAAGCGCCAGCGGTTGCGCCGGCGTCCCCTCCTGTTACGGCCCCTCCGACATCAACTCCGGTAGTCGCTGCTGCCGCT
>CAJCID010000149.1 GCA_903970305.1 Rhodospirillales bacterium | reverse complement strand
GAGCGCTCATCGACGCTTTTGTGGGGCCAGAGCTGGCAGCCGACCTTCTTCGCCCCTCCGAGCGCCTGGATCGCGGCGCGGAGCGCGTCCTCCGGGCCCTCATAGATTGGAAGGTCAGTCTGCAATTCCGACCCCTATCTCTCTGCCGCAGTACCTTGTCGTCGAGATCGACCGCTATGCCGAATCACATCGTCTTACCCGATCCGGATTCCTTGCTGCTGCCGCGGAATCGGTGATGCATAGATCCTAGAACGGCCGCCTTCCCTGACCCGCCCCGGCGGGTTTTTTTCTCGCATGAGGCACCTCCGGCTGGTCTGCAGTCTTGCTCCCCAAAGGTCCAAAGAACTCTGGACGCCGCTTCAGGTGGGTTCTGCGGGCCCTGCCTGCCTAGACGATCGAGCCTCCTCGCCTGCGGCCAGAACGGCCAGTACAAAGGCTAGGAGCGCCCCGTACAGAAGCCGATCCGTATGTAGGGCAGGCGGGACCAAGAGGGCGAGTAGCAGAAGCCCTACCGAGTAAGCGCGTCCGATGCTTCCGATGATGATCTTGCGATAGAGCGCGTTGCCCAGTAGCAGCAGCATGGGGCCACCCACCAGGACAGCCGCTTCTGGTCCTTCAATGCGGGCATGGGGCTCTGCGATGATCAGTTCATTGGCAACGGCCACGACGATGATGCCCCCGATCAGCGTGACATGGACGTAGTGGAAGTAGGCGGCCAGGCGTCCCGGATCGCTCGAGCCCTCGATCACCTTGCGACCGAGCTTGCTCTTCGTATTAAAGTACATCCACCAGATGCTGATGTTGATGATCAATGTGACAGCCAACGCCAGGATCGTGGGCAGGTCCCAGGATTCGGCCTGACTGACACTTGCGCCCGACACGAGCACCGATTCGCCCAGCGCCATCATCACGAAAAGCTGGCAGCGTTCAGCGATATGGCCACCGTCTACGGTCCAGTCGCTGGTCTGCGAGCGGCCCAGGCCCGGTAGCCAGAAGCCGGTCATCGGCGAGATGTATTCGCACAGCACGGCGCCGATCCAAAAGAGTAGGCGCAACTTCTCGCCGGCCACCCCGCCAGATATCCAGAGGATCGCCGAGATGCACAGCCAGCCGAGAATGCGCGTGAAATTGGCCGCGAGCGGGTGGCTTGGCCCCAGGTGCAGCAGTACAAAAACGGTACGTCCAACCTGGATGGTCGCATAACCCAAGGCGAAGACAAGACCGCGGTCGGCGAAAGCCTCTGGAATGGCGGCTGCCACCAAGAGCCCGAGAGCCATCACCACGAACAGCATGTAGCGCAACGAGCGCGCTTCGGGATTGAACCAGTTGGTCACCCAGCACGTGTACTGCCAGCCCAGCCACACGCCGAACCACAGCACCAGCGTCTGCGCTGCGTTGGTCAGACTGAGCTCATCCAAAAGGCGGTGCGAAAGCTGCGTGACGGCGAAGGCATAGATCAGGTCGAAGAACAGTTCTTCGTTGGTGACGCGGGCTTCGTGCTGGCCGCGCTCGCGCAGGAAGGTCGTGGGACGGGCCATATCGTCAGAGCCGACCTTTAGGCGGCGCGAGAAGTCCAAAAGTAAGGGATCCAGGGCTGGGCCAAGGCCAGCGCCAATCCGCATGCCCGGCCGGGGTCTGGAAGCTCGCCCGGAGCCGCAAAGGCCCGATGGTAGACCTTCGCGCGCGGTGCCGCCAAGTCCACCGACCCAGCTGCCCTGCTCCGGCCGGGGCCTTTACGTCTGTAGTTCCGGCCCTCAAGATGGGGGCCCGTCGCGCCACCGTGGACCACGCTATGACCGATCCTGCCTTCTCGCCCAAGGGCGTTCTCCAAAACCCTGCCCCGAGCGGCGCTCAAGGTGCGTCCGAGATCACTGAACTGGGCGCCTTGGCGCTCTCGCGCGCGATCCACGCGAAGGACGTCTCGTGTGAGGAGGTCATGGCAGCCTATCTCTGCCAGATCGAACGCTTCAATCCCCGTGTTAGCGCACTCGTTTCCTTGCGTGACCCAGAGGTACTGCGCACCTTGGCGCGCGAGCGGGATTCCGAACTCGCGCGTGGTCAGTCGCGCGGCTGGATGCACGGCTTTCCGCATGCGATCAAGGATCTCGTCGAGACGGCAGGCCTCACCACCACGCGCGGATCACCCCTGTTGCGCGAGTTCGTACCCGCTGCCGATGCGCTCCTCGTCGAGCGCATCAAAGGGGCTGGAGCGATCGTGATCGGCAAGACGAACGTGCCCGAATTCGGCTATGGATCGCAGACCTACAACAGCGTGTTCGGCACGACCCTGAACGCCTATGACCCGACCAAGACGGCCGGAGGCAGTAGCGGCGGGGCAGCGGTGGCGCTTGCACTGCGTATGCTGCCCGTGGCCGATGGCAGCGATACCATGGGCTCCTTGCGCAATCCGGCGGCCTTTAACAATGTGGTGGGGCTACGGCCGTCTCTGGGACGCGTGCCGTCGGCACCGAATGCGGATGTCTTTTACAGGCAACTGGGTACGGAGGGGCCGATGGGTCGCTCGGTCGCCGATGTCGCCATGCTCCTGTCTACCCTCGCCGGATTCGACCGGCGCTCGCCGCTCTCGGCGCGCACCGATGCGGCGGACTTCGCTTTGCCACTTGACCTGAAGACCGAGGGACTCCGGATCGGTTGGATGGCCGACCTCAACGGACATCTGGCGATCGAACCCGGTATTCTCGAGATGTGCGAGAAAGCGCTCGCAAACCTTGGGCATCTGGGCTGCGTCATCGAGCCGGTCATGCCGGCCTTCTCGATGGACCGGCTGTGGGACACCTGGCTCACGCTGCGTCACTGGACGGTGGCCGCGAGCCTGGGGGAATTTGCCGCCGATCCGCAAACGCGCGCCCAACTCAAGCCCGAGGTGATCTGGGAGATCGAAGGTGCGCGACACTACAGCGCGCTCGATATCGCCCGGGCCGGTGCCGCGCGCTCCGAGTGGTACCAGGTCCTACGCCGGCTCTTTGAGACCTTCGACTATCTTGCTCTTCCCGTCGCCCAGGTCTTTCCGTTTGACGCACAGATCCACTGGCCCGAGCGCATCGCAGGCCGCATGATGGATACCTACCATCGCTGGATGGAGGTCGTGATCGGGGCGACGCTCGCGGGCCTACCCGCCATCAGTGTGCCGATCGGCCTGAATTCCGCCGGCCTGCCCATGGGACTGCAGATCATCGGCCCGGCGCTGGCCGACCGCGCCGTCTTGCAGATCGCCCACGCGTTCGAGACCGTGTGTCCGTACGCCGACGAACTTCGACCGGCGCTCTTGGACTCGGTCTGAACCGAGCCGCGCGCTCAGGCGATCCCGAGCTTTTGCGCAAGCCCGATGCGCTGCAGCTTACCGGTTGCACCCTTCGGGATCTCGGTCATGAACAGGACCTTGCGTGGCACCTTGAAATCGGCCAGGCGCAGTGCGGCGAATTCGCGGATCTCCTGCTCGGTTGCGGTCTGCGTCTCGCGTAGCACCACGACCACCCCGACCTCTTCGCCAAGCTTCTCGTGCGGAATACCGAAAGTCACAACCTGCAGGATGGCCGGATGATCCATCAGGACCTCGTCGACCTCGCGCGGCGAGATCTTTTCGCCACCCCGGATGATGATCTCCTTTAAGCGCCCCGTGATCGTGAAGTAGCCCTCCTCGTCCATCACACCCTGGTCACCGGTACGGAACCAGCCCTCGCGAAAGGCTTCGGCGTTGGCCTTGGGATTGTTCTCGTAACCCTGGGTGACGTTGGTGCCGCGGATGACGATCTCGCCCGTCACATTCGGAGGCAGGATCTCTCCATGCTCTCCCATGATCGCGACCTCTGGACCTGCGGCTAAGCCCACCGTCCCGGGCTTGCGCCCCGCTGGCGGCAGGGGGTTGCTGCACATCTGATGGGCGGCTTCGGTCATCCCATAGGACTCGATCAGAGGCGCATCGAACACGGCTTCGAGTTCACTGATCACCTTCGTTGGCATCGACGACGAAGAGGAACGCAAGAAGCGCAGTGGATGGCGCGCGATGACCTCACGGTTCTGAGCCGCCCGGGTCAGGATCACCTGATGCATCGTCGGCACCGCCGTGTACCAGGTTGGCGCTACGGCCTCCATCCACGCAAAAAAGCGCAGCGCGTTAAATCCCGGGGAACAACTCACGTAAGAGCCTGCCGACAAGGGCGCAAGCAGACCAGCGATGAGTCCATGGATATGAAACAAGGGCATGATGTTCAGCCCGCGATCCTCTTTGATCAGGCGCAGGACCTGCGAGATATTGGCGGCCGACGCTGCCACGTTGCGCTGCGACAGGGGCACGATCTTGGGTCGCGAAGTCGTGCCCGAGGTGTGCAGGATGAGGGCGATGTCATCCACTGCCGCGAAGCCACCCCTGCCGAGCTTTCCCGGGGCGTGGCCGACGAGGTGGAGCGTGAACCGGCCCGCGCCACTTTCCCCGTTGGCAACGAGCTCGATGATGGCGATGCCCATCTGGGCGGCCACCGTTCTCGCGGGTGAGTCGCTACCCCGCTCGACGATCAAGGCGCGTGCCTTCAGGTCCGACAGGTAGAACTCAAACTCGTCGGCGCGATAGGCGGGATTCAACGGCGCGGCAGTCGCGCCCAGCGCGACCGCAAGGAAGGCGCTTGCCATCTCGGGACCATTCTTCAGAACCAATGCGACGCGGTCGTTGCGACCGATGCCAATTCCATTCAGTAGCGCAATGGTCTGGATGATCTGTCTGCGCAGGCCCGCATAGTCCAGATCGGGCAGACCCGGCGCACCCAAGGCTGGCGCGCCGTCCTCGCCTGTTGAGAGCAGTTCGGTCAATGTGGAAAATCGGGTACTCATTCCATCTCCTCGATTGGGGCGAAGTGGGGATTAATCGGTCTGGATCAGAAGACGTCCATGGCGGGACTGGACGGTTCGAGCCAGAAGGCTTGCCACCGCGTAGACGGCATCGATCTGCGGCGTGGCAACGCCCGTGATCCTGCCGAGCTCGACCACCGAGCCGACCAGGGCTTCGAGCTCGATGGGCCGGCCGGCCTCGATGTCCTGGAGCATCGAGGTCTTGTGCTGACCAACCGCTTCGGCGCCGGCGATGCGCTTTTCCAGCGACACCTTGAACCGGATTCCCAGGGTCTGCGCGACGCGTTCTGCCTCGCGCATCATGTTGGCGAGCAGCGCACGGCTCGGCGGATATTGGCAGATGTCCGCAAGCGTGGCATGGGTCAAGGCGCTGATCGGATTCAGACTGAGATTGCCCCAGAGCTTGGTCCAGATCTCCGAGCGGATGTCCGAGAGGATGGGAGCCCTAAAACCAGCGCCCCTGAGCGCCTCGGAGACCCGGTGAATGCGCTCGGTATCCGTATCGTCGATCTCGCCGACGGAGAAGCGATTGCCTTCGAGATGCCTGATGACGCCAGGTGCGGTCACCTCGGCGGCCGGGTAGACGATCGAGCCGATGACGCGCTCGATCGGAAGCGCTCTGGCGATCACGCCGCCCGGATCGACGCTCTCCAGATGAATCCCTTCGTGAGGTCCGCCATGCTTTTGGAAGTACCACCAGGGGATCCCGTTTTGGGCGGTGAGTATGATCGTCTGGTCGTGATAGAGCAGGGCGAGCTCGGCCACGATGGGGGGAAGCTGGTGGGCCTTCATACCCAGAATGACGAGATCCTGAGGCCCGACCTCGGCAAGCCGATCGGTTGCGGCGAGCGCGACGCACACCTCGCGGCCCTCTTCTTCAACCAGCCGCAAACCGTTGGCCCGGATCGCAGCCAGATGAGGTCCACGCGCGACGACGGTGACTTCATGGCCGCTCTGGGCGAGTTTGGCGGCCAACAGACCACCGATCGCTCCGGCACCCACGACACAGATCTTCATACTTGAGCCTTTCGATTTTCGAGGGTATTGGAGAGTCTTCCGATCCCTTCGATGACGATTTCGACGACGCTGCCGGGCTTCATGGGCAAGGAGCCGATCGAGGTGCCGCAGGCGATGACGTCGCCCGCCACGAGGGTCATTTCGCGGGACACAAGACTGACGATCTCTGCAGGAGACAGGATCATGTCGGCGGCCCGATAGTTCTGCCGTTCGCGGCCGTTGACCCAGGTCTGGATTGAAAGGCTCGACCAGTCCAGGCCTTCTGCCACCACCGGCCCGAATGGAGCGAAGGTGTCACAGCTCTTGGCCCGCGCCCACTGGGCAAACGAGGCGTCGGCGTGGAGGAGATCGAAGGCCGTGACATCATTGACGCAGGTATAGCCCAGGATGTGAAGGGGCGCATCCGCCACAGCGACCGCCGTACAAGGCGAGCCGATCACGATCCCGAGCTCACCCTCGTAGAAGATCTTGCCCTCGTAGCCGGGCGGGATCCGGATCGTCCCGCCGGGCCGAAGCGTGCTGCTGGGGGCCTTCAGGAAGTAAAGGGGTACCGCGGGCCGCGCCCAGTTCTGCTTGGCCGCGAGCTCGCCGAAGTTGTTCCATAGCCCGATGAACTTGGAAGGGTCGGTGGGCGTGGTCAGGGCCACCTCATCGAGCCCTAGACGCTCACCGGTCGAGGTGCCCATGCCAATGCGTGGGCCATCGTAGAGCAAGATCGTCTGGCCGTCCTCTGCGAGCGTCGCGCAGCGGGGCTCCCCCTGGTGGATACAGCGTAACCAACGCCTCATCGTGTAGAACTCCAAGCTCCTCGCTGCTCGCTCCGCGTGACCGCGCCCCTTGCCGCCGGGGGTCGCCGATGGTCGGGCACGACCGCGGACGCGCCTTTTCCGGTCCATCGGAGTCGGGCCGGGTGACAAAGTGCCCATTTGTAAGCATTCTGCGGGACAGGGGCACCTGCGTTCGGGTGGCGCGAGCGCCATTCTAGACTGAATCGGAACGCACCCCCTGGAAGGAGGCCTGGACTGCGTTCGGGCCGCTTGGGGCGCGAGTTCGCCCCGCACTGTTCAGACCGAGGCGTGCTGGGCCTCGCGCACTAGTCGACGCAGTTCGGGCACGCACGAGCCGCACTGGGCGCCGCATCCTAGTTCGGACTTCAGGCACTCGAGAATGACGGGCGCCCTCGTTGCGGCCCGTGCGGGTGCGCGCTCGGCGGCGGGCAGGGCCGAGATCAGGCTCTGGATTCGATCGGTGATGCGCGTTTGCTCGACGGCGGCGCAGTTGCAAAGGATGCGCGAGCGCGGGGCCACCTGGCCCGGGGGATTGGCCCCTGGAGCAAGAAGCCGGCGCTTGGGAAAGCTGATCTCCTCGCCGCTCTCGAGCAACTGGCGCAGCCAGATCTCGGCTGCCGCCTCGCCCGCCAAAGAAAACCCCGTGACCCGGCCTTCCTCGAGTCGCACGAGACGCCGTTGACCGCGCTTCGCGTCGGCATAGCGCAGAAGTCCTACTTCGGCACCCATGCCAAGAAGCGCTTCGATCGCAGCCTGGATGTCCTCTTTGGGCGCGTAGTCGTCCTCGGCGCGCCATTCCAGGCCGATGCGCTCATGACCGAACGGCACGCAATGGGCGTAACTGAACTCCTTGAAGTACTGACGCAGGCGCTGCTGCACGGCCAAGGCGGACCCGGGCTCGAGTAAGACCGCCGCATGCCACTGCCAAGGCAGCTCGGCCTTCATGATCCGTATCGAGGCGTTCTTCAACTCAGGCTGCTTGGACACCGGATCGATGGCGCGGGCAAAGAAGTCATTCGGGCCGTGGGTCCATCCGTCACGGGCCCGGCCTGAGACATAGGCGTCGCTCCAGTGCATGGCGACGAAGGCCTGTCCGGGGCGTTGCGCCGCACTGATCTGGGCGGGCAGGAGCTGGCTCGCGCGCCGGCCCGTGACTCGCACGAGTTCGCCCGCTACCACGCCCAGCTCGTGCGCATCGGCCGTGCAGAGATCGATACAGGGCCTAGGCGCGTGGGCAAAGGCGCGCGCGAGCGTGCCCGTGCGGCTCATTCCGTGCCACTGATCGCGCAGCCGGCCGCTGGTCAAGGTCATCGGGTAGCGGCGATCGGGCGGATCGGCCATCGCCCGGGGTAAGGGGGCACAAAAGCGCGCCCGTCCGTCTGGTGTGGCGAACACATGGTCCTCATAGAGGCGCTTTTGGCCGTGGCTCGCGCCGCGTGGATAGGGCCATTGCTGGGGTCCGTCGCGCTCTAGGATTGCATAGTCCAGTCCCGAGATGTCCAGGTCACGTCCGGCAGTCGTCGCCCGATGCTCAAGCCAGATGCTCTCGGCGTCGGTGTAGGGAAAAAGCGTCGCGGCGCCCGGTCGCAGGACCGTCTCGAGGCGTCGCGCGAACTCCAGGGCGATTGCCCAATCGTGGCGCGATTGACCATATCCTGGCTGGGCCGCGCGCACGCGCGAGATGGTCCGGTCCGAGTTCGTGACGGTACCTTCCTTCTCACCCCAGCTGGTGGCCGGGAAAAAAACATCGGCAGCCGGTGCGGTCGCTGTATCGTGGTAGGCGTCTTGCAGGATCACGAGTTCGGCCTTGGCGAGCGCGCGGTGTATGGCCCGTTGATCCGGTAAGGAGTGCGCCGGATTGGTACACACGATCCAGACCGCGCGGATCGTGCCCGCCTCGATCGCCTCGAACATCTCGACGGCCGTCTTGCCGGGTTCTGACGGGATCGCAGGTACACCCCAGAAACGCGCGATTGCATCGCGATCGATCGGGTTGGACAGTTCACGGTGGGCGGGCAGCAGATTGGCCATTCCGCCGACCTCGCGTCCCCCCATCGCATTGGGCTGACCGGTCAAGGACAGGGGTCCGGCACCGGGCTTGCCGATCTGGCCCGAGGCCAGGTGCAGATTGATGAGTGCCGTGTTCTTGTCGGTCCCCGAAGCCGACTGGTTAAGCCCCTGACACCACAGGGACAGCGTCGGACCCAGGGCGAAGGCGCGCGCGGCGCGCGTGACCGTTTCCCGGTCGAGTCCGCACTGGGCGAGCGCCGTGTCGAGTTCCAGGCTGGCGATGACCTCATGGAGCTCGCGAAAGCCGCTCGTGTGCTGCGCGATGAAGCCGCTGTCCGTGAGGTCCTCCTCCTGCATGAGCTTGAGCATCGCGTGAAACAGCCAGACGTCCGAACCGGGCAGGATTTGCAGGAAGAGGTCCGCTTCGTCGGCACTGTCGGTGCGGCGTGGATCGACCACGATGACGACAAGACTCGGATTGGCCTGGCGCGCCTGGCGCAGCCGCTGATAGAGCACCGGGTGGGCGAAGGCCGGGTTGGCTCCGACGATGAAGACCGTGCCGGCATGGTCCAGATCCTCATAGCAGGCGGGAACCGAGTCCGCACCCAGACTCTTCTTATAGCCTGACACCGCGGAGCTCATGCACAGTCGCGAATTGGTGTCGATGTTGTTGGTGCCAAGCAATGCCTTGGCGAGCTTGTTGAAGAGGTAGTAGTCCTCGGTGAGCAACTGCCCGGAGATGTACAAGGCCACCGAGTCGGGACCGAAGCGGCTGAGGATGTCGAGAAAGCGCGCCGAGGCGAAGTCCATCGCGTCCGACCAGCTCGATGCCACCCACGGACTGCCGCGTTGGTGCCGGATCATGGGGACATCACCGCGCGACTGGCGCGCGATCTCGGGAGCGGCCGTCTGCGCGAGCGTGCTGCCCTTGGAGCACAGGCGCCCGAAATTGGCCGGGTGCTCAGGATCGCCCCGCACCGAGCTGATCCTTAGCCTGCCGTCATCACCGAGGGTGCTTTCGATGATGACGCCACATCCGACCCCGCAATAGCAGCAGGTCGAGCGGGTCTCGTGGACCGGGCCGGGCGGCGGGGTCGCCCCGGAAGCTTCCAGCAGGCTCGCCTGTGTTCCCGGTTCGTGCGGCGGGCTTGCCTTCTCGCCAGACATGCGCTTAGGTGCTGGCGGGGGCGGGAACTGCGCTCTGGGGCGCGGCCACCGCTTTACTGGTCTGGCCGGGATCATCGAACATCATCACATCGCGTAGCGCGGAGATGTCGACCCCTAGCCGGATGAGTTCCTGATACCAAGGACCTAGATCGGTGTCGCCGTAAAGGCATGCGCCGATCAATTTGTCCTCGCGCACGACGAGCTTTCGGTAAATCTCGGTCTCATCGTCCGAGAAGAGGATCTCTTCGGTGCCCGGGTCAGCCTGAAAGTGCCCGGCCGAGAACACATCGATCCCCGTGACTTTCAGCTTGGTGGCGAGTACCGAGCCGCGGTAGTGCAGTCTACCCAGACCGGCGAGATGGTCGGCGCAGACTCGCGCCTGCTCGAACAAGGGGGCGACGAGACCGTAGGCCTGGCCGCGGTGATTCGCGCATTCGCCCACGGCGTAGATGCGCGGATCATAAGTCTGTAAGGTGTCGTCGACGACCACGCCCTGCCGGCAGGGGAGCCCCGCCGCTTCGGCAAGGGCAGTGTTCGGTCGGATCCCGATCGCCATGACGACCAGGTCCGCCGCGATCGCTTCCCCCGAGGCAAGGCGTACGGCGCCGACCCGGCCGCTTTGCGCGGGCTCGAGCGCCGTCGTCTTGGCAGCCAGTCGAAACGCGAGCCCCCGCTCCTCCAGGGATTGCCGCAAAAGGGTTCCGGCAGTTTCATCGAGCTGGCGCTCCATCAGCCAGCCCGCAAGGTGGACCACGGTCACCTGCATGCCGCGGAGCGTCAGACCGCAGGCTGCTTCCAGACCGAGCAGCCCGCCGCCAATCACGACAGCGTGACGGTAGCGTGAACTGGCTTCGAGCATCGCCTGGGTATCAGCGATATCCCGGTAGGCGAGCACGCCTTCGAGCTCGCGCCCAGGGATCGGCAGCATGATCGGTAGCGATCCGGTGGCCAGCAGCAATCGATCGTAATGCATTGTCGCACCTGTCGCATCGCGGATGATGCGACGCGAGCGGTCGATGGCATCGACCCTGCAGCCCGTGCGCAGCTCGATTGCGTGGTCTTGATACCAGGCAAAGTCGTTCAGGACAATGTCCTCGAGCGTGCGTTCGCCCGCGAGCACTGGGGACAAGAGGATCCGATTGTAGTTCGGGTGAGGTTCCGAGCCGAACACGGTGATGGCGTAGCGCTCCGGGGCGCGCTTGAGGAGCTCTTCCAAAGTACGGACCCCGGCCATGCCGTTGCCGACCACGACAAGCTTGGGGCGACTCATGCTGGTGGCGCGGCGGGCCCGGGCTGGGATGAACGTTTCTGCGCCATGCCGCCCACGTGAGAATCAATGCTCGACAAGCGCACCCCCCGAGAAAGGAACCTGATCCGACAATTCCGGACGTGCCCATCTCGACCAGTTCGACCGGAGCGAGACGACAAGGATCAAGGCCAGCCCGGCGATTGCCCCCAAGACGGCGAAGCCTGCCTGGAAGTTTCCCGTCGCCTCCTTGGCCAAACCCATGATCACCGGCAGATAAAAGCCGCCGATGCCCCCCGCCGCGCCGATGACTCCGGTCATAAGGCCGGTTTTGGCTTTCCAGCGGTGCGGCACGAGTTGGAAGGTCGCGCCATTGCCAAGACCAAAGCCCAGATAGAGGACAAGAAGGAGGGCGATGGCGCCCTGACGGGGCAGCTCAAACGCCCAGAATCCGAGATCGCACAATGAGATTCCCGTGAGAATCACAAGGAGCGCCTTGACCCCCGTCACCCGGTCGGCTACCCAGCCACCGACCGGTCGGACCATGGCCCCGGTGAAGGCAAGCAGCGACATGAAAAGACCCGCTTCAATCTTGCTCATCCCATACATCGCCGTCAGCAGGGTAGAGACGTACGAGGACATGCCGACGAAACCGCCGAAGGTGACGCTGTAGACGAGCATCATGACCCAGGTATCACGCTCGCCAAAGACGGCGCGATAGCGGCTCGGCAGGAGCGCGATCGCAAAGAGGGCACCGGCCACCGGAAGCAAGAGCACCCCAGGCTTTGCGCCGAAGAGCCATCCAGCCCGGACCGCCAGCACCAGGGCGATCATGCCCACAAAGGTCAGCAGAAAACATCCCAGGGGAGGCAGGATCTTGCCGCTCTTGGGGCTCATGTCAGAGGCCCAGAACCAGACTGCAAGTGCCGCCACCCCGAGGAGGGGCAAGGCCGCGGCGGTTGCGAATTGCCACTCAAAGCGCGCCGCGATCTGCGGAAAGAGAAATCCGTCGAGCACCGCGCCGATGTTGCCCGCAGCAGCAAGACCCAGCACCAGCCCCTGGACCTTTGGCGGATAGGTGCTGCCGGCCATCGGCAGGGCGACGGCGAAGCTTGCTCCACCGACGCCAAGAAACACGCCAAGCACGACGAGCGTGTTGTATGCGGGTTGCTCCAGAAAGGGCAAGACGATGCAGGGGAGCGCCGACAGGCCGATGCCCATCAGAGCGACACGCCGGCCGTCCACGGACTGGAAGAGATTGCCCAAGGTCACGCGCAAGATGGCGGCCGAAAGGACCGGTACGGCGACGAGAAATCCCTGCTCTGCCGGGGTCATGGGCAGATTCTTGCCGATGAACGGGGCCAGCGGTCCGTACAGGACCCACACGCTAAAGCCTGTGTCGAAGTAGAGGAAACAGGCAAGCAATGAGCGCCAGTTTCCGCTGCGTAGGGAATCGAGGAGGACACGCATGGTTGGGAGGAAGAGCGCTGACGTGGCGCCACGGGTGCAGAGCCCGACGTAGCCAACACGCGTCGCAATATTGATGCCAGTGTTGCTGCCGGGATGCGCAGGTCCCCAGCCTGTCCCAAGCATGTCCCAAGCTCACAGTACGACGCCGCTTCGGTCTGCTTGATTGTGGTGCGGTGCACCACGAAAGGGAGGCAGTGCTGGGAAGGAGATGCTGCGAGGGTACGCTTTGCTCTTTAGGGCAAGCTCATTTGGTCAAGCTCATTTGGGCAAGCGTTGAATCCGCCAGACCTGCCGCCCAGGTATCCCGGGCCTGCCGCGCTACCGACTCATGGCGCGACTACTTCACGAAGTTACCACGGGTACCGATCATCGTGATCTCCACAAAGCGCGAGCCATTGTGATTATCGGGTGAGAAGTTGACGGTGAATCCGCCCAGGTCGAAGTCGTGCAGGGTCTCGAGCGCATTGATGAGGCCCTCGCGGGTGAGATCGCGACCGGCGCGGCGCAACCCTTCGACGAACACGCGTGCTGCAATGTAGCCTTCCATCGTGCCGAAATCCGGATTGGCAATGCCAGCCGCCTTCAACGCGAGGTTGTAGTCGCGTTGCAGGCCCGAGACGCTACTCCAGGGAAAAGGCACGACCTGGGTGATCATCACTCCCGAGCCTTCGGGGCCCAAGGTCTCGGCAAGCTCCTGGCTGCCCACGAAGGACACATTGACGAACTGTCCGGTATAGCCGGCCTCGCGCATCTGCTTGATGAGAGCGGCGCACGAGGCATACGCGCTGATCTGAACGATCGCGTTTGGGTCGGCTGCACGCAGCGCTGCCGCCGCCTGGGCCACGTCGGTGCTGTTGCGCTCGACCGTGGCGAGTGCTGCGACCTTGAGTTGCCGTCGGCTCAGAGCTTGCGTGACCCCGTCCAATCCAGCCTTGCCGTAGGCATCGTTCTGGTAGAACACGCCAATCTTGGTCGCGCCCGTCGTCGTGAGTTGCTCGACGATGCGCTCGGTCTCGTCGACGTAGCTTGCGCGGATGTTAAAGACGTAGCGGTTAAAGGGATCGCGCAGCGAGCTCGCGCCGGTATAGGCGCCAAAGAACGGGACCCGGGCCTCGGTGAAAATCGGGGCCGCGGCATTGGAGGTGGGTGTGCCCACGTACCCAAACAGCGCGAAGACGCCGTCCTTGTGGACAAAATCCAGCGTGTTCTGCTTGGCGCGCTCGACCTCGTAGCCATCATCGCGCACGCGCAACTCGATCTTGCGACCATAGATGCCGCCGTGCGCGTTGACGGCGTCAAAGACCAGACGCGCGCCCAGATTCATGTTCTGGCCCAGCTTGGCCGCGGGTCCCGATAGCGCGGCCGATTCGCCCAGCAGAATGGTCTTGTCGGTGACCCCGACCTCGACGACGGGAGCGGCCCAGCTGCTTTGGAAGGCGATCACACAGACCCAGATCCACAGCGCCCGTTGATAAGACAGCTTCATGAATCCCTCTCCTCTCTCGTGCACTCGAGGCGTCGCTGCAGCGACGCACCGCTGCGAGCTTCTCGCCGCTCCATGGTGGCCCGACGGACCCCCTCCCCTGTCGAGCAGGCGATTCCGGCAGCGGCCGGTGGCAAGAAAGAGCAAGTTTACGCCGGGTACGAGCGCTTGGCTCTGAATCGCGGTCTACTCGCGATCCCCGTCGGGCACGCGCGCACTTGTGGGCGTCTCGGCCTTCACCGCGGCCCGCGGATCTGCGCGCCCGATGCATGTCTCCTCACCTAGGACGTCATTTTAGGGGGCGAAACGGCGAAGTGGGGCAGATTACCCAACGTTTGCGGTCGAATTTCGGCGATCCGTTGCGCAAATCCCTCCTTCATTGACAAAAAGAGGGGTTGCAACGCATCCGGGCGACCCGAATTGGACCGCCTCAGGTTCCATTCCGTGGGGAAAGTCGCCTCCTGCGGCAATCGACCCAGGTCCGCGCGGCGCACCCTCGGTACGCTGCCGCGGTACGGCTGCGAATTGCGGACGCGACGGGCCTCGCTCATAATTTGCCGATGGCCGGACCACTCCAACTCGAGCGCGACCCGCCGGGTGAACCCAGGCGCCGGGCGACTCGCAAGGTGTTCTGGGAGGACCCTTACCAAACGGAGCTCGAAACCGAGATCCAAGACGTCAGGGGAGCGAGTGTCACGCTGAAGGACACAATCTTCTTCGCCTTCTCCGGAGGTCAGGAGAGCGATCAGGGAACGATCGGCGGCCACGCCGTGCTCGAGGCTCGCAAGGACGGTCCGGACATTGTCTATACGTTGCCCGCTGAGCATGGCTTGGATCCCGGACAGGTGGTCCGGGTCGAGATCGATTGGCCGCGCCGCTACAGCCTCATGCGCCTGCACTTCGCGGCCGAACTCGTCTTGGAACTGGTCTACCGCCTAAGGCCCGGGGTGGAGAAGATCGGCGCTCATATCGGCGAGGAGAAGGCGCGCATCGACTTCGTCTGGACGGGAAGCATCGGCGGCGAATTGGCCGGCATCGCCCAGAGGGTGGCGGCCATCGTCGCGGCGGACCTGCCCATCACGAGCGCCTACTCGGATCCGATAGGCCAAAGGCGCTACTGGCAGATCGAATCGTTTGCTCGAGTGCCCTGCGGGGGCACCCATCTGCGCACGACCCGAGAGGTCGGTGCGATCGAGCTCAGGCGGAAAAATATCGGCCGGGACAAGGAGCGCATCGAGATCACACTGTCTCATCCGGGATAACGCTGCCGAGCGCGCTGTGCTCACCCTCGGTTCTCAACCGAGATTCTCAACGGAGGTTCCAAACCCTAAGGACTCAGTCCCTGGGTGCGCCCCTGAAAACCTGCGGCATCAAAGTAGCGCACGGCTCCAACGGTCTGCAGGTTCAAGACCGTCGACAGCCCGTTTTCTGCGGGGGCGGACTTGACGGTTTCGGATTTCCAATGCGGGACAATGCCGCCCGGGCGCGCCTCGGCCAGTACGCGCCCGACGAGCTCTCCCTTCCTTTGCAGTTGCAAGCCCGCTAAGGCTGCGATCGTCTGACCCAGGTCGGCATTGCTGGCCGGAGCGGGATCGATGAAGCCGGAGCGGAAATCGGGCCCGCTCGCCGCCATGAAATTATAGGTATCAGCGCGGCTGAAGCTGCCGTGCATGCCCTGACCCTGCTGCAAGAGGGTGTCTGACACCTCGAACGCGCAATTGGTCGCGATCGGGCAAGCGCTCGAGCCCGAAGTGAAATTGACGACGATCGAAGGCCGGGGTGTCAGAGAGCCACCCTCTAGATTGATCGCCGACAGGGGGAGGGTTCCCGCAATCGGCCCGAGCCTGTCGTCAACGAAAAGGCCGCTCACGTAATCCTCAGCGATCAGGGCTTGAACGACCTTGGCGGCCGAGCTCTTCGGGTCAGGACCTGTCAGGTAGAGCAGGTCCGAACCCCCGTTGGCCGCGACGACCACGTCAGGATGCAACGCGTCCGGGCCGACGAGCCCATTGGCGCGACTTGGATGCACTCCCTTCGTCCACTGGATCGGGGCACCTTTCGCATCCGGGTCGAACAAGGGCTGCCCGAGCGCTGCGGCCAGATCAATGGCGAGAAATCCGGGCGGCAGCTGCCCGGCCCGGACGTCATCGTAGGGCTGGCGGGCGGCGACGCTCGTCTTGGATTGCTTTGAGATCGTCGAGAAGCCATGATCGGACGTCACGAGCACGTCGGTCGTAGGGGCGAGGCCCTGCGCCTCGAGGGCGCCAAGCAGGGCAGCGAGGTTGTCGTCGGCGTTGCGAATGGCTGCAAGCGAGGAAGGCCCATTGATCCCCGGTGTGAGCTCACCCAGGCTGTCACCCTGGTTGTGCTGTGTGCCATCGGGATCGCGCGACCAGAAGACCAGGACGAAGGGCTTCTTGGAACTCTTAAAGAGGGGCAGGATCGCGCGTGTGGTGACGTCCACGAAGTACTTTTGCTGGTCGATGTTGGCGACATGGGTCCCTTCGTGGTTCAGATCGCCCGCGCTGCCGTTAGCGCCCCGGCCTGGCGTACTCGGGGACAGCCGGGCCTCTTCAAGCGCACGCAGGAGCCGCGGTGCCAGGGCGATACCCCCTGGATGGCCCGTCAGATCGTCCACGATGATCGTCATCTCCCCATCGCGGGCGGTTACGTCCTGGATGGCGACGGGCCCGAGTTTGCCCACCGCTGCAGTCGCGTAGCCCAGCGCTCGCGCGGCGGCCAGAACGCTCTGTTCGTCCAGGTAGTTGCCCGCGAAGTGTTCGTCGATATCGCCTAGAACCGGGTCACTCTCGAGAAAGGGCGTTGGGCTGCCGTTGGCCGTGGCGACGGGATACCCGCTGTAAATCACATTCCCAAAATCTCCCGTGTCGCCCAGGAAGTGACCGGTGGCCAGCGCCGAGGCATTGGGTGTGGTGAAGGTTGGGAAGAGGGCGTGACTGTTCTTGAACCAGACTCCGTAGCGGCGTAATGCGAAAAGCGTCGGTGCTGTCTCGGCTCGGACCATCTCGGCCCGCAGTCCATCAGCAACGAAAAGGATCACGTTCTTAGGCGGGATCCCGCCGGCTTCACCGTGCGCGGGCGCCCGGCCTTGCGCGCCGGTCGCACTGAGAAGACCGGCCAGGCCAAAGAAAAGGCAAAACGGGGCAAAGCGATTCATGGGTCGGATTCGGAACACAGGGCGACTACTATTGCCACAGGAATAAGTCGGCAATGTTACTGAGGTCACGGAGGTTAGCGAGCACTCTGGCTGCCTGGCGTGCCTGAGGGAGTGCACCAGCCGGGGGCTCCCTACGCTTCCAGGAGGAAACTAGCGCCGCCCTTCCCGTTTCCGCTCAGCATGCCGCCTTGCGCGGCACGCTACAATGATTGAGCGTGTTCCATGAGTATTTCCAGCGTGACTTGCCCCCGCGCGGGCGCCCTGGCAATGGCATTCTGTCCCCCCGGTTGCGCCATCCCTTGTTTTCGGAATTTCCTTTGCACGTCGAGGTTTTCGGCGCCCGAGAATGCGTTTTCTTTATAACGATATCTCATAATGTAATGATTCGAATGTCGTTGGGTTAGGGATCTTGGGCCGCTAGGATGTTAGGCCAACATGGAAATTTAATGTACCGATACGATTCAATCGACAGCCTTTTGGTCGCGCAACGGGTCCACCAATACCGTGACCAGCTCAATCGTTACCTCGCCGGGAGGCTCTCGGAGGACGAGTTTCGTCCCCTTCGCCTGCAAAACGGCCTTTATATTCAACGCCATGCGCCGATGCTGCGCGTGGCCATCCCCTACGGCCTCCTGAGCGCGCGCCAGGTGCGCAAGCTTGCCGAGATCGCCCGCAAGTACGATCGAGGTTATGGCCATTTCACGACTCGCCAGAACATCCAGTTCAATTGGCCCCGGCTGGAAGACACCGCTGACATCCTTGAAGAGCTGGCTTCGGTCGAGATGCACGCCATCCAGACGAGCGGCAACTGCGTGCGCAATACGACTACGGATCATTTCGCAGGCGTCGCCGCCGACGAATTCGATGATCCCCGGGCCACGTGCGAGCTGATCCGGCAGTGGTCGACCTTTCATCCTGAGTTCGCCTATCTTCCGCGCAAGTTCAAGATCGCCGTCAACGGCGCAGCGACCGATCGCGCCGCCACGCTCGCGCACGACATCGGACTGAGCCTGGCCCTCGACGATGAGGGCCGTCCCGGTTATCGGGTCGTCGCCGGCGGCGGCCTGGGTCGCACTCCGGTGATTGGCCACCTGATCCGGGAGTTCCTGCCCCGGGGTGAACTCTTGAACTACCTCGATGCGATGCTGAGGGTCTACAACCTGCATGGGCGGCGGGACAACAAGTACAAGGCGCGGATCAAGATCCTGATCCGGGATCTGACGCCTGCGGGATACACCGAACAGGTCGAGGCCGAATGGCAGCGCCTAAAAGGTGGTCCGGCGGTGGTGCCCGAGGAGGAGTTCGAGCGCCTCGCCCGCTTCTTCGCTCCAGAGGGATATGAGACCCTGCCCTCGGAGAGCGCAGCCTTGCAGCGCGAACTCGCGGCCAACAAGCCGTTTTCCAACTGGTTCAAGCGCAACGTCTTTGCGCACAAGGTGCCCGGCTATGCGGCCGTGACCTTGTCGCTGAAAAAAACCGGCAGCCCGCCCGGAGACATCACCGATGCGCAGCTCGACGCCGTGGCCGAGCTTGCCGAGCGCTACAGCTTCTCGGAGGTGAGGGTCTCGCACGAGCAGAACCTGATTCTTGCCGATGTGCGCCAGGATGACCTGTTCGCGCTCTGGGAGCAGGCGCGTACGCTCGAGCTGGCAACCCCCAACATCGGTCTTCTGACCAATATCGTGTGCTGCCCGGGCGGCGACTTCTGCTCGCTGGCCAACGCCAAGTCGATCCCGGTGGCCCAGGCGATCCAGGAGCGTATCGAAGAGCGCGTGGATGCGCTCGACTATCTTCACGATATCGGCGCCCTCGATCTGAACATCTCCGGATGCATCAATGCCTGCGGCCACCACCATATCGGCCATATCGGCATTCTCGGGGTCGACAAGAATGGCGAGGAGTGGTACCAGGTCACCATCGGTGGATCCCAGGGCAATCAAGCCTCCTTGGGCAAGGTGATCGGCCCGTCCTTCGCACGTGAGGAAATGCCTTCGGTCATCGAGAGTCTCCTTGAGGTCTATCTGGAACAGCGGCATCCTGAGGAACTGTTCATCGATACGGTGCGGCGCATCGGGGTCGAGCCGTTTCGCGATCATGTCTATCGGGAGCGCGTCGATGCGTGAACTGATCCGGGGAGGAATCGGCAGGCCGCCCGAGATCGTCACCGATCGCTGGCAGCTGGTGGCCGACCTGGAGTCGCTCAGTGCCCTGCCCCCGGAGGCCGACGTCATTGTTCCATTGGAGCTCTGGCGAGACGAGGCCGCTCGATGGGCAGATCGGCCCTCGGGTATGGGTGTGCTCCTGAACCCGGATGACGATCCCCTCTTGCTCGAGCCAGGTGTGGCGCGCCTGCAGGTCGTGGCCATCGCATTTCCGGTGTTCACCGACGGCCGCGGCTACTCATTGGCGCGGCTCGTACGCGAGCGCCTTGGCTTTCGCGGGGAGTTGCGTGCGGTGGGCGATGTGCAAAGAGACCAGATCTTTTATCTGCTGCGCTGTGGCTTCGACGCCTTCGCACTCGGTGCGGGCAAGCAGCTCGATGAAGCCCTTGGGGCCTTTGAGGATTTCACCGAGGCCTACCAGGCGGGCGCGGATCAACCCATTCCCCTCTATCGGCGGCGCCTCTTGGGAATGCCTTTTCATGGACCCCGGTCATGACCGCGGTCTACGTTGAACAGGCCAAGGTGGACGAGGCGCGCCTGCTCTTAGAGAGGATCGCCCTGGACTTTGCGCCGGCGGTGTTCACCACGAGTTTCGGGGCCGAAGACATGGTGGTGCTCGATCTTCTGGGACGCGATTTGCGCACGATTTCGGTCGCCACCTTGGATACCGGACGGCTGCCGCAGGAGACCTATGACGTCTGGCAGCGTGCTGAGGAGCGCTACGCGCGCAAGATTGTGCCCGTGCTGCCGCGCCATGAGGCGGTCGAGCACTACATCCGGATCAATGGGGTGAACGGCTTTTATGACAGCGTCGCGCAGCGCAAGGAGTGCTGCCAGATCCGCAAGGTCGAACCGCTTGCGCGTGTGCTCGCCGGCCAGCGGGCCTGGATCACGGGCTTGCGCCGCACCCAGGCGGCCAGCCGTGCGCAGCTTGCGGTGTCCGAGTGGGATGCCAGCCACTCGATCCAGAAATTCAATCCCCTGGCGGACTGGAGCGAGGCCGAGGTTTGGGCCTACCTCCAAAGCCGGAGCGTTCCCTATAACGCCTTGCACGATGCGGGTTATCCCAGCATCGGATGCGCCCCGTGCACTCGTGCCATCAAGGCGGGTGAGGACATCCGCGCGGGGCGCTGGTGGTGGGAGGATCCGGCCGGGAAAGAATGCGGTCTGCACGTCCAAGAGGCGGCGAGCGTATGAACCCGGATCGACTGGACACTCCTGCGGATCTGGCGACTCCACCAGACGACGGCGGGGCACAGGGGGGCGTAGAGCTCGGGCGACCCTACGAGAGCGACCATCTGGACTGGCTCGAGTCGGAGGCCATCCACATCATGCGTGAGGTCGCCGCCGAGTGCAGCCAACCTGTCTTGCTCTTCTCGGGAGGCAAGGACTCGATCGTCATGCTGCGTCTGGCCGAGAAGGCCTTTCGCCCCGGACGGTTTCCCTTTCCGTTGATGCACATCGATACCGGCCACAATTTTCCCGAAGTCGTCGAGTTCCGCGACCAGCGTGCGGCAGAACTCGGTGAGCGTCTGATCGTGCGCACCTTGGACGAATCGATCGCCAAAGGACGGATCCGGCTGAAAGATCCTGCAGAGAGTCGCAATCCGCATCAAAGCGTCACCCTCTTGGATGCCATCGAGGAGTTCGGCTTTGACGCCTGCTTTGGCGGCGCCCGCCGCGATGAGGAGAAAGCGCGCGCCAAGGAGCGCATCTTTTCGTTTCGGGACGAGTTCGGTCAGTGGGATCCGAAGAACCAGCGCCCTGAACTATGGAGTCTGTATAACACGCGTGTGCACCGCGGAGAGAACATGCGGGTGTTTCCGATCTCGAACTGGACCGAGCTCGATGTCTGGCAGTACATCGCGCAAGAGAAGTTGGCCGTGCCCAGCATCTACTACGCTCATGTGCGACCGGTCGTGCGGCGCAACGGCGCCTGGATGCCGGTCTCGCCCCTCTTCCCCGCAGAGCCTGGCGAGACCGTCGTGGACAAGCGGGTGCGGTTTCGGACAGTGGGCGACATGACCTGCACCGCACCGGTCGAATCGAACGCCAGCACGATCGAGTCCATCATCGCCGAGACGGCCGCAACCCGCATCACCGAGCGCGGCGCGACCCGCATGGACGACCAGACCTCGGATGCCTCGATGGAGTTGCGCAAGAAGGAAGGGTACTTCTGATGGCGCACCAGGGACTGCTGCGATTCTCCACCGCCGGCAGCGTCGACGACGGCAAGAGCACGCTGATCGGCAGGCTCCTGTTCGATGCGAAGTCGATCTTCGAGGATCAGTTCAACAATCTTGTCCGAACGACGGCGAGCCGCGGCGGGGTCGGGGGTAATGTCGCGGCGGATCTGGCCGTCGATCTGGCCCTTCTGACCGATGGCTTGATGGCCGAGCGCGAACAGGGCATCACGATCGATGTGGCCTATCGCTATTTCGCCACGCCCGAGCGCAAGTTCATCATCGCCGATACGCCAGGCCACGAGCAGTACACCCGCAACATGGTCACGGGAGCATCGACGGCGGACCTGACGATCGTGCTCGTCGATGCAACCAAGGGCGTGCGTCCCCAGTCGCGGCGCCATGCCCTTGTCGCGGGTCTCTTGGGTATTCGTAGCATTGTCGTGGCCGTCAACAAGATGGATCTGGTGGGGTGGTCGGAGGCGCGTTTTTCCGAGATCCGGGCCGAATTCGAGTCGCTCACGCAAAAGCTCAATCTGCACAACGTCACCTTCATACCGCTTAGCGCGCTCGAGGGCGACATGGTCGTCGAGCGGGGCGAGCGCCTCGGCTGGTATCAGGGACCGACCCTGCTCGAGGTCCTGCACAAGGCGCCGGCCGGTCCCCTGGCCGTCGGCGAATTTCGCTTTCCGGTGCAGCTCGTCAGCCGACCGGGCATCGAGGGCGCCTATACCCGGGGCTATATGGGGCGCATCGAATCCGGTCAGATCGCCGTGGGGGATCCGGTGCTGGTGCAGCCCAGTGGGCGGTCCAGCCGCGTCGCCGCCATCGTCACCTTCGATGGCCATCTGGAATCTGCGCAGGCACCCCAGTCGGTCACGCTCTTGCTCGACGATGAGCTCGACATCTCGAGGGGCGACCTCATCAGTCAGGCGCACGCGCCCGCTGCGGCCGTGAAGCGCTTTTCGGCCATGCTCTGCTGGATGGATGCCGAGAGACTCGATAAGAGGCGCAAATATGTCGTCAAGCATGCCACCCGCACGACCAAGGCCTTGATCGAGAAGGTCGAACATCGCCTGGACATCGAGCACTTTGAGCCCGCCGCGGCGAGCGACCTGGGCATGAACGAGATCGGGCAGGTCAGCCTGAAGGTCCGAGACGCGCTCGCGGTCGATGCGTACGCGCAAAACCGGGCCACCGGGGGCTTCATCTTGATCGACGAAGTCACCAATCACACCGTCGCGGCCGGCATGATCCAGGCCTGGGACGAAGAGGGTACCTCTCATGGGTAAGGTGTACCTGATGGGCGCAGGCCCCGGCGCCGCGGACCTCCTGACGGTGCGGGCCGCGCGCGTGCTCGCGATTGCCGACATCGTTTTCTATGACGCCCTCGTGTATCCGGAAACTTTGGCGCTGGCTCCGCGCGCGAAGCTCGTTCCGGTCGGCAAGCGCTGTGGCGCCTATTCCACCGCCCAGCAGTTCATCAACCGACGCCTGATCGATGCCGCCCGCCGCTATCCGGTCGTGGTGCGTCTGAAGGGGGGCGATCCGATGCTTTTCGGTCGCGCCCAGGAGGAGATCGACGCACTCCGCGTGGCGGGTATTCTGGTCGAGGTGGTACCCGGAGTCACCGCTGCATTTGCGGCCAGCGCTGAACTGGGCGTCTCGCTTACCCGCCGCGCCCTGAGCCGTTCAGTGGTCTTCGCGACCCCACGTATCGGCGAGAGCGCCAAGCCTTCGGAGTGGATCCAGTCGGTCGTTGCGGCCGATACTGCCGTGCTGTACATGGCCTATGGCGAATTGGCCGCAATCGCCGGCTTGCTGTTAGCAGCCGGCAAGCCGCAGGGGCTGCCGGTCGCGATCGTCGAGGGGGCATCGCTTGACGGACCGGCGGCCCGGTTTTACACCCTGGCTGAACTCACCGGCTTCGATTCGCCCCCAAGCGAGGCCCGGTTACCGCTCGTCATCTGCATCGGTGAGGTGTACCGCGAGTCGCTCGCAGCCTCTCGGGCAATGACCGTTGCGCATACCGAGGCGGGCGGGCGCGGCGGCAGCGAGTCACTCGGGCGGTGTCGCCCGCAAGCGCGCTAAAGCGCCGCACCAGGCCGCAAGAGTCGATCCCTTCTTGCCTGCCGTTGGACCTGTGAGGCTGGCGGCTTGGGCAGGATGAGGACGGCATCATAGGGACGGCATCAAGGGTACGGCGTCATAGGGACGGCGGCATTTTGACCAGGATTTGCATGATTTCAGTTCGCCTTCAGAAAAGCTTTTGCTGCCTCGTACTGTGCTGCGCGGCCCTCGGGCCGGTCCGCGCGGCAGACGTGACCCTCCTGAACGTGTCCTACGACCCGACGCGCGAGTTCTACCAGGACTACAACAAGCTCTTCGCCCAGTATTGGAAAGACAAGACCGGCGACTCGGTGCACGTCAACAGTTCCCATGGGGGCTCGGCCAAACAGGCGCGCGCGGTCATCGACGGCTTGGCCGCTGACGTCGTCACCTTGGCGCTCGCATACGATATCGATGCGATCGCGCGACAGTCGAAACTGCTGCCGGTGGATTGGCAGACGCGCCTACCCGATCGAAGCACTCCCTACACGTCGACCATTGTCCTTCTGGTTCGCCACGGCAATCCCAAAGGCATCCACGACTGGGATGATCTCGCCCGCAGCGGCCTGTCGGTGATCGTGGCCAATCCGAAGACCTCCGGCGGGGCGCGTTGGGCCTATCTGGCCGCCTACGGCTATGCCCTGAAGAAAGCCCAAGGAGATGAGGCGCGTGCACGCGATTTCGTCAGTCGCCTCTACAAGAACGTCCCGGTGCTCGATTCCGGGGCGCGCGGCGCCACGGTGACGTTTGCCGAACGCGGTGTGGGTGATG
The DNA here is from genome assembly GCA_903970305.1 of Rhodospirillales bacterium. Classification (GTDB taxonomy): domain Bacteria; phylum Pseudomonadota; class Gammaproteobacteria; order Burkholderiales; family Burkholderiaceae_D; genus BOG-994. The sequence goes on along the minus strand of CAJCID010000149.1, from coordinate 1,755 downwards.
TGCTGATCGCCTGGGAGAATGAAGCTTATCTGGCGCGCGCCGAATTCGGCGCTGACAAGTTCGACATCATCTTGCCCTCGATCAGCATTCTGGCTGAACCGCCGGTGAGCATTGTCGACAAGGTCGTCGATAGAAGAGGCACCCGGGCGGTCGCGCAGGCCTATCTCGAATATCTGTACAGCGACGCTGCTCAGGAACTCGCTGCGAAGAACTATTACCGGCCGCGCTCCAAGGTGGTCGCGGCTCGTTACGAGAAGACCTTCCCGCAGATGGCGCTCTTTACCGTCGATGAGGTCTTTGGCGGCTGGCAGAAGGCCCAGGAGACGCACTTCGCCGATGGCGCCGTGTTCGACCAGATCTACCAGCCGGGGGCCCATTGAGAACCACGCGGAACAATGGCCGGCTTGGGGTTTGCGCAGCCCTTGCCATCGGATCGATGCTGGGGCTTCTTGCGCCAGGCCAAGCGCGGGCAGCTGCGCCGGCGGTACTCCTGAATGCCTCCTACGACGTGGCGCGCGAGTTCTACCGGGACTACGATCCGCTTTTTGAGGCCTACTGGACAAAAAAGACCGGCCAGCCGGTGCACGTCTCCCAGTCGCACGACGGCTCGAGCAAGCAGGCCCGCGCGGTCATCGATGGCTTGCCCGCCGATGTCGTGACGATGAATCAGGGCAGCGACATCGAGGCGCTGGCCGAGCACGGCATGGTGGCCACCGATTGGGCCACGCGCTTTCCGGATCGGGCAGCGCCCACCTACTCGACCATGCTGCTCCTGGTTCGTCGCGGCAATCCCAAGGGCATCAAGGATTGGGACGATCTGGCCAGGCCCGGCGTGCAGGTGATCATCGTCAACCCCAAGACCGGCGGCAACGGCCGCTACAGCTACCTGGCCATGTGGGGCTACGCCAAGCACCAGGGTAGGAGCGACGCCCAGGCGGCCGAGTTCGTCGGCTCGATCCTAAAGAACGTGCCGATCTTTGAGACCGGAGGCCGTTCGGCGACCAACACCTTCCTGCAACGCGGGGTGGGCGACGTGCTCGTGACCTTCGAGAGCGAGGTGATCCAGATCGATCGCGAGTTCGGTCAAGGCAGGGTCGATGTGATCTATCCGTCCTTGAGCATCCGTGCGGACAATCCCGTTGCCATCGTCAATCCCGTGGTGCAGAACAAACACGATGAGGAACTGGCACGGGCCTACCTCGACTATCTTTACTCGGAGCCGGCGCAGGAACTGGCCGCGCGGCATTACCTGCGCGTGCGCTCGGCCGAGGTGATGGCGCGTCACGGGGCGATTTTTCGGCCGATCACTCTGTTTACGGTCGAGGACGTGTTTGGGGGCTGGAAACAGGCGCAGAGGGATCACTTCGATGACGGGGCCCAGTTCGACCGTCTGATCGAGGCGATCGGAAAAAAATGACGATGCTGACGCTAAAGCGGCCGAGCGTTCTGCCAGGCTTCGGACTCGCGATGGGCACGGCCTTGCTCTATCTGGCGCTCATCGTCTTGGTCCCGCTGTCCGCCGCCTTCCTCAAGACCTCCACGCTCTCCTGGCATGCGTTCGTCGCGGCCGTGACCGCGCCCAGGGTGGTGGCCTCGTATCGGCTCACGTTCGGTGCGGCATTCCTGGCCGCGCTCATCAATGCCGTCTTTGGCATGTTGATCGCCTGGGTGCTGGTACGGTACCGTTTTCCTGGGCGACGGGCCATCGATGCGATCGTCGATCTGCCCTTCGCCTTGCCCACGGCGGTCGCCGGC
>CAJCID010000148.1 GCA_903970305.1 Rhodospirillales bacterium | reverse complement strand
GCATCGGAAAGATCGCGTTCAGGTGATTCTGGATCACGTCGTCGTCCGACTCGAGCGTGTTCACGGTGGCGCCAAAGGCAAGCCCGGCGGTGACGTCGACCGTGTAGCGCATGAGGTCCGCCTGCAGATCGATCGACGTGTTCTGCGCTTGCGCGATGCGCCAGCGCTTGGCAAGGCGCCCGGTCACGCCCACCAGCGCGGGAAAGTAGCGCTTGATGTGATTGGGAGCGAAAGCCGACATGACCATCGGCCTTTGGCGCTGCCAGGCTTCGAAGTTCGAGGTGAACAGGCCCGTGATGCCCATCTCGGCGGCGATCTTCTCGAGCTTGACGCCGCGTCCGAAGGGCATGGGACGCTCGCGCAGAACCTTGCCGATCGTCTCCGCATCGCCCACGACAAGCACTGGCCTGTTGCCAAGCCGGATCTTGAACAAATTGCCGTACTGGACTCGCCAGTCCTCGGCGATCTGGTGAAACTTTAGCGGATCGATCTGGGTCAGATTGCCCAAGATGGGGATGCCGCGCGGACCGGGCAGCTCGGCCAGAGTGCGGCTTCTCGCGAGTCCCGCCGAGAGCGGATCGATTTGCGCGGGGGATGACATCGAGGCCGGCTCCGGGGGGATGCGAGGATCTAATCCTCTATCTTACGGGAGTTCTGAGGGGCCGCGGCGCGGCGCATCGGGAGTTCATCTGTTGCCGGGGATGACCTCCGGTCACTTTCCGAGGAGCCCCGCGGCCACGTTGATTGCAAACCCCACCACACTCGCATTAAAGAAGAACGAGAGCACCGACTGCGCAATGGTCGCCCGACGCATCGGTGTGGAGCAGGTGACTACATCGGAGGTCTGAGAGGCTGCGGCGATGGTGAACGAGTAGTAGATGAAGTCCCAGTAACCGGGGTTCTTTTTCCTTTCCGGAAAGGCGAGCGGCCGGGACTCCTCGGCTGCGCTATAGAACAGATCGGCATAGTGCAACGTGAAAACCGTCGGAACCAGAAACCAAGCTCCCAAGACCGTCAGGGCAGTGAGCAGATAGCGGCCCACGATCCAGTGCGCTCCGGCATCGTTGCTGCCGAGGAGCATCACGACCGCAAGGAGGCTTGCGACGGCACCCAAGCAGATGAGGATGAGCATTCCTAACCCGGTGTCGTCCTCCTGCTCATAACACTGGCGCATCTCTTCCTGGGGGGTGCTCACCATCATGAACCAGATCAAGGCGAGGAAGACGTAGACGCCTGCGTTCCAGGCCAACAACAGCTTTTCGATGCGCCCAACGCCCTGCGGAATCGCGAACCAGAAGAAGGAGGCAAGGAAGACCGAGCCGAGAAAGCGGAACCGCAACCGAATGAGGCGCATGATGAAATTCATCTGCAGCACCCCTGGCGGTCATGCAGCGGGTCGCCTTCGAACGGTTGATTGAATAGTCGCGTCATGGTGTCCTTTCGACAGAGCCCCCCGATCGGCACGAGCGCTCTTAGGGGGCCCGCCCGGCTTGGCCTTGCTCGGGGAAAGCGCGATTCTAACGCGTTGGGTGCGCTACTTTGGAGCGCAATTCAAGGCCGCCGCAGAGGCCTTCCTTGGCTTAGAATGGGTGGCAACGACCCGTCCCGACCTTACCTGAGTCCCTTTAACAATGCGGATTTTTTTGGCCATTCCAAGGAACCAGCGCTTCATCGCCTTCGCGGTGGCCGGGACTGCGGTTCTTGCGCTCGTCTGGATCGGCATGGTGGTGCCTTTGCTCAGCGGGTTATTGGCCTTTTCTCTCGTGGTCCGCTTCGAAGAGGCCCTCGAGCGCGGTCGATCCGGTGCGCGCTATGCGAAGACGCTCGCCGTGTCGATGCTCCTCTTGCTGGTGGCAGCACTGCTTGCCGTGGCGGGCTTGGGCTTACATCTCATCTTGCACGACGGTGCAGGCTTTCACGAACTGCTCGACCGGATGGCGGACATCATCGCCTCGGCGAGGGCTTGGCTGCCCGGAGCGCTTGGGGCCATGATTCCCCAGACCGATGCGCTCTTCGATTCGGTGGCCGTCTGGCTCAAGGGCCATGCCGCCGAACTGGGCACGATCAGCCTCGATCTGGTCAAGGAACTCGGCTATGCCTTGATCGGGGTGCTGCTTGGGACCCTGACCGCGGTGAGCGAGATCGCCTCCCCGGCGCGTCTTGGGCCGGTCAGCAACGCGCTTTTGAGCCAGGCCGCGGCGCTGCGCGACGTGTTCTGGCGCGTCGCCACCGCCCAGGTGAAGATCTCGGCCGTGAACACGACCTTGACCGCGCTCTACCTGATGCTGGTGTTGCCTCTTTTCGGGGTCCATCTGCCGCTTTCAAAGACCATGGTCACCTCGACCTTTGTCGCCGGACTGCTGCCGGTGGTGGGCAATCTGATCTCCAATTCGGCGATCACGATCATAAGCCTTGGCTACTCGCCCTCGGTGGCCTTGGGCTCGCTCGCGTTTCTCGTTGCGGTTCACAAGCTGGAATATTTCCTGAACGCACGCATTGTCGGCAGCCAGATCAATGCCCGTTCCTGGGAGATCCTGATTGCCATGCTGCTCTTTGAAAGGATCTTCGGTCTGCGCGGGGTCGTGATCGCGCCGATCTTCTACGCCTGGCTTAAGGCCGAGTGGCATCGTTGGGATCAAGCGGGAGATCGCGGCACATCGGCGCGCTCGGCTGCCCCCACGAAAGAACTCGAGACGGCTCCCTAGTCGGCGCGCGAGACCAGCTCGCCTAAGCGCTCCCTACACGCCACCTACAGGGGCGAACCGACGGGCGAGCGCCCCAATCCGCGCAGATCCGGTCCCGTGGGTACTCTATCTGGCGGCTCTGCCAAACTATTCGGGGGTCTTGAGCGCCTGGGATTCGCCCGTTCCGCTCGGTTCCGTCTCAGGCGCTGCAGGGGCGCCTTCGGCATCCTTGCGTTTTTTCTTCTCTTCCTTCTTGGCCTTTTTGGCGAGGTCCCGTTGCCGTTTCGCAAATTCGTAGTTGGGTTTCACGATCTTCTATCCTCGGCTTTCCGAATTGGGTTGGGTGCTCCAGAATATGCGATTTCAGAGTCCCATGCTTGCGCGCCTTTGTCGCTTACCCTTGACTGCGGCGGATCGTGGGGGCTCCTGTCGATGCGCGTTTTTTTGCGTTTGCGCACCAATTCGCCTATACTCGAAACTTGATCGGACTGCGGTTGTCTCTGGAGAGGTCTTTCAGAGACAGTGAACGGAGTTGAGTTCACGGCCTTTGGCCACGCGATCAACCTCTCGCGCTTCTTCCCAGAAAAACACAATCGGCTAACCCGCCGCGATTGGGCGAAGTAGACCGGGCTTACCGCCTGGGACCCGCGCTGACGTCATCCGTCCGGAACTCGCTTGCATATTGCGCTTGCATATTGATTTGCTCCTCGCGGAGCCGCATGAATACATCTGAAGCCAAGAAGGTGCTGGAGACGGCGCTGTTGTGCGCTCAAGAGCCGCTCACCGTCCAGGAGTTGCGACGGCTGTTCGATGACGAACTGAATGCCGACACGATCCGCGCGCTGCTCGACGAGATTCGCGCTAACTGGGCCGAACGGGGTCTCGAACTGATCGCGATTGCGAGTGGTTGGCGCTTCCAGAGCCGGGCCGGCATGCACGATTATCTGGCGCGTCTGCATCCGGAGAAGCCGCCCAAGTATTCCCGGGCCGTGTTGGAGACGCTGGCCATCATCGCCTATCGCCAACCCGTGACACGGGGTGATATCGAGGAGATCCGCGGGGTCACCGTATCCACCCAGGTCATGAAGAGCCTCGAGGACCGCGGCTGGATCGATGTGATCGGGCACCGAGATGCGCCCGGCCGACCTGGATTGTATGCAACGACCAAGACTTTTCTGGACGATCTAGCTTTGCGTTCGCTAGAGGAACTACCCGCGTTGACCGAACCCGGCACGGAAGACGGCCATGCCGCCTCGCTCGTGCCCTTACTTGAACAAAAGGTGATCGATTTTGCGCAGACTCCACCGCCACCCGCTGCGTAGGCCGCGTCCGAAGGAGGGAGCCGCAGGCGAGCCCGTCCAACTGGACGCCGCCTTGGCCACAGAGGC
>CAJCID010000147.1 GCA_903970305.1 Rhodospirillales bacterium | reverse complement strand
GCTCCGCGACGTCCCTCGTTACATTGCGCTCTTCAAACAAGGGCGCCTGCCAGTGGATGCACTGCTCTCGGAGCAGTTGTCGCTCGAGGAAATCAACGGTGCCCTCGACCGGCTGGCGCGGGGCGAGAGCATTCGCCAGGTCATCATGATGGAGGATCGCGCATGAGCGAAAGCAGCTCCGATGTGATCTTGGCAACCCACGAGCTGGTCAAGGAGTTCAAGGGTTTCGTGGCCGTCGATGGCGTATCGCTCGAGGTCAAGCGCGGCGAGATTCATGCCCTGATCGGCCCAAATGGCGCGGGTAAGACGACATTCTTCAATCTCCTGACCAAGTTCCTTGCGCCAAGCTCCGGAACCATCGTCTACAACGGCGTCGACATCACCTCGCTCGGTCCCGCCGAGACGGCCCGGTTGGGTATCGTCCGGTCCTTTCAGATTTCCGCGGTGTTTCCGCATCTGAAGGTGTTGGAGAACGTGCGCATTGCCTTGCAACGCAATTTGGGCACTTCGTTCTACTTTTGGCGCTCGGAAAGGTCGCTTGACCGGCTTAATGACCGCGCGATGCAGCTCCTGGCCGAGGTCGGGCTCGAGGAATTCTCCACCTCCTTGACGGCGGATCTCTCCTATGGCCGGAAACGCGCCCTCGAATTGGCCACGACATTGGCGCTCGAGCCTGAGCTCATGCTGCTTGACGAGCCCACCCAAGGTATGGGCCACGAGGATGTTTCGCGGGTCACGCAGCTGATCAAGAAGGTTGCTGCGAATCGTACGGTCCTCATGGTCGAGCACAACATGAGCGTCGTATCGTCGATCGCGCAGACCATATCCGTCTTGCAGCGCGGCCGTGTCATCGCCGCCGGACCTTATGCCGAGGTGTCGAAGAATGCCCAGGTCATCGAGGCCTACATGGGTACCACGGGTGCGGAACTACAGGGTGCCCATTGATGGGACAGGTGCTGCTGGAGGTCAAGGATCTGCAGGCCTGGTATGGCGAATCCCATATCCTTCACGGCGTCGAATTGACCGTCAGGGAGGGCGAGGTTGTCACGCTTCTGGGCCGCAACGGTGCCGGACGCACAACGACCTTGCGGGCCATCATGGGCTTGGTCGGTGCTCGCGAGGGGTCCGTGCGTGTCGCCGGGACCGAATCGATCCGACTTGCGCCGCACCGCATCGCCCGGCTGGGAATTGGCTATTGTCCTGAGGAACGCGGCATTTTTGCGTCGCTGTCCGCACTGGAGAACCTTCTGTTGCCTCCAAAACTGAATAGCCAGGGTATGGACGTTGAGGAGATCTATGCGATGTTCCCGAATCTGGAGGAACGGGCGGCAAGCCCGGGCACGCGGCTCTCTGGCGGCGAACAGCAGATGCTTGCGGTCGCGCGGATCCTGCGCACCGGGGCGAAACTGCTCCTCCTTGATGAGATCTCGGAGGGCTTGGCCCCGGTGATCGTGCAAAAGCTTGGTGAAGTGATCCGGATGCTCAAGGCGAAGGGTTTTACAGTGGTGCTGGTCGAGCAAAATTTTCGGTTCGCGGCACCCCTCGCGGACCGTTTCTACGTGATGGAACATGGTCGTGTGGTGGAGCGGTTCGAGCAATCGGAACTCACGCAGCGTATGGGGATGCTGCACGAGTTCCTCGGGGTTTGATTTCGATAATTTGAGAGGAGACAGGTATGAAACTGCACGCATTGGCCGTGAGCTTGGGATTAGGTTTGGGTGCCCTGGCCGGAACAGCTGCCCAGGCCGCTGACAATCAGGTGGTGATCGGCGATATCGACGATCTGTCCGGCGTGTATGCGGACGTGATCGGTCAAGGGGGAATCGAGGCAGCGAATATGGCGATCGCTGACTTTGGTGGTTCGGTTCTGGGCAAAAAGATTGTGCTGTTGACCGCCGATCACCAGAATAAACCCGACATCGGTGCCTCGAAGTTCCGTGAGTGGGCCGATCAAAGCGGCGCGAACATGATTCTCGGCGGATCCAATACCGGGGTCAGCATCGCGATGGCGAAAGTGGCCGCTGCCAAAAAGGTCCCATTCATTGCGATCGGGGCAGCGGGCGCATCGTTGACCGGCGTGGACTGCACGCCCTACACGGTGCACTATGCCTACGATACGACGGCGCTGGCTAACGGGACGGCCAGTACGATCGTCAAGAATGGCGGTAAGACCTGGTACTTTTTGACGGCGGACTATGCATTTGGCACCCAGTTGCAGGATGCCGCGACCAAGGTGGTGACAGCAAACGGCGGCAAGTCCATTGGTTCGGTTCGAGTCCCCCTGGGAGCCTCAGACTTCTCTTCCTTCCTCCTGCAGGCGCAGGGGTCCGGCGCCCAGGTGCTGGGTCTTGCAAATGCCGGAAACGACTTCTCCAATTCGCTCAAAGCAGCCAATGAGTTCGGGATCACGAAGACGATGAAGCCCGCGGCCCTCCTGGCCTTCATCAGCGACATTCACAGCCTGGGACTGAATACTGCCCAGGGCCTGTACCTGACGACCGGCTGGTACTGGGACTTGAACGACGACACGCGCGCCTTTGGCAAACGGTTCTTCGAGAAGATGAAACGCGAGCCGACAATGAACCAGGCAGCCTACTATTCTGCGACCATCGCCTATCTGCGTGCAGTCAAGTCGGCCGGAACGACCGATCCTGACAAGGTGATGGCTGAGCTGAAGAAGTCGAAGATCAACGATATGTTTGCGAAGAACGGCTCCATCCGGGGCGACGGCCTGATGGTCCATGAAATGTACGTCATGCAAGTCAAGTCCCCGGCAGAGTCCAAGTATCCCTGGGATTATTACAAGTTGGTCAAGACCATGTCGGGTGAGGAAGCCTATGGTGACCATGCCGACGAAACCTGTCCGCTGGTCAAGAAATAAGTCCCCGGCCTGCGCTTTCCTCCCGAGGGCAGCGCAGGGTTCTGCCAGACATTCAGTTCTGGCTGGTCATTGCAGGATTGGCGCGTATGAGCGTGTTCGGATTTCCGCTTCCGGTCATCCTGGGGCAGCTGATGCTTGGCCTCGTGAACGGATCCTTTTATGCCTTATTGAGCCTGGGTCTGGCCGTCATTTTCGGTTTGTTGGGAGTCGTCAACTTCGCCCACGGTGCCTTCTACATGCTCGGGGCTTACGCTGCATGGATCGCGTTGGACCAGTTCGGCATTAACTATTGGTTTGCGCTGCTTCTGGCCCCTCTGGTCGTTGGTGTCTTGGGCGTGATCATCGAGCGACTCTTCCTGCGCCACCTCTATCGGCTGGATCCCCTCTATGGCCTGCTGCTGACTTTCGGGATAGCCTTGATCGCCGAAGGGCTACTGCGTTACCAGTTTGGCGCGTCGGGCCAATCCTACCCCGTTCCGGCAGCCCTCTCGGGGGCCGTCAATCTGGGATTCATGGTGCTGCCGATCTATCGAGGCTGGGTGATCGCGGCCTCGCTTGCGGTCTGCTTCGTGACCTGGTTTCTCATCGAACGCACCCGCCTCGGCGCAACACTTCGGGCTGCGACAGAGAATGCGCGCCTTGTGCAGGCTTTCGGGATCAATGTGCCGGTGCTTGTCATGTGCACCTATGGGGGGGGCGTCGCGCTTGCCGCGCTCGCGGGTGTCCTCTCGGCACCGGTGATCCAAGTCAATCCCTTGATGGGATCCTCCCTCGTCATTGTGGTGTTCGCCGTGGTCGTGATCGGAGGAATGGGGTCCATTCTGGGGACGATCGTGAGCGGGTTGGCCTTGGGATTGATCGAGGGCTTTACCAAGGTCATTTATCCGGAGGCCTCGAACATCGTGGTCTTCGTCATCATGGCTATCGTTCTCATCTGGCGACCCGCCGGGTTGTTCGGCAAGGAGTAGGGAATGCGCGCGACGCTGGCGGTCTATCTGGTTCTGGGCCTTCTCGCTCTGTCTGCCCCAGTTCTGGGGATCTACCCCGTGTTCATGATGAAGCTCCTGTGCTTTGCGATGTTCGCCTGCGCCTTCAATCTCCTCCTTGGCTTCACCAATATGCTCTCCTTCGGACACGCGGCCTACTTCGGTCTCGCGGCGTATGTGACGAGCTGGCTCGTCACGGCCCAGGGCTGGGGTACCGCAGCAGCGATCTTGGGCGGAATCCTGGTGGCGACGCTCCTGGGTTTGCTGATCGGCTCGATCGCGATTCGCCGCCAGGGGATCTACTTTACGATGATCACTCTTGCTCTTGGTCAGCTCGTTTTCTTTGTCTGTCTTCAGGCTCCGTTTACCGGTGGCGAGAACGGACTCCAAGGCGTGCCGCGCGGCAGCCTCTTCGGTCTCGTGTCGCTCGCTTCGGACATCGCGATGTACTACCTCGTGCTGGTCATGTTCGTGCTGGCCTTCCTGTTTATCTGGCGGATCGTGCATTCCCCCTTCGGCCAAGTGCTCAAGGCAATCCGGGAAAACGAGCCAAGGGCTGTCTCCCTGGGATATAAGGTTGCTCGCTACAAGCTTGTAGCCTTCGTTTTGTCAGCGGCGATCAGCGGCTTGGCCGGCGCTCTCAATGCGCTGACACTTGGGTTTGCTACCCTCTCGGATGTCTCGCAGTCGGCGTCGGGGGAGGTCATCCTGATGACACTCCTGGGCGGAACGGGGACTTTCCTCGGTCCGGTGCTAGGCGCTGGACTGGTGATTTCGTTACAACAGTATCTTTCCGAGAGAGTGGGTTCGTGGGTTACGGTGATCATCGGGGCCATCTTCGTGGTCTGTGTGATGTCATTCAGGCGCGGCTTCGTTGGCGAGGTTCAGGCGTTCTTTTCGCGCCGGCGCCTGCCCGGTGGAGTGAAGTCCGCCACCTAAACTCTTGCCCTGCGCGAACTCGGCATACCTGTTTCACGTGAAACAGAAGGCCCAGATGGGGCCACGTTTCGCGCCAGGTAAATCGTTCGCGAAGGCCTCGCGAGACTCTTCGGGCGCGCAAGGGAGTCCGTTTCTCTGAAAGGTGGTTCTGCCGATGGGATTGAGTCATAATCTGGCCCTTGCCGAATCGGGGCGCCTGCCCCTGCGAACCGCTCCTTATCCATGCAATATCCTAAAGAATTCGATGTCATCGTGATCGGTGGCGGACACGCGGGCACCGAAGCGGCGCTTGCGTCGGCTCGCATGGGCCAGAAGACCTTGCTGTTGACTCACAACATCGAAACTTTGGGGCAGATGTCATGCAATCCCTCCATTGGCGGGATCGGCAAGGGACATCTCGTCAAGGAGATCGACGCTCTGGGTGGCGCGATGGCCCTGGCCACCGACGAGGCCGGCATTCAGTTCCGCATCCTCAATGCGAGCAAGGGACCCGCGGTCCGGGCAACCCGAGCACAGGCAGATCGCGTGCTCTATCGACAAGCCATCCGCCGCCGGCTGGAGAATCAGCCGCATCTTTGGCTCTTCCAGCAAGCCGTCGATGACCTGTTGATCGAGGGAGACGGGGAGGGTAGTCGTGTGATCGGGGCGGTCACGGAGTTGGGGATTCGCTTTCTAGGCCGCACGGTGGTCCTAACCGCCGGGACGTTCCTGAATGGCAAGATTCACGTCGGACTCTCGAATCATCCGGGGGGGCGTGCCGGCGACCGTCCATCGGTCTCGCTTGCCTCTCGTCTGCGCGAATTAAGTCTGCCCCAGGGACGCCTGAAGACCGGAACCCCGCCCAGGCTGGATGGTCGCTCGATCGATTTCTCCCGCCTGGAGGAACAGCCTGGCGATACGGATCCTGTACCCGTCTTTTCCTATATGGGTCACGAGTCGCTCCATCCCCGCCAATTGCCTTGCTGGATCACGCATACCACCGAGCGAACGCACGACATCATTCGCGCGGGCCTCGATCGGTCCCCCCTCTACACCGGAGTAATTGAGGGGGTAGGGCCGCGCTATTGTCCAAGCATAGAGGACAAGATCCACCGCTTCGCGACGAAAACCTCCCATCAGATCTTCCTCGAACCTGAGGGACTGACCACGCATGAGTTTTACCCCAATGGGATCTCGACGAGCCTGCCGTTCGATGTTCAACTCGAACTCGTCCATAGCATACCTGGTCTGGAAAATGCCCACGTTCTGCGTCCAGGGTATGCGATCGAATACGACTACTTCGACCCTCGAGCCCTGAAACTCTCGCTGGAGACCAAGGCGATCGATGGTCTCTTTTTCGCGGGCCAGATCAACGGGACCACAGGCTACGAAGAGGCCGCTGCCCAAGGCTTGCTCGCTGGTCTGAATGCTGCGCGGAAGGCCAAGGGGGAAGCGGCATGGTGGCCGCGCCGCGATCAAGCTTATCTGGGTGTTCTGGTGGATGACCTGGTGACTCGCGGAGTGCTGGAACCCTACCGGATGTTCACGAGCCGCGCCGAGTATCGCCTCTCGCTTCGGGAAGACAATGCCGACTGGCGCCTTACCGAGATAGGTCGCGCGCTCGGCTTGGTCGGCGATGATCGCTGGGAAGCCACGGCGCGCAAGCGCGATTTGGTTTCACGTGAAACAAAGCGGTTGGAGGCGTTCTCGGTCAGCCCCGGGGTCCTTCAGGAGTCCGAGGCGCACAGGATTCTGGGTCAGTCGATCGAGCGCGACTACAGCCTCGCCGACCTACTGCGCCGCCCCGAGGTAGGCTATGAGCGCCTGATGGACATGCGCTTGGCCGATGGGACTTCGGTCGCGGGCCCCATCGCCGTCGATCGCACCGTCGCCGAGCAGATCGAAATTCAAATCAAGTACGCAGGCTACATTGCCCGGCAGCAGCTTGAGGTGACGCGCCATGCGCATTATGAGACGCTGTCGCTGCCCGGGCATCTGGACTACGGCAAGGTGCGCGGGCTGTCGGTCGAGGTCCGGCAGAAGCTTGCGGCTCAAAGGCCCGAGACGCTCGGTCAGGCCGCCCGAATTTCTGGGGTAACGCCCGCTGCTATTTCACTCTTGCTGGTGCACCTAAAACGCGGTCTGGGCCGCGGCGCCCCGCAAGGCAACGAAGAGGCCGCATAGTGCAGGCGGCGCTCGAGACGCCTCTTTCAGAGGCGCTGCACGCCGGAGCGATACGCATGGGGGTCGCCCTGTCCTCCGATCAAGAAGGGCAGCTACTGCGCTATCTGGCGCTCCTTTCCAAGTGGAACGCAGTCTACAATCTGACCGCGCTGCGCGAGCCCCAGCAGATCCTAAGCCATCACATTCTCGATTCGCTCTCGATCGTGCCGCTCGTCACGAAGCTAGCACCTGCATCGATCTTGGACGTGGGCACGGGAGCCGGTCTGCCGGGCATCGTGCTCGCGATCGCCTTTCCGGGGATCCCGATCACTCTCGTCGATGCCGTGCAAAAGAAGACAGCCTTCCTGATCCAGGCAAAGGCCGAATTGGGACTCGACATCACCGTCCAACACGCGCGAGTGGAAGCGCTCACTGGCGATGGGCTCTATAGCTGCATTGTTTCGCGGGCCTTTGCGAGCCTACAAGATCTGGTGCGACTTTGCGCCGCGCGCCTCGCGCCAGATGGCGTATTTCTCGCGATGAAGGGTGCTCCAAGCGCGGCCGAGCTGACCTCGCTCCTGCCGCCCTGGCGCATCCTCGAGTCCGTTCCCCTCGAAGTCCCGCAAGTTCAGGGGGCGCGCTGCGCGATCGTCGTAGGCCGTCCCGGATCGAGCGCGCTGTGAGGGGGGTCTTTTTCTCCCGTAGACCGGGTCCGAAATCCTGCAAGATTCCTGGCAACGCTGCACTGACACTCTTCCGGTTCAATGCCTCGTCCCGGGCGCACTGAGTCCGAACCGCAAAGTTCATGGCCAAGATTTTCTCAATCGCAAATCAGAAGGGCGGTGTGGGTAAGACCACCACGACGGTGAACCTCGCGGCGGCGCTGGCCGCAAGCGGTCAGCGCGTCTTGCTCGTGGATCTCGATCCTCAAGGCAACGCGACGATGGGTAGTGGCGTCGACAAGCGCGGCTTAACACAAAGCATCTACCAGGTGCTCTTGGGCTTGTGCAGCGTCGTCGCTGCCAGGCAACGCTCGGACACAGGGCGCTATGACGTCCTGCCGGCCAACCGGGAGCTTGCCGGGGCCGAGGTGGAGATGGTCGAGATCGATGATCGGGAAATGCGGCTCAAAGCCGCGTTGCGTTCCCATGAGGACGAATATGACTTCATCCTGATCGACTGTCCGCCGGCCCTTTCACTGTTGACCTTGAATGGCCTGTGCGCTGCCCATGGGGTCATCATCCCCATGCAATGTGAGTACTACGCTCTCGAGGGCCTTTCTGACCTCGTGAATACGATCAAGCAGGTCCACCGGAACCTGAACGCGGACCTGGAGATCATCGGCCTTCTCAGGGTCATGTTTGACCCGCGCTCGACGCTCGCCCAGCAGGTCTCTGACCAACTTGAGGCGCATTTTGGAGATAAGGTCTTCGAAACGCTCGTCCCACGCAATGTCCGTCTTGCTGAAGCGCCGAGTTACGGCATGCCAGGGGTCGTCTTCGACCGTGCAAGCAAGGGTGCGCAGGCTTATCTCGCCTTCGCGGTGGAGATGATCGAAAGGTTCCGCCGGGACGCCACCCCATCGCTCGCGGGCACCTCGAATTCCGCGACCGCCTGATTCCTGACGTCTTATTCCTCCTCTCCTCTCATGATCAAAAGAAAAGGCCTCGGACGCGGCTTGGAAGCGTTGCTTGGCGAAAAGGCCCCACACGATCCGCGACCCAGCAACAGCGGGGCACCAAGCAGCCTTGCACTCACGATTCTCCAGCCAGGCAAGTACCAGCCCCGCACCCAGATGGACGAAGGTGCGCTCGCCGAACTGGCTGCCTCAATCCGTAGCCAAGGCTTGATGCAGCCCATTCTCGTGCGGCCGGTCGCAGGCGGTCGCTATGAGGTGATCGCGGGCGAAAGGCGCCTGCGCGCCGCCGGAATTGCCGGCCTGACCGAGGTGCCGGTATTGGTTCGCGATGTTCCAGACGAATCCGCGGCCGTTATGGCGTTGATAGAGAACATCCAACGCGAGGACCTGAATCCACTCGAGGAGGCACAAGGCGTTCAGCGGCTGCTCGACGAGTTCGGCTTGACACACGAGGAGGCCGCGCAGGCCATTGGACGCTCCCGCAGTGCGACCTCGAACCTCTTGAGGCTCCTGAACCTGGCCAAACCGGTCCAAACGATGCTCATGGCGGGAGATCTCGACATGGGCCATGCCCGCGCGCTGCTTGCAGTCGAGCCCGCACACCAGATCAATCTGGCCAATCAAGTGGTGGCGAAGCGGCTTTCGGTGCGCGAGACCGAGCGGCTGGTGGCGCGTCTCGGAGAGGAATTCAATCTTGCGCCGAGCGCAAAGGAAGCCAGCAAATCCCGCGACCTGGTCCGACTCGAAGAGGAGCTCTCCGATGCTCTGGCGACGAAGGTTGCGATCGTCCAACGGGCGCGCCAGCGAGGGCAGATCGTGATCGATTTTGCGGGGCTTGACCAACTGGACGGCTTGATTTCGCGCTTGCGCGGGCCCGGCGTTACAGGCGCGATGGAATAGCGGCTGGCTAGGACAGCACAGCGATCGCATTGGCCTCGTCGTGGCCGAGTGCGAGTTGGTTGCGACCGGACTGTTTGGCCTGGTACAAGGCACGATCGGCGCAGGCTAAGAGCTCGGTTGGAGTGCTCGATCGGGAAGGAATCACCGTATAGACGCCCACGCTGACGGTGACCCGCTCGTGTTCGGACTTTGAGTGCGGGATCGAGAGCGTACGCACCGCATCCAGAACAATGCCCGCAGCTCGCTCTGCCCCCGAACCTTCGCAATTGGGCAGGAGCACCACGAACTCCTCCCCCCCATAACGCGCCGCCATATCGGTCGCTCGCCGGCAGGCGCGCCGCAGGGCATGGGCGACGTCGATCAGGCAGGCGTCGCCCATCGTGTGACCGTAGTGGTCGTTGAAAGCCTTGAAGTGGTCCACATCGATCAGCAGAATCGAGATGGGCTTCTGGTTGCGTTGGGCTGAATCGATCTCGGCTAGAAGCCGCTCGTCCAGGAAGCGGCGATTCGGAATTCCAGTCAGGCCGTCATGATGGGACAGTCGTGCCAGCTCCCGATTGGCCGTCTCGAGTTCGTCGGTGACGCGCAGGAGCTTGCGGCGCATTTCGTCGATGCGCTGCATGGCGCGGATCTTGGAGTGCAGTACAACGAAGCTAACGGGTTTGACGAGATAGTCGTCGCCACCCGCTTCGATACCGCGTTCAAGGTCCTGATCCTCCTCGCGAGAGGACAAGAAAATGATCGGAACCCATGTGTCTCCGGCCAGCGTGCGGATCTCGCGCGCAACGCGGTAGCCGTCCATCTCTTCCATGAGCACATCGAGGAGGACCATGTCCGGACGCTCGCTCTGGTACAAGCGCAGCGCATCCCGGCCGTTGACTGCCACGCGGGCGTCATGGCCCATCCGCTCGATCATGCGCGCCAGACCGACGCGCATGGTCGCGGAATCGTCGACGATGAGAATATTCACGGGACGATCTGCTCGGATCGAATCGAGATCCCCTTAGTGGGGGCGATCCTTGCGAAAGCGGATCTGGGTGCGGCGCGTCGAGCCGTCCGATTCGATGCGCAGATGCAATTCACCACCGGACAAGGCGCCTGCGATCATCCGGTTCAAGACCTCCAGCAGAACACGCTCGGACTCCTGCGGGCAGGACTCGAGCAACTCAAGGGGCTTGTCGTGAGCGGCAAGCGCTTCAACGGTTGCGCCAACCGAGGTCTCCCGGGTGCCGGGCTCGGCGCTGTGTGCGAACTGGATCGAACTCGGATCGGCGATCGGGGCCTCGATGGTCTCGACGGTCTCCCCATAGAATTGGGCCTGCTTGGACCGAATTTCTTCTGCCGAAGCAATCACCGGAACCACCCGCATGCGAGCCAGCAGTCCGAGCTCCGAGAGTGCCGACGGGTCGGGTTGCCCCGGAACGGCGACGATCAACGCCCCATCTTCGACGGCCAGGGGTACGACCATGAGGCGCCGCGCTGTGGCCGCCGGGACCAACTGCAGCGCCTCGGCAGTGATCTTGAAATTGGCGAGGCTGACAAAGGGCAATCCCAGTTTCTTGGCGTGGACTTTCTTCAGGGTGTCTGGATCCAGAACACCCATATCGACCAGGATCTGACCAAGCGGGCGACCGCGATTGGCCCGCTGGCGTGCGAGCGCGGCCTGTAGCGCATCGCCTGTGAGGTGGCCCAGCTCAATCAGGGCCTCGCCCAGGCGCAGACTCGGCTTTCTCTTCTGATAGGCGAGCGCCTCCTCAAGGTGCTCAGGCGTGATGTAGCCCTGCTCGATCAAGTAATCACCCAGAACCAGGCGTCTCATTTCCTGCTGCTTTTCGACGGCGACCTTCAACTGCTCCTCGCTGACGACGTTTTCCTCGACCAGGAGCTTGCCGATCGGATCCCCGATCTGGAAATAGGCGATCGAGCCCTCAGGGATGAAGGCCCTCGTCAGATGGCCCGGATCGGAATGGAAGAAAAGGTACAGGCCAGTCGGGAGCTTTACCGATCCGGCGGTCTCGCCCGAAGTGATTTCTCCGTCGTGGAATTCAATGTTGTAGACCTGGATCTCGGCCGGCGCGAAAACCGCATCGGATTGTCCAAGAGCGGCATCATCGATCGGGGTCATGGCGACTTGGCGGGTGAGCCTCATCTGCCTGACGTTGGCCATCTTGACCAAAATCCTCTCGTTATGCAGGGAGTGCGAACGATTCGGCCGGAAGACAAAGAACGGTTCGCGGCCCGTGAAGTGCAGCAACGAACCGGTCTCCTTGGCACCATTGCGAAACTCGATCTCGCAAGGCTCGTCGTCGACCTGCGCGTCTTTGATCTTGACGTGCGGAGGCTCGGGCCAATAGATCGCGAAGTCTTCCTGTGCCACTTTTGGGACGTGCATCACCGCCACCCCTGATTCAATAATTCCTAACGAAGACTACTCTAGCACCCAGACGCTGACTCCTCGACTCTGGTTGCCCCCATGTGTTGCGTTGACGCCTCGAATCGGCCCGCGTATGATCGGCACCCCGCGCGCCGGGCGGATATCCCGACGCGTCGGCGGGTACCCGATCGTCTCCTGAAGGCCTTCCTTCCTCGTCCTCAGATCGCTTGGCCGTCCATGCTCACCCCTACCGGAATTTCGACCCATTCGCGGCTTTCTTTAGCATTACTATGTCCTGGCGGCCCGGTTGCGCCCAAGCCATGTTCGAGTCGCAAAGCGTAGCCCTGGCGCGGCGCATTCCTGCCCCCCTGGCCGCCTCGAGCCGGACTGCTGCGATGCGTCAGTTTCTTGACCCGCGCTTCAAAGCTCGCTTATACTTCGAAGGTTTTGCGGTCGGGGTTCGGCCGTGAACGGCCAAGCGTTCGCCAAGAGCCGATTTTCACGGCTGGCGAAAATAATTGGGGCGCAGGTCGTCGTATCGCTGGTCATTGCGGCGACGCTGTACGCAGTAAAGGGACGGACGGCCGCGCTTTCGGCCGCCATTGGGGGGGCGATCGCGTTCATTCCCGCCATCCTTTACGCCGCACGCATGGTGGCCGTTGCTGGAACGACTCCCAGGCACCTCTTGCGCGCGCAGTACGGCGCCGAGGCCTACAAGACCGCGGGGACACTGGCCCTGTTTGCCGTCACGTTCATGCTGTACCGAAACGTATCGGCGCCGTGGCTTTTTCTGACTTATGTTGCTGCGTTGCTCGTCTACTGGGCGGCGCTGCTGATTGACCGCTAAATTTTCCACTGACCACGATGGCAACCGAAGGCGCTCCCAGCAGTAGCGAGTACATCTCCCACCATCTGACCAATTGGACCGTCGGTCACGGATTCTGGACCTGGCATATCGACACCTTGCTGATCTCGGGGGCAGTCGGGCTTTTGGCCTTCGTCGGGATGGCTCTTGTCGCCCGGCGCGCCACGAGCGGCGTGCCGCCCTTCTGGCAGAACATGTTCGAATATGTAACGAGCATCGTTGACAGTCAGGTGCGTGACACCTTCCATGGCGAAAGCCAGCTGATCACTCCTCTGGCGATCACGATCTTCGTGTGGGTGTTCCTCATGAACGCGATCGACCTCGTGCCCGTCGACTTCTTGCCGCAAATGTCGGGGATGGCCGGTGCCGAGCATTTCAAGTTCGTGCCAACTACGGATCCGAACCTGACTTTCGGGATGTCTCTGACGGTGTTCGTGCTGATGATGTTTTATAACTTCAGGTTCAAGGGCGTGGGCGGTTGGCTCCACGAGGTCTTCACCGTCCCCTTCGGTCCCTACCTGTTTCCATTGAATGTCCTGTTCCGCCTCATCGAGGACCTCGCGAAGCCGATTTCGCTCGCGTTGCGGCTCTTTGGAAATATGTATGCAGGGGAGATGGTTTTCATATTGATCTCGCTACTGGGCGTCTTCCAGGGGTTTCTGGCCCTGCCTTGGGCGCTCTTCCACATCCTGATTATTACCCTACAGGCGTTCGTATTCATGATGTTGACCATTGTCTACATGGCCATGGCCACGGAAACCCACGGCTAGCGTACGGATCCCGATTTTTCATTTTTTTGATTTAAATCTGCTCAGAAGGAGAGAGAAAATGCAAGCAGCCTTATCGGTGTTGTTGGGCAACGTTTCCATCGCGGTCGCGATCCTGATTGGCGCTGGAGCCCTCGGCACTGCAATCGGCTTCGGTATCCTGGGTGGCCGGTTCCTGGAAGGCTCGGCGCGTCAGCCCGAGATGATCCCGACCCTGCAGGTCAAGATGTTCATCGTCGCGGGTCTGCTCGACGCGGTCACGATGATCGGCGTGGGGATTGCGCTCTACCTGCTCTTCGCCAATCCCTTCATCGCGCTGATCCAAGGCTAGTCGCATTCCGATCAACTCACTAGGAGGTTAGCGTGAACATTGGCGCTACTCTAATTGGCCAGGCTATTTGGTTTGGATTGTTCATCTTCATCACGATGAAGTACATCTGGCCGCCGTTGAAGACGGCCATGGATGTGCGGGCCGGGAAGATCGCCGAGGGGCTGGCCGCGGCCGACCGAGCCAAGGCGGATCTCGAGCAGGCAGCGAAGCGGTCCAACGAGGAATTGGTGGTGGCGCGTCGTCAGGCCGCTGAGCTCATCGCCAAGAGCGAGCAGCGCGCCGCGGCGATCATCGAAGAGGCGCGGGTTCTAGCCAAGCAGGAAGGGGACCGCATTCTTGCCGGGGCCCGCGGCGAAATCGACCAGGAAGTCGAACGCGCGAAGTCCGAACTACGCAATCAAGTGGCAGCGCTGGCGGTGGCTGGCGCGGAGAAGATCCTGCGTCGTGAAGTTGATGCCAAAGTCCACGCCGAGCTTCTTTCCGGCCTGGCTCTTGAGCTGTAAGGACGGCCATGGCTGAGATCTCTACCATTGCCCGCCCTTATGCTGAGGCTCTTTATCGGGTGGCCAAGGAAGGTGACCTCGAGAGCTGGGCGGATCTCGTGAGCCGCATGGCTGACGTGGCCGGCAATCCCGACATGCAGGCCGTCATTGGTAATCCCAAACTATCCCCCGAGCAGGTATACAGTATCTTCTCTGGAGTCGTCGGCGTGCCGCTTGCCGACGAGGCAGCAAATTTCGTCAAGACGTTGATCGATAACGGTCGCCTCGGGGTTCTTCCCGATATTGCCGAGCAGTTCCACGCGCTGAAGAACGCCGGCCAGGGTTCGGCCGATGCCGCTATTTTCAGTGCCTTCCCCATGTCTGAAGCCCAGGTTGCGGCGCTGATCGCGACCCTCGAGAAGAAGTTCAAGATCAAGCTGACGCCATCGGTTACAGTCGATCCTTCCTTGATCGGAGGCGTACGGGTCGTCGTCAACGACGAGGTCCTCGACACATCGATCCGCACGCGCTTAGAGCAGATGCGTGTTGCGTTAACCGCTTAAGCAGGCCGGGCGCCGCTCCCGGCGGCTGACCAACTGAGCTAGTCCATTATTTGGAGTTCGAGATGCATCTAAATCCTTCTGAAATCAGTGAACTGATCAAAAGCCGCATCGAGGGCCTTGGAGCCACTTCCGAAGTGCGCAACGAAGGTACTGTGGTTTCGGTAACAGACGGTATCGTGCGTGTACATGGCCTGTCGGACGCCATGCAAGGTGAGATGCTGGAGTTTCCGGGTAACACCTTCGGTCTTGCCCTGAATCTCGAACGCGACTCCGTCGGTGCAGTGATCTTGGGTGAATACGAGCATATTTCCGAGGGCGATACGGTCAAGTGTACGGGACGCATCTTGGAGGTGCCCGTCGGCCCTGAACTCATCGGTCGCGTCGTCGATGGCCTCGGGCAGCCGATCGACGGCAAGGGACCCGTTAACGCAAAAATGACCGACGCGATCGAGAAGATCGCCCCTGGGGTCATCGCCCGCCAGTCGGTCTCTCAGCCGATGCAGACCGGTCTGAAATCGATCGATTCGATGGTGCCGATCGGGCGTGGACAACGCGAACTGATTATCGGCGACCGCCAGACGGGCAAGACCGCGGTGGCGATCGACACGATCATCAACCAAAAAGGTCAGGACATGATCTGTATCTACGTCGCCATCGGACAGAAGGCGTCGTCGATCAAAAACGTGGTGCGCTCGCTCGAGCAGCATGGGGCGATGGCCTATACGATCGTGGTCGCGGCCTCCGCATCCGAATCGGCGGCCATGCAGTTCGTCTCGGCCTATGCCGGCTGTACCATGGGCGAGTATTTCCGAGACCGGGGACAGGACGCGCTCATCATCTATGATGACCTTTCCAAACAGGCTGTAGCTTACCGTCAAGTCTCGCTGTTGCTGCGCCGACCCCCCGGTCGTGAAGCCTACCCTGGCGATGTCTTCTATCTGCACTCGCGGCTGCTCGAACGCGCCGCGCGAGTCAATCCCGACTATGTCGAGAAGTTCACCCAGGGCGCCGTGAAGGGTAAGACCGGCTCGCTGACCGCCCTGCCGATCATCGAGACGCAGGCGGGCGACGTTTCGGCGTTTGTTCCGACGAACGTGATCTCGATCACCGACGGTCAGATCTTTCTCGAGACGAGTCTCTTCAATTCGGGCGTGCGACCGGCCATCAATGCAGGTATCTCGGTCTCCCGGGTGGGAGGTGCCGCGCAGACGAAGCTCATCAAGGGCCTGTCGGGGGGCATTCGTACGGACCTTGCCCAGTACCGCGAGCTCGCTGCCTTCGCTCAGTTCGCGTCCGATCTCGACGAGGCGACGCGTAAGCAGCTCGACCGTGGCGCGCGCGTGACGGAGTTGCTGAAGCAGCCTCAGTACTCGCCCCTGCCGATTTCGCTCATGGCCGCCTCCTTGTTCGCGGTGAACAAGGGCTTTCTGGATGACATCGAGGTCAAGCGCGTGCTCTCCTTCGAGTCCGGTCTGCATGCCCAGCTGAAAGCGAATCATGCAGCGCTTCTGACCAAGCTCGACGAGACCAAGGCGCTCGACAAGGATGCCGAGGCGGAGTTGACGGCCGCCATTACCGAGTTCAAGAAGACCGGTTCCTACTAGTCAAGGCACGGTTTGCGAACGGAGCGAGAAGATGGCAGTCGGTAAAGAGATACGTGGCAAGATCAAAAGCGTGGAGAACACGAAGAAGATCACCAAGGCCATGGAGATGGTGGCGGCCTCGAAGATGCGCAAGGCACAGGAACGTATGCGAGCCGCGCGGCCCTATGCCGACAAGATCCGCAACATTACCGCGCATCTGTCGCAGGCCAATCCTGAGTACGTCCATCCTTTCCTTCTGGAGCACCCGAACGCCCAGGCAGCCGGCTTCATCGTCGTGACCACCGATAAAGGCCTTTGCGGCGGCTTGAACACCAATGTGCTGCGCGCCCTGACCAACAAGGTGCGCGAGCTCGACGCGAAAGGTATCAAGCCCGAAGCCGTCGCCGTGGGCAATAAGGGCTTTGGTTTTGTTCAAAGAGTGGGCATCAAGCTCGTCGCCCACGCGACACAACTGGGTGACACTCCCCACCTCGACAAGCTCATCGGTCCGGTAAAGGTGCTTCTGGATGCTTATGCAGCGGGTCGCCTTTCGGCTGTGTATCTGTGCTACACCAAGTTCATCAACACGATGAAACAGGAACCTGTAGTCGAGCAGCTTCTGCCCTTGACGGCGGAGCGGTTGCAGCAGACGGCCGAGGAGAAGCGCGCGCACAGCTGGGACTACATCTATGAGCCTGACGCCAAGGGTGTCATCGATGAGCTTCTGAAGCGTTATATCGAAGCGCTCGTCTATCAAGCCTTGACGGAGAACATGGCCTCCGAGCAATCGGCCCGCATGGTTGCCATGAAAGCCGCCACGGACAACGCCGGTAGCGTGATAGGCGAATTGAAGCTGATCTATAACAAGACGCGCCAGGCAGCGATCACCAAAGAGCTCTCGGAGATCGTGGGCGGCGCCGCGGCGGTTTGAGCGACATCATTTGATTAACTTCGTTAGTGCCAAGGACCCGATGGGGCCGGCGGCAAAAAGGGAAACAAGATGGCTGATGGCAAAATCGTTCAGTGTATCGGTGCGGTGGTCGACGTGGAGTTTCCGCGCGAGCACATGCCAGGGATCTACCATGCCCTGAAGATGGAAGGCTCGGCACTCACGCTTGAGGTCCAGCAACAATTGGGTGATGGCGTGGTGCGCACGATCGCTCTGGGGAGCTCCGACGGACTGCGCCGCGGCATGGTGATCCAGAACACCGGCAAGCCGATCTCGGTGCCAATTGGCCAGGCGACCCTCGGGCGGATCATGGACGTGCTGGGCAATCCCATTGACGAGGCCGGCCCGGTCGCCACCGAGGAGCGCGCTTCGATTCACCGGCGCGCGCCAACCTATGATGAGCTCTCGCCCTCCCAGGAACTGCTCGAGACGGGCATCAAGGTGATCGATCTCGTCTGCCCATTCGCCAAGGGGGGAAAGGTCGGCCTGTTCGGCGGAGCGGGTGTGGGCAAGACCGTCAACATGATGGAGCTCATCAACAACATCGCCAAGGAGCACTCCGGGCTGTCGGTGTTCGCCGGCGTGGGCGAGCGGACCCGCGAGGGGAACGACTTCTATCATGAGATGAAGGATTCGAACGTGCTGGACAAGGTCGCCATGGTCTACGGGCAGATGAACGAACCTCCGGGGAATCGACTGCGCGTGGCGCTCACCGGCTTGACGATCGCTGAGGGATTTCGCGATGAGGGTAAGGATGTGCTCTTTTTCGTGGACAACATCTACCGCTACACCCTGGCCGGGACCGAAGTCTCGGCGCTGCTCGGCCGGATGCCCTCTGCCGTAGGCTATCAGCCCACGCTCGCTGAGGAGATGGGCCGCCTGCAGGAGCGCATCACTTCGACCAAGACCGGCTCGATCACCTCGATTCAGGCGGTGTATGTCCCGGCGGATGACCTGACCGATCCGTCACCTGCCACGACCTTCGCCCACCTTGATTCGACCGTGGTTCTTTCTCGGGATATCGCGGCGCTTGGGATCTATCCTGCGGTCGACCCGCTCGACTCAACCTCGCGCCAGCTTGATCCTAATGTCGTCGGTGTCGATCACTATGAGACCGCGCGCGCGGTGCAGGGCACCCTGCAACGCTACAAGGAGTTGCGTGACATCATCGCGATTCTGGGCATGGATGAACTGGCTCCGGAGGATAAATTGGTCGTGGCGCGCGCGCGGAAGATCCAACGGTTCCTCTCGCAACCTTTCCATGTCGCCGAAGTGTTCACTGGCAGTCCAGGCAAATATGTCACCCTGAAGGAAACCATCCGGGGCTTCAAGATGATCGTCAGCGGTGAACTCGATCACCTGCCGGAGCAGGCGTTCTACATGGTCGGGACGATCGACGAAGCAATCGAGAAGGCCCAGAAGCTACAGTAAGCTGCTGGATATCGTGACCGCAGCTTCTGTCGCGGTAACCTGAAAAAGAGAAACATGGCCACCATTCACGTCGACGTCGTCAGTGCCGAGCAGTCCATATTTTCCGGGGAGGCGGAGTTCGTCGCCTTGCCAGGAGAAGAGGGCGAACTCGGCATCTTTCCGCGCCACACACCGCTCATCACGCGCATCCGCCCCGGGGCGGTACGCATACGAGTCCCCAATCAGTCCGAGGAGGAATTCGTCTTTGTCGCGGGCGGCATACTGGAGGTGCAGCCGAATGTCGTGACCGTTCTGGCCGACACGGCCATCCGGGGCCAGGATCTAGACGAGGCCAAGGCGACCGAGGCCAAACGGCTCGCCGAGGAGGCGCTTAGCAATCGCGAGGGTGAATTCGATTTCGCAAAGGCTCAGGCCGAGTTGGCCATCGCCGTCGCGCAGCTCGCCGCTATCCAAAAGTTACGAAATAAACGGTAATGCAACAATTCGGGCACCGGTCTTATTCGGCCGCTTGCTTAGAATCAAGACAGCTTTGGCTGTCTTTTTTTTTGGCCGAAAGCGATGTGCGCCGGGATGCGCCGGAACTTGCGGTGACTGGAACCTTCTGGGGCGCAAACAGGGCACACCCAAACAGCGCTCACCTCTACAGGGAGAAGGCGATGCAGACGATAAGGATTGGGCAAAAAACCCAGAAGACGAGGGGAGCACCTAGCCCTCGGGCGCTCTGCGGGCTTGCGCTGGCCACTGTTGTCACGGGCTGCGCTACGCCCTTTCCCCCCGGAACAAGCCAGGCCCCGCAGTCGAATGTGCCGGTGATCGAGGCCTCCCAATCGGCACCGCTCCAATCGATCGCCCTGACTGTTGATGGGTACAAGCGCGACGTCGCCCAGGCGATCTATCGCACCAACCCCGGAGCGCTTTTTGACGGCGCACCGCCGCCCACTCTGCGCGCGGTCGTGGTGCTGTCGCTGCGCATTGATCCGGCGGGGAACCCGTCACGCGTGACCGTATTGCGCTCCAATGGCTACCGTGAACTTGAAGAACTGGCCGTCTCAAGCGTCAAGCGGGCTGCGCCCTTGCCCATGCCCAATCGCATCATCACCCGCGACGGCAGTATGGAGTTCGTCGAGACTTGGCTCTTCCGAGACGACGGGCGCTTCCAGATCCGCTCCCTTGCCGAGGCCCAGGCGACCCTCGAGGACTGAAGGACAGGCTCCCCTGTGCGATGCAGGTCGCGCGTTTTGGCGACCACTGGGCACCCCGGGTGCGCACTTCGTCGCAGCGTGTCCCGGATCGATTCCAGGACTTCTAGACTGAGGCCTTCTCTTTCCTTCGGGGTGCTGACATGATCACTGAGATTCTCGTCCATACGCCGCTCTATGTCTGGGCCATGCTGGCGTTTTTCGTCTACCGCGGTTTGGCGGCGCGGCGCGACCGCGACGTCCCTGTCCCGAGTCTTTTTATCCTTCCCGCAGTGCTTGTTGTCATGGGACTGCAGGGCATCAGCGTACACTATGGCTTCACTATCGCACCGCTAGCAACCTGGATTGCCGTTGCCGCGTTGGGCGCCGCTCTAGGCGCCAGGACCCTCGGGACCAAGGCCGTGGGCGTGGGAGCCAAAGGCATCCTGATGCGGGGGAGTTGGTTTCCGCTGGTTCTTGTGCTCGCCGTGTTTCTGACCAAGTACTCCACCGAGGTCCTCATCGCGATCAGGCCCGACATCATGCTCGCCCCTGAGGCCACTCTCGGGGTCTGCGCTCTCTACGGCGGACTGACCGGATTCTTCCTCGGACGACTAGGGCGTGCCTTGTCGATCTATAGAAGCCTCTCCCGGGCCGGGGAGAGGACCGTTCTGGCTGCCTAGCCTGGTTCAGGGGCAGTAGCCCCCGCCCGGCTTCGGACAGCAGTGCCGGTAGAATAGGGGTTTCCCTTTTCAGGCCCCGAACCGTGACCACCAGTCCGAACGACACCCTGCTGCGCGCACTGGCCCGTAAACCGACCGAGCACACGCCCATCTGGCTGATGCGCCAGGCAGGGCGCTACCTGCCTGAGTACACCGCGACGCGCAAGCGTGCCGGCTCCTTTCTGGGACTAGCCCAGAATCCAGACTTCGCCACTGAAGTGACCCTACAGCCGCTTGAGCGCTACCCGCTCGACGCGGCCATTCTGTTTTCGGACATCCTCACGGTTCCCGACGCCATGGGGCTCGGGCTGTATTTCTCCGAGGGCGAGGGACCACGTTTTCGTGACCCCGTGCGCGACGAGGCGGCAGTTGCGAAGCTGCACGTGCCGGACCTTCTCCGATTACGTTATGTCTTTGACGCCGTCCAGCAGATCCGGAGCGCGCTCGCCGGCCGGGTGCCTCTGATCGGCTTCTCCGGGAGTCCCTGGACGCTGGCCTGCTATATGGTCGAAGGAGGGGGTTCGGATGACTTTCGAACGATCAAGACGATGCTTTATCAGCGGCCTGACCTCGTGGAGCGGATTCTTGAGGTCAACATCGCTGCAGTAGCCGCTTATCTCAACGCCCAGATCGAGGCGGGTGCACAAGCCATCATGATCTTTGACACCTGGGGTGGGGTGTTGGCTGATGGCGTCTATCAGCGCTATTCGCTTGCGCCGATGCGCCAGGTCCTCGCACAGCTAAAGGCCCATCACGAAGGCGTTCCGATTCCATCGATCGTGTTCACCAAAGGAGGCGCGCATTGGATTGCGGAGATTGCAGAGATCGGCGCAAGTGCCATCGGTTTGGATTGGACTGCCAATCTTGCCGCGGCGCGCGTCGCGGTGGGTGAGCGTTGTGCGTTGCAAGGCAATCTCGATCCGGCTGTCCTGTTCGCCGGCGAGGCCCAGATCCGCGCTGAGGCACGCCGTGTCCTTGAATCATTTGGCGCGCCCAACGGACCTCACGCGCCGAACACTGCAGGCCATGTCTTCAACCTCGGACATGGCATCTCGCAATTCACCCCACCCGACGCGGTCGCCGTGCTCGTCGACGAAGTTCATAGTACGAGCCGCAAACAGCGCGGATGCTAAAGCGACGCGCTCTTTGGCACCGGCGACTCGGTCAAAGCCCTACCGGATAAGGCTTCCCTGGCCTCGCGCCGTGGTCCCCAAACAGCCGCCGACCACTTGACTTATGCACAAAGATCCGTGCGCGATTTGCACGGCAGTCCGAATCCTCCGATTTATCAAACTTATCGTCTAACCTATTGAATTATAAGCATAATAAACTTGCTCAATGTTTCGGCATTTTGACAAAAGTCCTTACGGGACGGGTATTTAGCGTTGATCTAGGTGTTTTTTTCACAAAGTTGTCCACAGCATCTGTGCACAGATAAAAATCTTCGCCAGCACAACGACTTAGTACTGATACCTGAGCGCTCTGGTGAACACCTCATTGCACCGCACCACCATCTTGCGCGTGGCGCTAGACGTTCCTTCGGCGATCTCTGCGCGCGGCGAAGTCACATCGCCCAACGATACGCTGTTTGACTATACGTGGCACGGTGCGGCCCAGGTCGGACAGCGCATCATTGTGCCTTGGGGGCGGCAAACCGTGATGGGTCTCATCGTCGAGCACAGCGATCACAGTGCGCTCGAACCCGCGCGACTGCGCGAGGCCCTAGCGGTACTCAACGATGTCGAGCCGTTACCTTCGAGATGGTTCGATCTCATCGGGTTTGCCGCGCGTTACTACCAGCGATCATTCGGAGAGGTCGCATTGCCGGCCCTGCCCGCGCTCTTACGGAAAGCGGGCGCCTACCAACTGAGCGGTCCGGTGCCCAATTCGCGCGGCATGGTAGCCATCGAAAAAAAGCTCGCCCGTTGGCTTTCGAGCGCGCCCGAGCCGCCTCCCTCATCGCCGACGACGGTGTCGATGCCGATCGAGGGGCGCGAACTCTCCGAGGAACAGACGAATGCAGTTGCCGCGATTTGCGCGAGCCTGGTCCCAACGATCGGAGCGTGCGCAATAGCACCCCGCCAGACGCCCAAGCCCTGGCTCCTTTTCGGTATCACGGGAAGTGGCAAGACGGAGGTGTATCTCCACGCGATTCGGGTGGCCCTCAATCAGGGCCAACAGGTTCTCGTCCTCGTGCCTGAGATCAATCTGACACCGCAACTCGAGCGCCTGTTTCGCGCGCGCTTTCCCCACGCCCGGCTTGCGACCCTGCACAGTGGCATGGCTGATGGCGAGCGCGCCATGCATTGGTTAGCCGCGCATCGGGGTCAGGCGGATCTGTTGTTAGGTACGCGGATGG
Organism: Rhodospirillales bacterium; assembly: GCA_903970305.1. GTDB lineage: Bacteria > Pseudomonadota > Gammaproteobacteria > Burkholderiales > Burkholderiaceae_D > BOG-994. The sequence goes on along the minus strand of CAJCID010000147.1, from coordinate 8,032 downwards.
CCGTCCTCACTCCCCTGCCCCGCATCGGCCTCATCATTGTCGACGAGGAGCATGATCCCTCGTTTAAGCAGCAAGAGGGTCTACGCTATTCAGCGCGCGATCTCGCGGTCATGCGCAGCCAGCAGGAAGGCGTTCCGGTGGTCCTTGGCTCGGCCACGCCATCCTGCGAGAGCTGGTCCCAGGTGCAGCGTGGCCGCTACACCAAGCTGACGCTGACCTCGCGGGCCGTGCAACAGGCGAGTCTGCCTGAGATCCGACTCATCGATGTGCGGCGCAAACCCATGCTTCACGGCTTCACAGAGGACCTGCGCGTAGCGCTCGACCAGAGGCTTCAGCGCGAGGAACAATCTCTGGTATTCCTGAACCGCCGCGGCTACGCACCTGTTTTGTGTTGCAGCGCCTGCGGTTGGATCAGCGATTGTCGCCGTTGTAGTGCCCATATGGTCTATCACAAGAGTGACCGACAGCTCCATTGCCACCATTGCGGCTTGCAGGCCCCGATCAATAGAGCCTGCCCCGATTGCGGGAACACAGATCTTGCCCCCCTAGGTCGCGGCACCCAGCGTGTCGAGGAAGCCCTTTTGGAGTGGTTTCCCCAGGCCCGTATCGCGCGGATCGACCGCGACAGCACACGCCGAAAGGGCACTGCCGAGGGGATGTTTGCGGCTGTTCACGGCGGCGCGGTCGACATCCTTGTGGGTACCCAGATGGTGGCCAAAGGCCACGACTTCCAGAATCTCACGCTCGTGTGCATCGTCGATGCCGATGGCGCCTTGTTCTCGCAGGACTTTCGTGCACCGGAAAGACTCTTTGCGAATCTCATGCAGGTCGCCGGTCGTGCCGGTCGTGCCGACAAACCGGGAGAGGTTCTGATTCAGACCCGCTTTACGACGCATCCGCTGTTTGCAGCGCTTACTGATCACGACTATGTTCGCTTTGCCGACGCGCAACTGGCCGAGCGCCACGAGGCCGGACTACCCCCTTACAGTTTTCAAGCGATGTTGCGGGCCGAGGCGCGCACCTTGGACGCAGCGCTGAAGTTCCTTGCCACCGCGCGCGAGCAGGCGGGACCGCTCATTGATGAGGGTGGCATCACCCTATACGATCCGGTCCCCATGCCGCTCATGCGACTGGCCAATCTTGAGCGTGCCCAACTGTTGATCGAAGCCGCGGCGCGACCGCTCCTGCAGTCGTTCTTGCCGGCTTGGATTGGCGCCCTGCAGGCGCTGCGCACCGGAGTGCGCTGGCATATCGAGGTCGATCCGGTCGAAATCTGATCGGAAAAGAGGGCCGACTGCTTCGGGATGCTAAACTCAGCACCTTTCGCCTTCGCTTCATGACGCAGTCTTCTGTATTGAATGTTCCCCAGCGCGAGGCCGTCCTTCACCTGGAGTCCCCGTGTCTGGTGCTCGCGGGTGCCGGCAGCGGAAAAACGCGCGTCATCACGCACAAAATTGCCCATCTGATCGACACTGGCGCCTACACGGCATCACAGATCGCAGCGCTGACATTTACCAACAAGGCGGCGAAAGAGATGCAGGAGCGCTGCGCGCAGCTCCTCTCGACCAAACCTACACGGGGCCTGACCGTGTGCACCTTCCACGCCCTGGGCATGGCGATCTTGCGCGCCGAAGCGGTCCACGCCGGACTCAAACCGCGCTTTTCGATCCTCGATGCGGATGACGCCTACGCGATCATCCAGGATCTCTGTGCAACCACCGACCGTGGCCTCGTTCGGGCGTTGCAGTCACAGATTTCGCTCTGGAAGAACGCGCGCGTGAGCGTCGCGCAGGCCGAAAGCAGCGCCGCCACCGAAGAAGAGGCGAGCGCAGCCCGCATCTATCGCAGCTACGCCGCCACTCTTCTGGCCTATCAGTCGGTCGACTTCGACGACCTGATCGGTCGGCCCGCCGAGCTCTTTGTCGAGCAGCCCGAGGTGCTCTACCGCTGGCAGTCCCGGTTACGCTACGTGCTCGTCGATGAGGTTCAGGACACCAACGCAAGCCAATACCATCTTTTCAGACTTCTCGTGGGGCCGCGTGCGGCCTTCACTGCGGTGGGCGACGACGACCAGGCGATCTATGCCTGGCGCGGCGCGACAGTCGACAATCTCCGGCGCATTCAAGAGGACTATCCGACGCTGCGGGTCGTCAAGCTCGAGCAGAACTACCGCTCATCCGGGCGTATTCTTGCGGCAGCGAATGCCCTCATTGCGCACAATCCCAAGCTCTTCGAGAAGAAGCTCTGGTCCGAGCACGGACCTGGAGATCCTCTCGTCATCCAAGCGATGCCGAACGAAGAACAGGAAGCCGAGTCGGTCGCCATCCAGATCTCCGCCCATCGCTTCGAAAGACAGGCACGCTTTGCCGACTATGCCGTGCTCTACCGGGGAAATCATCAAGCGCGCGTGCTGGAACAGGCGTTTCGGAAGGAGAAGATTCCGTACGTTGTATCGGGGGGGCAGTCGTTCTTCGAAAGGGTCGAGATCAAGGACGTCTGCGCGTGGTTGCGGCTCATTGCCAATCAGGACGACGATCCCGCCTTCGTGCGCGCCATCACCACTCCGAAGCGCGGTGTGGGCGCCGCCACGCTCGAGACACTCGGGCAATACGCAGCCAGCCGCGGGGTCTCGCTCTTCGAGGCAGCTTGCGAGTCAGGCCTGGGCCTGAAGCTCGAGTCCCGCAGACTCGAGCCCGTTCTCGAATTTACGCGCTTTATCAACCGCATGGAATGGCGGGCCACTCGCGAACCCGCCGGGGAACTGCTCGACGAACTCCTGCGGGCGGTTGGTTTCGAGGCCTCGATCTACGATGGGCACGACGCGCGCACTGCGCAGGGCAAGTGGCAGAACATCCTCGACTTCGCCGCCTGGATGAAGCAAAAGGCTGAGGCGGACAGCAAGAATCTGCTCGAGATGACCCAGTCCGTTGCCCTGCTGTCGATGCTCGAAAGCCGGGACGGTGAGACCGACGCGGTCCGGCTCTCGACCCTGCATGCGGCCAAGGGTCTGGAATTTCCGCATGTCTTCCTCGTGGGCGTCGAAGAGGGGCTCTTGCCTCATGGCGGGGCGGCAGGCGACGACGCTCCGGTCCTGGCGGAGCGCATCGAGGAAGAGCGGCGTCTCATGTATGTCGGCATCACACGCGCCCAGCGTAGCCTGCACATCTGCTGGTGCCAGAAGCGCAAGCGGGGTCGCGAGTTCGAGTCCCGCGAGCCATCCCGATTTCTTTCCGAACTGGCACTCGAGAAAGCGCCCTTTGCAGTCGCCGAGCAGGTCTCTCCCCAGGCCCGCCTCGCGGGGCTCAAGGCGCTATTGAACAAGCCCCGCGCACCTAGCCCTTAAGCGCCTGATACAGGTAGGGCAGGCTGCTGTCCATCCGATAGTCAATATCGGAATGGTTGTCGGGGAACTCCTCGTAGACGTGCGCAATGCCTGCCAGAGAGAGTGTCTTCGAAAGAATGCGCGAACCGTAATGGATGAAATATTGGTCCGACCAGCCGCAGTCGATCCACAAGCCCTTTAGACCGCGTAGCTCCTTCTGGTGCGAATGCACCAGATAAATCGGATCGTGCCTGAGCCAGTTCTTCCAGCGTCGTTCCAGGAGTTCGCCCGTCTCGAGATTAAAAGGTAGGCGAAATCCATTGGGGGCCTTCGGGTCGGGATCGTAACTCGCCGCCATGCACAGCATCATGAGAACGTGGGTATCGCTCGCCGAGGCCTTGCGCTTGCGCCAGAATGCTTCAAGAAAGCGCGTGACGCGTCCGTCGTCGAGGCCCCGGGCGACCCGGGCCTGCCGCACCAACACATCGACGCGGCCCGCCTCGCGCTTGGGTTCGGCGTATGCCGAAAGAGCGTCTAGCGTACGCGGCCAATCGGTGCGGTAGACGAAATCGAAGTAGGCGTCACCGGAGTGATCCGCGACGGCGCCCCAGACCGAGTTGTAGCGCATGGCATGGACGATCGATCCATATCCGCCTGAACTCTTGCCAAAGCAGCCGCGGTGTTTGCGGTCCGCCAGCGTGCGAAATTCACGGTCGACGAAAGGTACGAGCTCCTCGACCAGATAATCACCGTAGTCGCCGATTGCTGACGAGTTGATGTATTGATTGCCGCCATAAGCTGTAAAACAGTCCGGAAACACCAGAATAACCGGGCCCATGCGGCCCTCGTGAATCAGTCGTGCCGCGCGCTCGGGCACGTTCTCGCCGAAATTCTTCCAGTTGGTGTGCGAGAAACCAGATCCAGTGAAGCCCACCAGATCAAATAGCACAGGCAGGCGTGGACTCCGACGGGTCTTGATGTTGCCCCGTCCGGCACTGGGACGTTCGTATCCCGGGGGCAACCAGACATGCAGCTTGCGCCTGTAAGGGTCGCCCAGGGCGTTGTGGCGCAGCGCTTTGGAGGTATGGTCTAGTTCGACGAGATGGCCCTGGGGCCAAGTGGTGCGCTTGATCGGCATGAGAATCCAAGGAAGAAGCTTCGCGGCGCCGCCGGGACACAGATCCTAAGGCAGCGTGTAGTCGAACCACCAATAATAATCGAGTCGCCACCAGTGGGTGGAGCTGGAGCGGGGGCCGACCAGTGCCATCAGATCCTCGTACTGAGGAAAGTTCTTCAGCACTCGGTGACGGGACCCATCGGAGAGCACTCGTTCCTGCCATGCGTCGCCCTGGTCGTCGTTCTCCACGATCGGCGTACTGCTGCCCGGTACAAAGAGGTTGTCGAGAAGCACGACCCTGGCACCCGGGCGCAGCAGCTGATGCAGGCTCTCCACGAACCGCTCGAGATCGCGCTTGGGGACGTGGGACCACCAGAATCCGACGAAGGCTGCATCAAAGCGTCCGAGCCGTTCCGAGAGCAAGAGCGCGTCACCCAGGGTAAAGCGCGTCCGGGCGAGCGCCTTGCCTCGTGCGATATCGAGGACGGCCGGGTTGGCATCCACGCCCACGACCGAACGGGCATGCCCGGCGAAGCACGCGGTCCAATACCCTGTGCCGCAGGCGACATCCAGGACGTTCAACTCAGCGAACCGGTGCGCGATCGCACGGCGCAGGCAGGCAAGATCGGTTTGCCGTTCTGGACGCTGGTAGATGCGCTCGTACTCAGGGGCACGGCGCTCGTAGTATTCGCGCAGCATCGCCTCCGAAGCGCCGGTACGTACGGTTGGCGTGACCTCCCTTTGCGTCATGCTCGCATCTCCTTACCCCCTTGCCACGATACCGAAAAAAAAGCGGCCTGAGCCGCTCTTTTTTCAGGGGGCAAACCGCGCCTATTTGGCAGCCTTCGCCATGTATTGGACCGCGGCCTTCACGTCGTCATCGCTGGCGCTCGAACCGCCCTTGGCCGGCATCACACCCGCCTTGCCCTGGAAGCCCTTTAGGGCATGCTCGTACAGGACATCCATTCCTTGGGCTAAGCGCGGCGCCCAGGCCGCCTTGTCGCCGAATTTTGGCGCGCCAGCAACGCCCTGACCGTGACACGCCGTGCAGACGTTGTTGAAGAGTTTCTGTCCCGGATCGGCACTGGCTGAGGCACCGGCCGCCACTGAGGCATTGGCCGCCGCAATTGAGGCGATGAGGGCTGGAGGCGCCACTGCAGGCACTGGAGCAGCTGGACCTGGTGCCGCCGCAGCCGCAGCGGGAGCAGGAGCGGCGGCCGGCGCGGGCGGATCGGCAAATTTCGCGCCGCCCGCATTGGCCATGTAGACGACTGCACGTTCAACTTCGACATCATCCAAAGAGGGATTTCCGCCCTTCGCCGGCATGACGCCCGCCTTCCCTTGGTAACCCTTGAGCGCATGCTCCCAGAGAGTGTTCACGCCCTCTTGAATCCGAGGAGCCCATGCCGTAGCGTCGCCAAATTTAGGCGCGCCAGCAATTCCAGCGCCATGACAGGTCGAGCAGACAGCCTTGAAGACTTCCTCGCCGGACTTTAGTGCCTGTGGCCCGCCCGAGTCGGCGGCCAGCTCGAATTTGGCGACCGGCGCGATGCGCGCGGCCGTTGCCTCGGGGGTTAGGGCGTCGGTGCCGGCACCCGTCTTCGGTGAGAGCTGCACAAAGTTGACCAGCAGCAGGATGACAGCGATCGGCACGAGGAACGCCAGGATGATTACGGTAATCAGATGCTTCGGCGTCTTGATAGGAGACTGGTGTACTTTGTGCGAGTTACTCATCTGAAGTCCTTGCTGTCCAGTGCGCTGTGCGGCTTGAGAAGGGATTTGCGCGGCGGTGCCGCGCTTCTGCCAATCTGCTCAAAAGCTCGAAATTATAGCGTTAAAGCGGACGAATCTGCTGCGCCGCTAGTCCCCGGCTCGCAAAGGACTGCCCCGGTCCTTCGCGCCCCGAAGGGGGATCCGCGTGGCCGACTGAGCAGTTCGCGGCCTAGAGGGTGATAAACTTGCACGTTACGCCATGCGACCGTGGTGAAGTGGATATCATTGGGCCCTCCGAAGGCCTAGTCGCAAGTTCGATTCTTGCCGGTCGCACCACGCAGTTCCAGGCCCGACGGGCGTCAACGGGTGTCAAGTTAAGCCATTCTTTGCTTGATTCCTCTGAATTGCTTTAATCCAAGAGCTCGCTTTTTATGCCTTAACGAGCGCCCTTCGGTTTGGGGGTGTTTCTTCGGTCCAGTCTAGAAAGCGAGTGGACCCCGAGGCGCTGAGTCTGCGGACATGTCGAGCGTCGGGCATTACCGAAGAGCGTCCGCGATGACGAACTCGATTACAAAGCACCGGCTTACGAGCCTGGGAAACGATGCTGGCCATTTGTTCACGTTCACGCTTCGACCGTGGACCCCGGATTTTATCGGCCGTGACGTTGTCTTCGGACCTGTGCGGAATCCACAACCTGTCGTGACAGTCTTCTTCGCAATCGGCGCTGGCGTCGAGTCTTGATGATGATGACCCTACGATTTCGGACTTTCTGTCTGAGGCATGCGATTGGGCAGATGGCCTGATGAAGCTCAAGCGTGGGGATGTCCGCTCCCCCAGGACAGTAGGGAGCTCACCCACGCTCATCTCGACGCGTGGGTCGCTGAAGCCGTGGCCCTTTGCCCCACGCGAGAACTCGACCGCGAGGTGGCGGCTCGTAGGGCTCTCTACCCGGGCGTCGAACTAATCACGCGGCGGTGAATTTCCTGAAGGCTACTTTAGAAACGTTGTCCGGGAGAAGGGCGACTCAGCCGACACGCCGCCCGACACCGTCTCAATCCAAATGTCCCGTGTACCGAAGGGGAAATGATTGAAGATTCAGAGCTCTCCGGGCGGGTCAATCCCTCTGGGCGTCCCCTTCGGCCTCGCAAATACTACGGCTCATGACGACAAAGCACGACGAGCGAGCAGGCGTCGCTTGGCTTCACTGCTGCGCTTACGATTAGGCGACTTCATTTCAGCGCCGTCAGAATGCGTTTTGGGGGAAGGTGGTGGCGACGGTTCCTGAATGTCACCTGTTACTTCCACGTTCTTCATCAATTCGTCCAATGGCCGAGCAAGGTCCCAACGCCAGGCGAGCTGTCTGAGGAGTTCGATGTCAAGCACGCTGAAGTCAACGTCTTGCGGTAGCCGAAGCATTCGACTGCGGGGCGAGAGCGCCAAGCGAAGCCAGTGCAGCACCGCAACTTCCGGCTTTGCCACGGGGCAGAAGCGGCCGCTCTGAAGCATCAGCGTCCTGTCCTCGCTGGTGCTTGGGAAGAATCGCTCCGGCAAGGCGTTGAAGCGAAAGACCTGACCCCCGCTCGTCTTCAGTTGGCCGACGTTTGGAACGTAATTGCGGAGCTGCGGAACGACCGCCGTGACGATAACTGGAGGATTGTTCAAGAAGCCGCATTCGCCAAGCACAGTCTCTAGCGAGATAACGGCGCCCTGCCGAATGTGTTGCGCGGCTTCGTTCAACTCCGCAGCCGGCCGGCAGCGACGATTCAAATACACGCCCCGACTTACTTTGGTGAGGGCTCTCGCCTGGACCAGCCCCTCAATTACATTGCGCACTGTCAAAGGTGTTGCGCTGGGGCGGATTTTTCTCACCAGGCTTGCGA
>CAJCID010000146.1 GCA_903970305.1 Rhodospirillales bacterium | reverse complement strand
TCGTTTCGAAGACCGACCTCGCCGAGGTCGACAATGCGCTGGGCAATATCCAGCGCGAAATCGAGACCCGGTTCGACTTCAAGGGCAGCCACTGCAGCCTCACCCGCAAGGACGAGACGCTGACCCTGCTGGCCGACGACCCGCTCAAGATGAAGCAGGTCCACGAGCTCTTGAAGACGCATCTGACCCGCCGCAAGCTCGACGCCGGCTGCCTCGAGTTCAAGGAGGTCGAAAAGGCGTCGGGCGACAGCGTGCGCCAGATCATCATCGTCAAGCAGGGCATCGACAAGGACCTGGGCAAGAAGATCGTCAAGGACCTGAAGGATTCCAAGATGAAGATCCAGGTCTCGATCCAGGGCGACGAATTGCGCGTCACCGGCAAGGCGCGCGACGACCTGCAGGCGGCGATCGCCTTCGTCAAGACCTTGAAGATCGAACTGCCGCTGCAATATGTGAATTTCCGCGACTGACACTGTGGTGGGCGGGCCGGTCGCATGGCTGGCCCGCGCAGCAGCCTAAAACGAGACGCTTGATCCGGAGCGGCCGCTCCGGTATCTCTCGCCTCCTCTTCGGGTCCCCATCGTCTAGAGGCCCAGGACACCGCCCTCTCACGGCGGGAACAGGGGTTCGACTCCCCTTGGGGACGCCAAAGAAATCAAGGACTTAGCCGAGTCCTACGGTTGAAATATAGGCCCAGTGTCCAATACGGGTCTAATATGCGGCTTTTTACAGCCCTGGAAATCGTTGGACACCTGAGCCGTTTCCAGAGAGCGGCGGATGACGCCGCCCCCTGCGGGCCATGTCGACCAGCGGCCGGGCGCCCGCTCTGGCATCACCATACCACTGCACAAGATCGTATCGTGCGTCGTCACCTCGACGATGATCGAGCAGGCGCGACGACAACACGTCGTTGCGGTGTACTTCCTAGGGGTGAGGAGCTGAAAAGCGGCGGGCGACCTCGCGCGATCTCGAAAACACCAAACGGGTCGGGCTTTTCTACGACCTACCCCAATTTATAACTCGCACTATTTTTCCACGCGTAAGGCCGTAAGATCAGCTTACAACTGTTGGTGATCAGCATTGCTCCTAGCTACGTGCGCCGGTCGGTTCCGGACGAAATGCGAGGCCTAGCTTGAATCCGACTTGCGTCTATTGCGGACTGGAAATCACGCCGGAGACCGATTCCGACGAGCACATGATTTCGGAGGCCGTTGGCGGACGACGAACAGTACGGGGCTTCCTCCATGGACCGTGCAACAACGAAACCGGCCGCATATGGGATGCCGAGTTGGGGGAGCAGCTACGGTCGTTGGCGCTTCTTTTCAGCGTAAAACGGCAGCGCGGTCAGACGCCCCGGATGCCGATCACGACAACGGCGGGCGAGGCTTTCCTGTTGGGTCCTGGGGGCGGCCTAGAGATGGCCCGCCCCGAAATCCGGCATGCTCGCACTGCCACCGGCGAAACCTTTCAAGTCGCCGCGGGCTCCGTCGCTATGGCTCGCCAAGTGCTGGAGGGGAAAAAGCGCAAGCATCCTGGCATCGATGTTGAGGCTACGCTGGCCTCGGCGGAGATCCGGCACACCTACGCGCAAGGCGCGGTGCATCTCGATCTTGGTTTCGGCGGTGAGATGTCGGGGCGTTCGCTCGTGAAAAGCGCTCTGGCGCTGGCACATGAGGCCGGCATCCCGACAGAAAAATGCGGGGACGCCCTAAATTATCTCCGCGGAGCGAACGGCGAACCGTGCTTCGGATTCTACTACGTTGACGACTTGATCGCCGCTCGGCCGGCGGGGGTGCCCTTCCATTGTGTGGCCGTCGAGGCGACGCCGGCATCTGGCTTGATTTTGGGGTATGTCGAGTTTTTTGGCTTGCACCGAGCGGTCGTGTGTCTCGGCCGACGCTATACCGGCAAGGCGGCGCGACGGGTTTATGCGCTCGATCCTCGCTCCGGCACGGAATTGAAGCTGTCGGTCCGTTTGAACTTTGATGAGACCGCCGTCGCGGCGATCTATAACTGTGAGCGAGACGAGACGGCAGGCCGAGAAGCTGCGTTCGCCAGCGTCTTCGAGCCTGTGCTTCAAGCCCAGCGCGAGAAGGAGCGCGATCGGGCTATTCGAGAGGCTATCCGGTACGCTTGGGACAACTGCGGGGCCGTACCCGATACGCTACTCACCGTTGCGGACTTCGACGTAATGCGTCGGTTATTTGCCGATCGGATGGCCCCTTGGCTGCAACACGCCACAGGATGCACCGAAGAGTCCGCGCACCGCCAGGCTATCGCCTTCTTTGTTCAGGTTCAAAGGAACCTACTGTCCCGGCATGCTCGCCCATCTGGCAAGCCATTCTCGGACGAGTCGATCGGACCAACTTAAACGATACGAGCCCGTACAGGCTCCCGCCGATGGGATTCCCGAGAAAGTAAGTCGGCGAGAACGGGCCGAGACCGACGACGATTCGACGCCGGCCGACCGGCTATGGCATCGTCATGCGCGACGAGGTCCAGATTGATGAGGATTGGCATGAGCGAACAAGGTCACGCTACTCAACCGACTGTTGGCCAACTCTTTGCCGAGGTGGCGCGCTGGACCGTTCTGACCGAGTTGCGCCGCGAGAACGTGGCTATGGGCGAGAGCTTCCCTGACAATTTTCCCGAGGGCCACCCTCTACTGGAAAAGGGCAGGCAGAAGTTGGCAGAAGCCGAGGCTAACGCGGCGGCTGCCATCCGGGCGCTTGACGCGGTCGTTGGCGTCACGGCGAGCGATCTGCACGAGATCGGAAAGCAGCTTGCGGCGGTCCGGGGCGGTCAGCCCACCGAGGACTAGTCGACGATCAAGCCGTGGTCCTCGCCGCGGGCCGCGGTGCTCATCATGGCCTCGCCGGCAGTGTTCAAGACCGCTTTTTCCTTGGCGCGAGAGATGCCTCGAACAAAGCGCTCCAGTCCTTGGGCGCCCCGGGGGTGGAATCGTCCGGCGGCCCGGCCGGCTTCAGGCCGGACAGTCGGTCGAGAGCTTTGTCGAGAGCGACCCGGTCGAAGAGCATCCGTGTGCCTTCTAAGGGCCAACGCGCCGGGAGAATGCCGGCCTTTACCTGTTTTTCGAACAGCGCGACCGAGAGGCCGACATAGCCGGCGGCTTCCTCGATCGACAGCCCACGCTTCTGAAGAGGTAGCTGGGCCATCGTATTCCTCATGCGGGCGTCTTCACCGCGGCGCGAGCCGCGTTCATCAAAGCCGTACCTGTCAGCGGCGGCTTGGAAGCCTCCAAGACAGCAACCGCCTGGGCAGTCACGTCGTGGATCATGGTGAGGATGTTGGATAGCCTGTCAATCAGCGCGCAATCGGGACCCGCTTTCAGCGTCCAATCGGGACCCATCCCTGCGGTTGAGTTGGGCTTATCCAGGTAGCGAACAGGAGGGCCCCACGCGTGTCGCGCCGTGCCCCCACGAGCGACAGAGCGGCACGCGTGGGAGGTACCTGTTTGCCCACCTGGGGAAGCCCGGGGTGGGGTCTGGGGAGGGGTTTACGCGCGGTTTTTGAGCCGCCAGGATTCGTTGCCGGTCTCGACGATGTCGCAATGGTGTCAATCGGCGCCGAAAAGTAGGCCAGGATCGGCGTCGAAAAGTATGCCACACCGTTGGTTGTATTTGGCCTGTTGTCCACAGAGTCCATAGAGGGGACCCGCCCCCGCTGCGCAGCGCCTTTGCGCTTGCGCGGAGC
>CAJCID010000145.1 GCA_903970305.1 Rhodospirillales bacterium | reverse complement strand
ATGTCGCGAAGTTCGATCCCCAACTTCTCGCCACCACTTTACGGGGAATCTTACAGGCCCCGCGCGCCGCTTAGGAGAATAGACATGGCTGAGTCCGAATTGAAGTTCCTTATCGTGGATGATTTCTCGACCATGCGTCGGATCGTTCGCAATCTCTTGAAGGAGATCGGCTATGGGCAGGCTGACGAGGCCGAGGACGGCGTTGTCGGCCTGGCCAAGCTGCGTGCCGGACACTTCGACTTCGTCGTGTGCGACATCAACATGCCTAACATGAACGGCCTGGAGATGCTCAGACAAGTGCGCGCCGATGCGGCCTTAAAGGACATTCCCGTCCTCATGGTGACCGCCGAGGCCAAGAAGGAAGACATCATCAATGCCGCCCAGTGCGGTGCCAGCGGCTACATCGTCAAGCCCTTCACGCGTGCAACGCTGGAGGAGAAGCTGACGAAGATCATCGACAAGATGACGAAAGTGCCGTCATGAGCGGGAGCGAAGGAGGAGAAATCGACGACCTCGAAGCCCTCTTCGAGAGCATCGCCGCGCAGCGCGTTGAAGTCGCCCCGGCCAAGGTCACCGCAGCGCCGGCGGTGGAGGTCGTGGGCCCGGTCATGGCATCGGTCAACGATGGCCCGATCAATGGTCCCGAGGAACTGTTCGATCGAGTGGGGCGGCTGACACGCAATCTGCATGACGCCCTCGCCGAACTGGGCTACGACAAGGCCATGGAGAAGGTCGTAGACGCCCTGCCCGATGCGCGTGACCGACTGACTTATATCTCGAACCTGACGCAAGACGCGGCGGAAAAGGCGCTGGCCGCTGTGGAATCGGCGCTCCCCGTCCAGCAGGCCCTGGCGGCAAGGGCCAAGGATCTGGGCGCATCCTGGGAGGATGTGTTCGCGGGCAAGACCACGGCTGCTCAATTCCGGCCCCTCGCGCTCGCGACGCACGAGTTCCTCGCTTCGTTGCCGGCGCAGACTGAAGCGACAGAGAAGAAGCTCATGGACATCATGATGGCCCAGGACTTTCACGATCTGACCGGACAGGTCATCAAGAAGATCGTCGATCTGGCCCACATGGTTGAGACGGAACTGGTCGAGCTGCTGATGTCAGCCCATCCGGAGGAACGTGATCCCCGGCAGCACGAACACGTGCTGGGTGGTCCTGTGATCCGCCCCGAGGGCCGCACCGATATCGTGACCAACCAGGCTCAGGTCGACGAGCTACTTGGGCAGCTGGGCTTCTAGGGCATCTCATGAGCATGGTCACGGACGAACTCTTGCACGACTTTCTCGAGGAGGCCGGAGAGCTCCTCGAAGATGTCGATACCAAGCTCATCGAACTGGAGCGATCGCCCGGAGATCCCGAGCTCTTGAACGCGGTGTTTCGCGGATTTCACACCATCAAGGGTGGCGCAGGCTTTCTCGAGGCTGCGGCCCTGGTCGAGGTCTGCCACAAGGGGGAGAACCTCCTTGATGCGCTGCGCACGGGTAAGCTCACCCTGAATTCGGACATGATGGAGGCCATCCTCGCAGCAACCGGAGTGGTCCGACGGATGTTTTCGACGATGGCTGACGGCTCGATGCCGGCGCCGGCGGAGCCCGAGGTTCTGCGCCAATTGCAGGTCTGCCTCGAGGAAGGGGCTACCGAACAGCTGGCGCCGGGGGCTCGGCCGCGTAGCGAGATCGAGTGGGACGCCCTCTACGCCGTGGTCTCGGGCTCGGGGCTCCTCGTCGAGAGTCGCCTTCCTCCACCGGTCGCCGTGGTCGTGGCACCCGCATCCAAAGCCGCGCCGGCCGGCCCCGATGCCCCTCGGTCTTCTGCCCCTGCCGCCGGTCAGAGCAATGTCGAGTCACTGCGGGTCGACCTCTCGCGCTTCGACCAGATTCTTAACCTGACGGGCGAGATCGGTCTGGCCAAGAACCGGCTCTTGAACCTGCAGCGTAAGCTCGTTTCCGATCCGCACGGCACGGTGAACCTGAAGAACATGGAAGCGACCCTGCGCAATCTCAACACGCTCGTGGGCGACCTGCAAAACGCGGTGATGAAGGCGCGCATGCAGCAAGTCGGGCGCGTCTTCCAGAAGTACGTCCGGATGGCTCGCGATCTGGGCAAGCAACTGGGCAAGAACATTGAACTGGTCATCGAAGGTGCGACCACGGAACTCGATAAGACCCTGCTCGACGAGCTCAACGACCCCCTGGTGCATCTGATCCGAAACGCAGTCGATCATGGCAGCGAGGATCCGGCGGTGCGCCGCGCGGCCGGAAAGCCGGAAAAGGCCCTCCTCAAGCTCGCTGCCAAGCAGATCGGGGACACGGTCGTCATCGAGATTGCCGACGACGGGGCCGGTATCGACCCGGCGGTGTTGCGCCAGAAGGCGGTCGAGAAGGGCCTGCTTACAGAGCAGGATGCGGAACTTCTCTCCGATCAAAAGAGCTTTGAACTCATCTTCCTACCTGGATTCTCGACCAAGAGCGAGATCTCCAATGTCTCGGGCCGGGGTGTCGGAATGGACGTGGTCCGCACCAATGTCCAGCGCCTGTCAGGCCGCATCAAGATTGATTCAGTGCGGGGGCAAGGCACACGCATCTCGATCATCCTCCCCTTGACGCTGGCGATACTCCCGGTCCTCAAGATCCGACTCGGAGAGCAGGTCTTCGCGGTTGCCTTGACGGCGGTGCGCGAATTGATCGATCTGGAGGTGCCAGGCCAGGGTGCCCAAGCCCTGCCGTCCCTGCTGGCCTTCGCTGGAGCCGAAATTCCGCTGATCCCGCTGGCCGACCTCTTGGGATGGAAGCTGGTGCGGCGACCGGCGGTGGGCGTGGCCGTGCAGGTGGGTTCACGCCAGGTCGTGATCGCTGCCGACAGTTTCATCGGCCGCGACGACGTCGTCATCAAACCGATCCACGCCTTCAGGCCGCGCGGCATCTCGGGCGCCACCCTGTCTGCCGACGGCGACGTGGTGCTGATCCTCGATTTGAACCGCCTGCTCGATCCGCTGGGCGAGGACTAGGACTAGGCGCAGGCCAGCCGCAGGCGGGCGAGGGGAATGGGTCATTAGGGGCTGCCAGGAGCCCCTGAATTGAGCGGAGAAACGCCACCTAATCGGTAGATCGAGGGGCCTCAAGGACCGGAATAATGGTGTCTCACCAAACCCGGTCCCATCATGGCTCAAGATAGCGATCTCGAACGTTCCGAAGCCCCTTCCCAGCGACGCCTCGACAAGGCCCGCGAGGACGGCCAGGTCGCCCGCTCCCGCGAGCTCTCGACGTTCTTGTTGTGCGCCGGGGCTGCGATCTACTTCGTGTCTTCCGGATCTGCCCTCGTCGATGAAATGCGTCTGGGTATGCGCGCCGGACTATCGATTTCTCGGCAGGATGCCTTTGAGCCCTCTGCGATGGGTCAAAGGCTGCAGCTGTTCTGCCTGCATGCTCTGGGTAGCTTGGCCCCGCTGTTCATCGTCCTGGCCGCGATCGCCGTCCTGGCGGCACTTGCCGTGGGCGGCTGGATGTTCTCGGTCATGGCCTGCGCCCCGAATCCCGGACGGCTCAATCCTCTTGCGGGCCTAAAGCGCATGGTCTCGCAGCGCGGGCTGATCGAATTAGCCAAGACCCTGGTCAAGACCATACTTCTTGCCTGCCTTGCGGGCTGGCTGCTCTGGGACATGCGCGTGGCCGTACTGGGACTGGCGACCCAGAATGTCGCGAGCGGACTGGACGATCTGGGCGGCATGCTCGGACACACCCTCTTCTGGATGTGCGGCGGCCTCGGGCTGATCGCGATCGGCGACGTGCCGATCCAGATCCTGCGCCATCGCGGTGAATTGAAGATGACGCGTCAGGATGTCCGGGACGAGCAACGCGACGTCGATGGCAATCCCCAGGTCCGCGCCCGAATCCGTCAGTTGCAACGCGCCATGGCGCGCCGCCGCATGATGGCCGCAGTGCCGAAGGCCGATGTGGTGGTCGTGAACCCGACTCACTATGCGGTTGCCCTGTGCTACTCCCAGTCCATGCGTGCTCCCAGGGTAGTGGCCAAGGGGGGCGACGAAGTCGCCCTGCGTATTCGCGAACTCGCCCAGGAACATCGCGTACCGATCCTCGATGCGCCTCCCCTGGCCCGCGCACTGTATCGCCACACGGATATCGGACACGAAATCCCGGCGGCGCTGTACGAGGCCGTCGCCCTGGTCATGGCCTACATCTTCCAACTGCGCCGCTTCAACACAGAAGGCGGCGCTTATCCCCTGGTACCGGTCAGCCTGCCGGTACCGGCTGAACTCGATCCGGGCGCAGGGACTATCGCATGACCACATTTAGCCAGCGCATCGCCGCACTGAGCCCCCGTTCGATCACCGAGCTGGCGGGCCCGATTCTCATCGTGCTGATTCTGGCGATGATGATCCTGCCGATGCCCCCCTTACTGCTGGACCTGCTCTTTACGTTCAATATCGCGCTCGCAATGATGGTGCTTCTGGTGAGCATGCATGTGAAGAAGCCCCTGGAGTTCGCGGTGTTCCCCACGGCCCTCCTGATGACGACCTTGCTCAGGCTGTCACTGAACGTCGCCTCCACCCGGGTCGTGCTGCTCAATGGCCATACCGGGCCCGGCGCAGCAGGCAAGGTCATCGAGGCGTTCGGACACTTCCTCGTCGGAGGTAACTTTGCCGTCGGTCTGGTCGTCTTTGCCATCCTGGTGGTCATCAACTTCGTCGTGATCACGAAGGGTGCGGGCCGCATCGCCGAAGTCAGCGCCCGCTTCACCCTGGATGCGATGCCTGGCAAGCAGATGGCCATCGACGCCGACCTCAACGCGGGTCTGATCAAGGAAGATGAGGCCCGCCGGCGCCGCACGGAGATCGCAGACGAGGCTGACTTCTTCGGCTCGATGGATGGTGCGAGCAAGTTCGTTCGGGGCGATGCCGTCGCCGGGATCCTGATTCTGGCCATCAATATCCTGGGCGGGATCATCGTGGGTGTGGTGCAGCACGATTTGAGTCTGGCTGATGCCTCCCAGAACTACATCCTGCTGGCCATCGGCGATGGATTGGTCGCCCAGATCCCGGCCCTCATCATCTCAATGGCCGCGGGCATGATCGTCAGCCGGGTCGGCCACGAACAAAACGTCGGCACGCAGCTCGTTACGCAGATCTTTCGCAATCGCAACGCCCTGGCGATCACGGCGGCGGTTCTCGGGGTGCTGGGCCTGATTCCGGGAATGCCTCACTTCGCCTTCCTCTGCCTGGCCGCCGCCGCCGGGGGCCTGGCCTACGCACGCCAGCCCGAGGACAAGGCCAAGCCTGAACCAAGCGCCCAGGTCTCAGCGGCATTGGCCCCGGTCAATGTCGAAGCAACCTGGGAAGACGTCAAGGCCGTCGATGTTCTCGGATTGGAAGTGGGTTATCGACTCGTTCCTCTGGTCGACTCGAACCAGGATGGTGAGCTGCTCAAGCGCATCAAGTCCTTGCGCCGGAAGTTTGCCCAGGAGGTCGGCTTCCTGCCGCCCTCAGTACATATCCGAGACAACCTGGAATTGCGGCCCAACGGCTACCGCATCAGCCTAAAGGGAGTCGTGACCGCGCAAGGGGACGCCTACAACGGCATGTTCCTTGCCATCAACCCAGGGCACGTCGGGGGCAATCTACCGGGTACGCCCACCAAGGACCCCACTTTCGGTCTTCCGGCCCTGTGGATCGAGGCGGCGCACAAAGAACATGCGATCTCGCTGGGCTACACGGTCGTCGATGCGGGGACGGTGGTCGCGACCCACCTGAATCACCTCGTCGGGCTCCACGCTGCCGAGCTACTGGGTCGCCAGGAAGTCCAGCAACTGCTCGATCTCTTGGCCAAGTCCTCGCCCAAGCTCATCGAAGAACTGACCCCGAAGCTCTTACCCCTGGGCACAGTCCAGAAGGTCCTGCAGAACCTGCTATCCGAGCAGGTGCCGATCCGCGATCTGCGCACGATCGTCGAGTCGCTGTGCGATCACGGTACCCGGACGACCGACGCAACCGAGCTGACCGCGGCCGTGCGCGTGGCGCTCGGTCGGGCCATCGTCCAGCAGGTCTATCAGAATGAGTCGGAGATCGCGATGATCGGACTAAAGCCCGAGCTCGAGCACGTGTTGATGCAGGCAGCCAATGTGAACGGAGGCGACGCCTCGGCGTTGGAGCCTGGCTTGGCGCAAACGCTCCTGGGGGCCACCAAGCGCGCCGTTCAGACCCAAGAAAGCATGGGACTTCCCGCTGCCTTACTTGTGCCGGATCGGCTGCGGGCCCCTCTCTCGCGCTTCCTGCGCCGCTCGCTGCCGCAGCTCAAAGTGATCGCGGTCAGCGAAGTTCCTGACAACCGTACCGTACGTGTCAATGCCCTTGTGGGAGCCTAACGATGAACATCAGACGCTTTGTCGCACCCAATTCGCGCGCTGCCTTACGCGAAGTTCGCGAAGTTCTCGGCGGAGACGCTGTCATCATCTCGAACCGGCCCACGCCAGAGGGTGTCGAGATTCTCGCTGCGGCGGCAGGTGAACTGGCCCGAATCGCCGAGACCAACAGGGTGCAGACCGCCAAGCCCGTCGCCCGTGCGACCGAGAGAGCGCCCGCCGCCCCGTCCCGGACACCGGCCCCAGCACCAGTGGCTGCTCCGCGCGCGCGGCTGGCGAGCCAGGCCGGCCCGAACCCAGTTCCTGAATGGCTCACTGAAGCACAGGTGGTTCGTACGCGTAAGCGCATCGCGACCTTGCTGGAGAATTCTGGCGAGTTCGACAGTCGCGAGCTCAATGACGATGGGATGTTCTCAGCTGAGAACGATGCGGGCGTGGTGAGCAACCTGAGTTCCGAGCAAGAACCTGTCAGGGTGCCCGCGCCAGAACCGGTGGCGCAACCGGCTGCGATGCCCAGCCCGCAGTCGACCGCTCTGGCACGGCGAAGCCCACCCACGACAGCGAGTGCACGACCGGCTCCACCGGCGCCCACCGCGCCAGCAGTCATTGCCGCCTCCCGGGCGCCCCAGGCTTCGCCAGTGCGCGCGAGCCCGGCATCGGCCGCCGCGCCCCGTCCAGCGCCCGACGGATTGGTCGATGAAATGCGCTCGATGCGCGGTTTCATCGAGGAACAACTCGCCAATTTTGCTTGGAGCGATAACGTGAGGCGTCAGCCAGGACGCATGAAATTGATGCAGGATCTGCTCTGCGCCGGCTTTAGTCCCTCCCTGTCACGCCAGTTGCAGCAGAATCTCCCGGATGACTTCAGTCACGCGCAGGGACGCGATTGGGCGAGCGAGGTGCTCGAACGCAATCTGCCCTGCGGGACAATCCAAGAGGATCTGACCGACCAGGGTGGTGTCTTCGCTCTCGTCGGTCCAACAGGTGTTGGCAAGACCACGACCGCCGCAAAGCTCGCTGCGCGCTTTGCCCTCAAGCACGGAGCAGACCAGCTCGCCCTCATCACCACCGATGCCTATCGGATTGGCGCGCAGGACCAACTGCGCATCTACGGCAAGATTCTCGGCATTCCCGTCCAGACGATCCATGATCAGGCGTCGCTCTCGAGCGCCCTGCAGTACCTGTCGAAGAAGAAGCTGGTGCTCATCGATACGGCCGGGCTGGGTCAGCGCGACGAACGCGTGGCCGAACAGATTGCGCTACTGCGCAGCACCCAGGCCAAACGCCTGTTGGTGCTCAACGCGACCGTCCAAGGCGAGACTCTGGAAGAGATCGTGAACGCCTATGCCGACCGCCAGTTCAATGGTTGCGTCTTAACCAAGATCGACGAAGCGGTGCGCCTGGGCGCAGTCCTCGATGTCGTCATCCGGCATCGCCTGAAAATTCAGTACATCTCGAATGGCCAGAGGGTTCCTGAGGACTTGCATCATCCGAATCCCAAATACCTGATCCATCGTTCGCTGCGCGAGACGCCAGGGCCCAAGGCCTTCGAGATCACAACCCAGGATCATCCTGCGTGGCTTGCAGCGATCGCTCACAGCGCCCGTGAAATCTCGGCCAAGGGGCCCCGTCATGTTTGATCGCGACCAAGCGGCAGGACTTCGCCAGCTCTTCACGCGTCTCAGACCAGAGGTGATTCTCGCCTGCGGTGGCGCGCCCCAGCAGGCCCAGGTCGTCGCCGAACTGGGCCTGGGGATGGCGGGCCTCGGGCGTGAGGTGCTGATCATCGATGGCAGCGCCGGTGAGATCGCACAAGTCATGGGGCTCGCCGCACGCTACGAACTCGGTCACGTCGTCGCCGGCGACAAAGAGCTCGCCGAGGTGCTTCTCGAAGGCGCGCCCGATCTACGCATATTGCCCGCCAGGCGCGGCCTCGATCAGCTCTGGCGGCTAACGGCCGGCTCCGCGACGAGTCTGAAGCGTCAGTTTGCCCGACAGCTTGCCGCGGTCGAGACCCTGATCGTGAACTGCCGGCCACTGGGCTCGCCGGCCGCCGGTCGAGCCTTTCAAAGCGGCGCGCATGTGCTCGTGGTCCTCTCGGAACATCCGCAGTCGATCACGATGGCCTATCGGGAGATCAAGGCCTTGAAGCTCGACTGCGGTGTAACGCAGTACGACGTCATCATGAGTGAAGCGGGTCTGCGCGCACGGGCTGTCTTCGACTGCCTGGCCGACACCGCGCGCCAATTCCTGGGTGTGACGCTCACCCTGCAGGGCAACCTTTCGTGCAACCGTCTCGAAGCCGCTGTAGCCCGAGGGCTGCAGGGAGGGGACGCAATTGAGCCTGTAACACCTTATCCCATCGCCCGCGCAATCGAATCACCCCAGCGCGACCTTGGGTACTTCCCCGTTCCATCCTCCCGGTCCAGCGACCGTGGGGCCGGCCGTGTCTGACTTAACCAGGAGAACGCTCATGCAGCCATCCGCTGAACGGGCAAAAAGCCTTACCTACACCGCGTCTGGAATGCTCGACGCCACCCATTGCGTCACCAGCTATGCGCCCATGGTCAAGCGGATCGCTCATCATATGCTGGCTCGCCTTCCGGCGAGCGTGCAGCTGGACGACTTGATTCAAGCCGGAATGATCGGTTTGATGGAGGCTTGTTCGCGCTTCGAGGAATCGCAGGGCATTCAGTTCGAGGCCTATGCGGGACAGCGGATTCGTGGGGCGATGCTTGACGAGTTGCGACAGAACGACTGGTTGCCCCGCGGCACGCGCAAGACGCTACGCGATATCGAGGCGGCCATGCACCGGGTCCAGCAGCGTATGCATCGACCTGCGACCGAACGCGAAGTCGCCGCCGAAATGAAGGTGCCGCTGGAGGAGTACCAGCACATGCTCCAGGATTCCAAAGGGTATCAGTTGCTGCATTACGACGAGCTCTCCGATGGCGAGGATGAGTCCTATCTTGAGCGCCACGTCCCGGACAATCGTGAGAATCCTCTCGAGCGCCTGCAGGACAAACAGTTCCGCACGGCCGTGGTGGCCGCCATCGAGAAGCTGCCCGAGCGTGAACGGCTGATGATGGGCCTGTACTACGAACAGGACCTCAACTTCCGCGAGATTGCGGCGATATTAGGAGTGACCGAGTCGCGCATCTGTCAGATCCACAGCCAGGCCATCGCACGGATTCGCAGCCAGCTGCGCAGTTGGTAGGCCTAACAATGACCCTGGGGAACCGCTTTTCGTATGGATCTGACCACACTTCTAGGCCTGCTTCTGGCGGCCGCGGGCCTGATCGGGGGGCAGCTCCTCGAGGGAGGCAAGCTCGGGTCCCTGGTTCAGCACACCGCCTTCATCATTGTGGTCCTGGGGACAATGGGCGCGGTAATGGTCCAAAGTCCGCTTCCCGTTTTCCTGAAGGCGCTGCGCATGGTCCGGCTCGCCTTTGTCCCGCCGCGGCTGGAAGGGCCACAGATCATCGACCAGATCGTCGAGTGGGCCAATGCGGTACGCAAGGATGGCATCCTCGCACTGGATGCGCGCGTCGCGCACGTCGCCGACCCGCTGACCCGCTCGGGACTGCAGATGCTCGTCGACGGATTTGATGGGGCCAGCATTCGCGAGGCCATGGAGGTCGAGATCGCCTCTCGGGAACACGCTGAGAAGGAAGCCGCACGCGTCTGGGAGGCCGCCGGAGGCTATGCGCCCACGATCGGCATCATCGGTGCCGTCCTCGGGCTCATCCACGTGATGGAAAACCTGGCTGACCCGAGCAAACTGGGAGGAGGCATCGCGGTTGCCTTCGTTGCGACAGTCTACGGCGTGGCCCTGGCGAACCTGGTGTTCCTGCCGCTCGCCGGGAAGATCAAGAGTGCCATTGGCATCCATACTCTACGGGGCGAGATCATCCAAGACGGCCTCGTGGGCATTGCCAATGGAGAGAACCCTCGACTGATTGCCGCGCGGCTGCGCGGTTACCTGCGCCACTGAGACGACAATGGCCCGACGCACACGCCGCGGGGGCGATGAGCATGAGACCGCTGGCCATGAACGGTGGCTGATTTCCTATGCCGACTTCATCACGCTCCTGTTTGCCTTTTTCGTCGTGATGTATGCGGTCTCCTCCGTCAACGAGGGCCGGTATCGTGTCTTGAGCGACTCCCTCTCGAGTGCGTTCTCGGGAGTCAAAGTCGAGGCGATCAGCCCAGGCTCGATGGTCCCGACCACCCCTCACGTCTTGCATCGCGCGCCCCTGGCCGCACCCAAGATGACGGGAGTGCAGCAGGCCCATATGCAAGATATCGCCGAGCGGCTCTCCAAGGCGTTGGCCACCCTCGTCAAGGACGGCCAGGTCCGGGTGACCAATACCGTGCGGGGCGTCGCAGTCGAGATCAACGCCTCGGTTCTGTTCGCCCCCGCACAATGCGATCTACAGCCCCAATCCCTCCCCACGCTCAGATCGATCGCCCAGGTGCTCGCCGGACTGGACGATCTGGTCCAGGTCGAAGGGCATACCGACAACCTACCTATCGCTACGAGCCAGTTTCCGTCGAACTGGGAGCTGTCATCGGCCCGGGCCGGCTCGGTGGTGCGTTTTTTCATCGATCACGACCTCTCACCTGCCCGTCTTTCCGCAGCGGGCTACTCGGAATACCATCCGGTGGCTTCAAACCAAACCGCCGAAGGTAGGGCGCGCAATCGCCGCGTGACCTTGGAGATCCTGCCCGCTGATCCCAGACCCCCTTCGGAATCCGGTCAAAGCGCTCAGGCCACTGAGCCCTCGGCCCGGCTTGTAACCGCAGCCAGCTCGGGCGCGCCCCCAGTCGCTCCGGGCGAGCTGAGTTCAGACCGGCAGATGCAGCAGTGAGTAACGGGGGGGCTGTCCGCTGGTGAGCGTGAGCCGGGCGACGCTGATCGGCAGGGCGAAGCGTTTCGGACCGGCACTGCCCGGATTGACGTAGAACACACCGTCACGCTCTTCTTCGGAAGGCTGATGGGAGTGGCCCGCGACGATGACGGCTATCTCGGCTGACACGGGATCAATGTCAAGATCGGCCACGTCATGGATTACATAGAGAAACAGATCGCCAAAGCGCGCCATGACGGCGTCTGGAAGTCCCGCTGCCCAGTCGCCGCGATCATTGTTCCCGCGTACCGCTATCGTCGGAGCAACCCGGGAGAGCGTCTTCAGGATCTCCGGCGAGCCGATGTCTCCGGCATGGACGATGTGCTGGCAGCCCGCCAGCGCGTCGAGTGCCTCGGCGCGCATCAGACCATGAGTGTCCGACACCAGACCGATCTCAAAGGGCGAACTGGATTTTTCGAACTCGGCGTAGGCTGTATGGAATCGGGTCATTGTGGCAACGGGCGTCCTACCATCCGCCACTGTGCCATAGCTCGCCTACGCCGTACACAAAATGGACCGAAGCATGGGTCAGTCGGTCCCGGGTGCCTAAAGCTTGCGACCCGCAGGGGGAAAGGGTGCAGGTCCCGCCGGGGCTTCGCGGGAACGTGATCAGGCGCTCAGATAATGACCGCTCGTGCGACCGTCGGCCCGATAGAGGTCAGCTCCTCCGATGGTCTGGCGCAATACACCAAGACCGCGCAGGACGCTGGCTTGATGGAGTTTCATGATCGCGCCGTTACATTGGTTTGCGTCACGGACCCGAATCCAGGCGCGCCGCACCGCATCGATCAGATCCGGGGAGGCACGAGTGGCGGCCACCTCCTGGGCCCGCACTCCTTTGGCGGCGGGCAGGAGCTGGCGCGAGAGGGACGATGCGGCCGAGAGAGCCTCGAGCGCCAGGCGCTTTTCCTCCGTGATCTGCAGGATGCGTGGCGCATCGCGCTCTATCAGGCACGCGCGTTCCCGAGCGAGCACCTCAAGAAGCCCGTTCAGCAACTGCAACTCACGCCCCAGCAAGTCCTCCAGGCTCAAAGCCCGGACATCCGGGGCGGGTAGCATGCTTAGCGTCCCTTGGCTAAGGCTGAGGAGACGAGGTCTTGAGCGCTCGCGATGAGCTTGTCGGCGACGACGTGCGCATTGACCTGAAACCGGCCCTGGGTGATGGCCTGCTTGATCTGGTCGACCCGCGCCGAATCAAAGCTTGCCGAATCCGTGGCGTCGGTTGACTGCAGACCGCGCGAAGCCGAGCTGATTTCGATGCTGGATCCAGCAGGCGCGGCGGCAGTGGCTTGCGCACCGGAAGTCCCAGAAGCTTGCGCACTGGTCGAGGGGCTCTTGGAGTCGCTCAGGGCAGAAGCGACCTGAGATGGATCGGGATTGATTTTCATAACTTCTCCGTTCGTCAATTCGGCTTTGGCCGTCCCTTGGCGGGGCGCCAAAACGCCGTTATCGATCGGTTATCGGCAGCTTTCGCAAGATCTTTAGCAGAATGCTCGATCCCTTTGACAATTCCGTCAGATCTTCACTTCCACGACGTGGTTATCCGAGAGGACCCCCGTGATGATCGTGCCTCCAGCCATCCGAACCTGGACCGACTGCCCCGGACTTGCCGCCCCGATGGTCTTGCCTTCGCCACTCACACTAAATCCTACGCCAGAATAGACCACACTGACAGCGTCTCCCGGCGCGACCCGGCTCAGATCGCGCAGATCACTGGCGTGTAG
The DNA here is from genome assembly GCA_903970305.1 of Rhodospirillales bacterium. Taxonomy (GTDB): domain Bacteria; phylum Pseudomonadota; class Gammaproteobacteria; order Burkholderiales; family Burkholderiaceae_D; genus BOG-994. The sequence goes on along the minus strand of CAJCID010000145.1, from coordinate 29,285 downwards.
AACTACTCCCTCCGGCAGGGGGCGGTCCAGGGTCTGGCCGATGGCCAAGCCATCGCGCACATTGAGCGGCCGGAAATTTCCGTCCTCGGTGCCGATGTCCATGCTGCGCTGGACCAGGTCATCGAGCGCAAGCACGTGTCCGGCGGGAAGCGGATGGGCCGTGAACCACACGGGAGCATCCACGTGGATCTCTGCGGGCAGGAAGATCTGCCAGGGACGACCCTCCAGGCATCGGACGACGACGAGAGTCTTGCCGCTGCGCCGCGCGCCCGGCGGCAAACCTGCCTGAAGTTGCGCACACGCGGCCAGCTTCAGGCGGGCATCCGGGGAGCCGACTTGGACGCGCGCAATCCCCCCGGTTTCCTGGGCCCGCTGACCTGCCAGTTCCTCAAGGTAGGCGCGCGCCGTTGCCGTGACGATGGTCGGATCCTCAGCCGCTTCTTGGGCTAGGCAGGAATCTGCCAGGACCAGAAATAAAGCACAAAACGCTGCGGCGCGGACTCGGTCGATACAGGAACTCATGGCTATGCCCTTTCTAAACCGGGCGACACCTGCATTGGGACGGTGTTGGGCCCGGTATCGAATTGCACCACGTGAGGGTCTTGGTCGAATCCCAGAAATGAGGGGTTTTAGGTCGCTTGTTCTTCGGATCGCCTGGATGACCGAGGGATCAGACTGCGCAGCATGTCCTCACCTCATCGGGAGTCCCGATCGTGAATACCCTAGATGCGACACTCAATTTCCAGGAGCAGGCCCTGAAGCTTTCCGGGCAGCGCCAGGAGATGGTGGCTTCAAACATTGCCAACGCGGACACGCCGAACTATCAGTCGGTCGATCTGAATTTTGCCGAGGCGCTGAAAAACGTGCAGGCCGGCACGTCCGCGACCGTGGCCTTGCAGGCCACCGCCCCCAATCACCTTCCGGCCCTGACGGCGAGCCTGTCGGGCACCGATGCCGTCGTCTATAGCACCGCACCCCAGCCGAGCCTGGACGGTAACACGGTTGACATGGACACCCAGCGCGCCCAGTTCGCCGAGGCGACGATGCATTACCAGGCGGCCTTTACGTTCCTTAACGGTCAGATCAAGACCATCATGTCCGCACTGCAGGGGTAAGCCATGTCTCTTTCCGACGTCTTTAACGTGGCGGCCTCGGCGCTCAGCGCGCAATCACAACGCCTGAATGCAACCGCGAGCAACATGGCCAATGCCGAGAGTGCCGGTGGCCCCAACGGCGAAGTCTACAAAGCCCGCCAGGTCGTCTTCGAGGTCATGCCGGTAGGCCAGGACGGCCAGAGTGCGGGCGTCAGGGTGAGCCGCGTCGTCGAGGACGACTCGGCGCCGCGCCGTGTCTACGATCCCCAGCATCCGCTGGCCGACTCGGACGGCTACGTCAACATGCCCAATGTCAATCCGATCGACGAGATGGTGAACATGATCTCGGCGTCGCGCTCCTATCAGAACAATGTTGAGGTCATGAATACAGCCAAGACCCTCATGTCCAAACTTCTAACCTTGGGAAACTAAGATGACCATTGCGAATAACTCGACGAGTCCGGTCAACAGTCTCACCACGACAGGCAGCACCGGGAGCACAGGCAGCACCTCGGGCAGTTCCAGCAGCACGTCGACGAACTCCGGTACAGCCCTCAGCCAACTCGGGTCACAGAGCTATTTTCTGCAGCTGCTCGTCGCCCAGATGAATAATCAGGATCCGCTGAACCCGATGGACAGCGCCCAGGTGACAAGCCAGCTCGCCGCGATCAATACGGTCTCGGGGATCCAGACGCTGAGCACCCAGCTGACGCAACTGTTGTCCTCGGTGAGCCAGGGTCAGGCCGTCACCGACACGGCGCTGGTCGGCCAGCAGGTCCTTGTGCCAAGCAGCACCTTGACCCTGCCCAGTGGCGGCACCGCCCAGGGCGCGGTGGGCCTGGCGCAGGCGGCAAGTCAGGTGACGATCACGATCAAGAATGCAAGCGGTCAAGAAGTGCGCACCATGACCCTGGGCGCAGAGCCTGCCGGCACGACCAACTTCACCTGGAACGGACAGACCGACAGCGGCGCAGCGGCCGCCGCGGGGCAATATACCTACTCGATTGCCGCCACGGCCAATGGCCAGCCGGTCACGAGCACGGCCTACGCCTCAGGTCAGGTCACCTCGATCAGTCCGACCTCGACGGGTACCAATGTGAATGTCGCCGGTCTCGGTTCGTTCAGTGTTTCTCAAGTTCAACAGATTCAGTAACTCGCACAGGAGCGATCATGGGATATCAGCAAGGTTTAAGCGGTTTGTCGGCGGCCTCACAAAATCTGGACGTCATCGGCAATAACGTCGCCAACTCCAGCACGGTCGGCTTCAAGGAGTCGGGCGTCGAGTTCGGCGATGTCTATGCGAGTGCCGAGGCGGCCAGCTCGGCCAATTCGGTCGGCCTGGGGGTAGGAGTGACGGAGGTGGCCCAGGATTTCACCCAGGGAACCATCACGACGACCAATAATCCGCTGGATATCGCCATCAATGGGCAGGGATTCTTCCAGGTCAGCCAGAACGGTGCGACGAGCTACACCCGGGACGGACAGTTTCAGCTGAACAGCAACGGCGACATCGTGACGGCCAGCGGCGCCCAGTTACTCGGCTATGGAGCGTCCTCCAGTGGCACCATCCTGACCAGCGCGACGGCCACGCCGCTGACGATTCCGACGGGCAATGTTGCCGCCAAGAGCACCTCGGACGTGACTGCCGGGGTGAACCTCGATTCGAGTGCGACGGCCCTGACTGCGGCCAACTTCAATCCGGATGATTCGACGACCTATAACTTTGCCACGTCGACACCGGTCTATGACTCACTGGGCAACTCGCATGACCTGAGCATGTACTTCGTGCCGACCGGACCGAACGCCTCAGGGGAGAATGTCTGGCAGGTCTTCGGAACCGTCGATGGCGCGGCCGTGGGCGGCGCCACGACCCCGATGGGCCAGTTGACGTTCACGACCAGCGGCGCCGTCGACACCGCCAATTCGACCTTCCCCGCGACGATCAGCCTGCCCATCACCGGTGGTGCGGCGACGCCTCTGCCGATCACGCTCAGTTTCACGGGTACGACCCAGTTCGGTGCCGCCTCGAGCGTCAACCAGCTCACCCAGAATGGCTATACGTCGGGTCAGCTCTCGAGCTACACGGTCTCGGCCAGTGGCCTCATCACGGGCAGCTACACCAATAGTCAGACCCTGACTTTGGGCCAGGTCTCTTTGGCCAGCTTCGCCGCTCCGGAAAGTCTCGCACCCCTGTCCAATAATGAGTGGGCGCAGACTGCCGCCTCGGGAACGCCGCTGGTGGGTGCACCGAACACGGGCTCGCTTGGCGTTCTCCAGTCCGGCGCGGTCGAGTCATCCAACGTCGACCTGACGACCCAGCTGGTTGACATGATCACGGCTCAGCAGGCCTATCAGGCCAATGCCCAGACGATCAAGACCCAGGACGCGGTCATGCAAACGCTGGTCAGCCTGCAGTCCTAAGCGACATGGACCGCCTCATCTACACCGCGCTCAGTTCGGCCCGCAGCCTTGTCGAGAGACAGGCTGTGGTCGCGAACAACCTCGCGAACGTGAGCACCGACGGCTTTCGGGCCGACATCAGCACGTTCAAGGCAGCGCCGGTGCCCGGTGCGGGTCTGAACACACGCGTATCGGTCAGTGACTCGACGCCGGGGATCGACTTCAGCCCGGGGCCGAGTATCGCCACGGGACGTGCCCTCGACGTGGCCATCCAGGGATCCGGATGGATCGCCGTTCAGACTCCGGATGGCAACGAGGCGTATACGCGCAACGGCAATCTGGCGGTGGCGCCCGACGGGACGCTCGTGACCCAGGCGGGCTTGCCCGTGCTGAGTGACTCGGGGCCCATCGCGATTCCGCCGGATACGACGATTAGCATCGGATCCGACGGTACGGTCTCGGCGATCCCGGTCCAGGCGCCTCTATCGGCACCCACGCCTCTTGGACAGATCAAGCTCGTCAATCCGGACCCTCAGACACTCGTGAAGGGCGACGACGGGATGATCCGTACCAGGGATGGCTCGAGCGCTGACGTCGATCCCGCCGTCCAGGTCACCGCCGGCGTGGTCGAAGGAAGCAATGTCAGTCCGGCCCAGGCGATGGTGAGCATGATCAGTTTGGCCCGGGATTTCGACATGCAAATGAAGATGCTCGAAAGCGCGCAGGACAACGCGCAGCACGCAGCTGAGCTGCTTACCACGTCGTAACTAACAAGGGACTACCATCATGATTCGCTCACTGTGGATCGCCAAGACGGGACTGGATGCCCAGCAAACCCAGCTCGACGTCATCTCGAACAACCTGGCCAACGTCAGCACCACGGGCTTTAAGGAGTCGCGCGCCGTCTTCCAGGACATGCTCTACCAGACGCTGCACGACCCGGGAGCCCAGTCCTCGCAACAAACCGAGGCGCCCTCGGGAATGCAGATTGGTACCGGCGTCAAGCCGGTCGCCACCGAGAGGCTCCATACCCAGGGTAACCTCAGCCAGACCAACAATGCGCTTGATATCGCAATCCAGGGCAACGGCTTTTTTCAGGTCCAGATGCCTGATGGCACGACCTCGTACACGCGCGACGGCTCGTTCCAGGTCAACGCGCAGGGGCAACTCGTCACCGCATCGGGATTCCCGGTCCAGCCCGCGATCACGATTCCAGCCAATGCGACCTCGGTGACGATCAGCCAGGACGGCGTGGTCTCGGTGACGACGCCCAAGGACATCGCGGCTGCGACCGTCGGCACGATCCAGCTTGCCAGCTTCATTAACCCGCCCGGACTTTCGAGTACGGGACAGAATCTTTACCAGGAGACCTCTGCCTCGGGTAATCCCACGGTCAACGCGCCGGGGACCAACGGCATCGGAACGCTGAACCAGGGCTATGTCGAGACCTCGAACGTCGATGTGGCCGAGCAGCTGGTCAACATGATCCAGACACAGCGCACGTATGAGCTCAACTCCAAGGTGATCACGACCTCGGATGGCATGCTCCAAGCGCTCACTCAGCTCTAACGTAGCGCTAACCCAGATCTAACCCTCTCCGAGGACGTTGCCCATGAACTCTCCCGCCCCTTACCTCTTCATCGGACTGGCCATCTTATGCAGCGGTTGTTCCTCGATGTTCCGCACAGTCGAAGTCGCCCAGCCGATGAGCGCGCGTCCGGTCGCACCGGCCACCTCCTCCACGGCCAACGGATCGATCTTCCAGCAGGCCAGCTACCGGCCGCTCTTCGAGGATCCGCGCGCGCGCAATGTCGGGGACACGATCACGATCGTGCTCAACGAGCAGATCAACGCCTCCAAACAGTCGGGTAGCGATGCCTCCAAGACGCAAAGCAGCACGGCTGCGGTGCCTACCGTGAAGGGCTTGCCGTTCAAGACCCTGCAGGGCATGTCGGTTTCGGGCAGCTCCGCGTCCACCTTCGCTGGCAAGGGCGACAGCTCCAGCAGCAATCTGTTCACCGGAACGATCACGGTAACGGTCATCGAAGTCCTCCCCAATAACAATCTGATCGTCAGCGGTGAGCGCCAGATCGGAATCAACCAGGGATCTGAATTCATCCGCTTTTCCGGGGTGGTGAATCCGACCAATATCGTCAATGGCAACACGGTGTCCTCGACCCAGGTTGCCGACGCGCGTATCGAATACCGCGGGACGGGCTACATCGATGAGGCCCAGACCATGGGTTGGCTGTCCCGCTTTTTCCTGACCGCTTTGCCTTTCTAGAGGAATGCCTGTGTCTACCCCTGTCTTCGGTCACCGCTCGATTCTCTTCGCACTGCTGCTCACGCTGGCCGGGGGACTGTGCCAATTGGCTTGTGCTGAACGCGTCAAGGACCTGGTCGAAATTCAGGGCGTGCGCCCGAATCAATTGGTCGGATACGGGCTGGTCGTCGGGCTGGACGGCACGGGAGATCAGACCACCCAGACACCGTTCACCGTTCAGAGTCTGGCCTCGATGCTCTCTCAGATGGGCGTGAATCTGCCGCCCGGGACGAATCTGCAGCTGAAGAATGTCGCAGCTGTGATGGTCACTGCGATGCTGCCATCGTTCGCGCAGCCCGGCCAGCAGCTCGATGTGACGGTTTCTTCGTTGGGCAATTCCAAGAGCCTGCGCGGCGGCACGCTGCTTCTCACCCCGCTTAAGGGTGCAGACGGACAAATCTACGCCATGACCCAGGGCAATCTCGTCATCGCCGGAGCCGGGGCTTCGTCCGGAGGCAGCAAGGTTCAGGTGAATCAGCTCAATGCGGGGAGGATTCCTGCGGGCGCCACGGTCGAGCGCGCTGTCGCGAGCACGATCGGCCAGGGTGAATATGTGAACCTGGAACTACAGACGAGCGACCTCGATACGGTCCAAGCGGTCGCCGATGCGATCAATCGCGCCGCGCCCGGCGCCGCCAGTCCCATGGACGCACGCGTCATACGGGTGCGCGCCCCGCAGGGCAGCACCGACCGGGTCGCGTTTCTGGCCAGTATTGTCGATCTGGACGTGACTCTGCCCAAGCCGGCGGCCAAGGTCATCATCAATGCGCGCACGGGCTCGGTCGTCATGAATCAATCGGTCACTCTCGAAGCCAGTGCCGTGGCACACGGCAATCTCTCCGTCACCATCACCAACCAGGCCAGCGTGAGCCAGCCTGGTGCCTTTTCTCAAGGACAGACTACGGTGGTCAACAACGCCCAGATTCAGATCAAGTCCGAAAAGGGGCAGATCATGCCGATTGCAGCCAGTGCGAAACTGACGGACGTCGTCAAGGCGCTCAATGCCATCGGTGCGACACCCCAGGATCTGCTCGCCATCCTGCAGTCCCTCAAGGCTGCTGGCGCGTTGCGCGCTGAGCTCGAGGTCATCTGACGAGATCGTGAACGGACAATCAATTCCTGTAGAAGGCTCGTACCGTGAACAGCACCGATCCCAGCAACGCCCTTGATGCCAATGCGATCAGTTCATTGCGTCTGAGCGTGAAGTCGGGAGACGCGAACGCCAACCACAAGGTCGCCCAGCAGTTCGAAGGCCTCTTCCTGTCGATGATGCTCAAGAACATGCGCTCGGCACTGCCAGGCGGAGATCCGCTGGCCAGTGACCAGGTGAAGATGGTCACGAGCATGTACGACGACCAGATCGCGCAAAGCATGGCGTCCGGCAAGGGGGTCGGCCTGGCTGCGGCTCTCGAGAAGCAGCTCAACCGTCCGCGCGGTGGTGCCGTTGCCGCTGGCACGGGAACGACCGGACTACCGCTGGGCTCAAACGCGTCGCCTGCGACAGGGCTGGAGCTCAAGCGCCAGGGCGCGGCCGGGCTCCCCCTGCACACCCTTCATCCTGCAGGCTTGACCCTAAAGCCCTCCCAGCTGCTGCAGTCCACGACTCTGCCGAGTGAGGTCCACGTGAGCTTTGTTGAGAAGTACAAAGACGCGGCAGCGGCTGCCAGCCAGGTCAGCGGCATCCCAACGAAGGTGATCCTCGGACAGGCGGCCCTGGAAAGCGGGTGGGGCAAACACGAGGTCAAGGATGCAAGCGGCAATGGCAGCTTCAATTTGTTTGGGATCAAGGCCGGAGCGAACTGGAACGGACCTACAGTCGAGGCCATGACCACCGAGTACGTCAACGGCGTCGCGCAACGAGTCGTGCAGAAGTTCCGGGCCTATTCCTCGTATGCCGAATCCTTCATGGATTACGCCAAGATGGTCTCGAGCAGCCCACGCTACGCGCAGGCGATGCAGGGAGCTCACGACGCAGTCGGATTTGCCACGGCCATGGGGCGCTCTGGCTATGCCACGGATCCCGCCTATGGCCAGAAGCTGGCCCAGGTGATCAACGGCCCGCTGCGCAATCTCGTATGAACGCAACCCTCAAGTTTCCTGGTCGACAGCCGATGAACTCCTCTAGGAGACCCAAATGTCGGATGGTTTGATCAGTCTTGGACTAAGTGGACTGGCCGCAGCACAGGCCGGGATGACCACGACCAGCGAAAACATCGCGAACGTCAATACCGCGGGATATAGCGAGGAATCGATCGTTCAGGTCGCCGCGCCCCCGCAATTCACGGGCGCGGGTTACATCGGGACCGGAACGCAGGTGACTTCAGTGACCCGGGCTTACAACGAATTCCAACAGAACGAACTCGTGCAGGCGCAGGCCTCGAGCAGCCAGCTCGATACCCAATACACCCAACTCCAGCAGATCGACAACATGTTGGGCTCATCCACCAGCGGACTCGGTCCGGCGCTGGATTCGTTCTTTAGCGCCGTACAGACCGTCGCTGCAGATCCATCGGACGTGCCCAGTCGCCAGGAGATGCTCTCGAGCGCGCAGAGCCTCGCCGATAGTTTCAACAGCATGGGCTCGCAGCTGCAGCAGATGTCGACAAGCCTGAATCAACAGGTCACGCAAAGTGTGTCGACAGTCAACTCGCAGGCATCGCAAATCGCCCAGCTCAACGCCCAGATCGTCGCCGCAAGCGGTGGTGGGACAGGTCAACAGCCCAATACCTTATTGGATCAGCGGGACTCCCTGATCCAGGATCTGAATCAGGAATTGGGAGCCACCACGATCTCCCAGTCCAACGGGGCGGTTAATGTCTTTGTCGGAAACGGACAGCCGCTCGTCATGGGCAATACGGCCAACACCTTGACGACCGTTCCGGCGTCGACCGATCCGAACCAGTTGCAGTTGGCGGTCCAGATAGGCAGTAGCACCTCACTGATTGGATCTGGCCAGCTGCAAGGGGGAAGCCTGACCGGCCTCTTGAACTTTCGTGACCAGAGCCTCGTTCCCGCACAGAACGCCTTGGGACAGATTGCGATCAATCTGGCGAGCGCCGTGAATGCTCAAAATGAGCTGGGTCAGGACTTAAACGGCAACGCCGGACAGGCATTATTCTCGAGCGGTGCCCCACAGGTCACCGCGGCGTCCAGCAATACCGGAAGCGCGAGTGTCGCGGCGACGATCGTCGATCCGAGCGCGCTCACGACGAGCAACTATCGACTACAGTACCTTGGCGGCCAATACGTCGTGACCAACTTGTCGACCAGCGCGCAGACGAGTTACGCAAGCCTTCCCCAGACGATCGGCGGCGTGACCTTGAGCGCCACGGGTTCGATGGCGAACGGCGACAGTTTCACGATCGATCCGACCATCAACGGAGCAACGCAGTTCGCAGTGACGGCCACGGATCCCTCCCAGATCGCGGCGGCCACCCCAGTCATCGCCTCTCTTGGCGAGAACGACTCGGGCACAGCCGCCGTCTCGAGCCTGACGGTCAGTGGGCCACCTCCGGTGAACGCCAACCTGCAACAGCCCATCAAAGTCCAATTCCAGGTGGCCGGATCAGCTACCACCTACAGCCTGATCGATTCCACGACGCAAGCCGTGCTCTCTTCGGGCCAGCCGTACACCGCTGGGTCTCCGATTAGCTACAACGGCTGGAACCTGACGCTTTCGGGCGCCCCAGCCAACGGCGATACCGTCTCCATCGCAGCCAATACCGCGGGAACCTCGGACAATACCAACGCCATCGAGCTCGCGGGTCTGCAGACCGCGAACCTGATCGGGGGCACAACCACCCTGTCAGGCGCCTACCAGCAACTGGTCAGCTCGATCGGATCGCAGACCCAGCAGCTGGACTCGACGAGTACCGCGCAGGATAGCCTGCTCACCCAGGCCAAGAAGACCGTGTCCTCGACCTCGGGAGTCAATCTGGACAACGAGGCGGCCAACCTCCTCCAGTACCAGCAGGCCTATCAGGCTGCGAGCCAGACGATCGTCACGGCCAACTCGATGTTCGCGGCCGTCATTGGCCTCTTCTCCAACCTGTCCTAGCGGAGCAAATCGTGCAGATCAGTACCCTTAGCCTCTACCAACAAGGTATTGCCAGCATCGACGCGGCACAGGCCCAGGTTGCCCAGACGCAAGAGGAGATCTCGACCGGAAAGATGGTCAACGTCCCGGCGGACAATCCGGTCGCGGCCGCCCAGATTCTCGCAACCTCGGATTCGCAATCGATCAACACCCAGTACGCGTCCAACCAGTCGACAGCCCAGACGCTACTGTCCCAGACCGATAGCACCCTAAGTCAGGTCACGAGTGTCCTGCAGAACGTCAATACGACCTTGGTGTCAGCCAACAATTCCTCGTTGTCCGCCGCAAACCGCCAATCTCTGGCGACGACCCTCCAAAGCCAGTTACAGTCGCTCGTCGCACTGGCCAATACTCAAAGTGCACAGGGGACGTATCTGTTCGGGGGGTATCAGGCCAGTTCGCCCCCTTTTGTACAGTCTGCCGCAGGCGTGCAGTACACGAGTGACGACGGGGTGCGCTCGATCCCGGTGTCGAGTTCACGCAACATGCCCGTGAGCGTCTCGGGCGACACGGTTTTTCAGCGCGTGCGGACCGGCAACAGCGTGTTCACGACCGGTGCGGCCCTGACCAATACGGGTTCGGCACAGATCGATACCGGTCAGGTCACGACCCCTGCGTCGCTCACGGGCGATAGCTACTCGATCCAGTTCAGCGTCTCGGGCGGGCAGACCACCTATAGCGTCACGAACACGACGACAGGGCAGAGTGTCGCCGCCCCTGCGGCGAGCAACGCCTATACGAGTGGCAGCGCGATCAGCTTTGACGGCATGCAGATGACCGTCTCGGGTGCCCCGGCCAATGGCGATACGTTCACCGTCGCGCCCAGCCAAAATCAGAGCGTATTCACCTCGATCCAGCAGGCCATCACGATGCTTCAGACCTCAGCTTCGGGGACCTCGGGCACCGGGGCGCTTGGGGGCATCAGCACCTCCCTAAAGAATGTGCAAAACGCGATTGCCCAGGTGTCCTCGGTGCAAGCCGGCGTTGGGGCCCAGGAAAACGAATTGACCACCTTGGGCACCATGAACACGGCGCTCAATCTTCAGGATACGACGACGATCTCCCAGCTTCAGAGTACCAATCTCGCCTCGGCAGCGACCAATCTCGCCGAACAGCAGACCGTCTTGACCGCCGCCGAACAGTCATTTAGCGATATCACCAACTCGGACCTGTTCACGTATCTGAAGTGAGCGTACGTTAGTCGACGAGCCCTTGCTCGATGGCGTAGCGCGTCAGTTCCGCGTTATTTTTCATTTGCATCTTTTCGAGCAGGCGTGCCCGATAGACACTGACCGTCTTGACCGATAGGCAGAGCTTCTCGGCGACCTCGGTCAAGGAGTTGCCGGATCCGATGAGCTTGAGCGTCTGGAACTCCCGATCCGACAGGGTTCCGTGGACCGGCCCGTCGGCCGGACTTTCGATGTGATCAGCCAGCGATTGCGCAAGCTCAGGCGTGATGTACTTCCGACCGGCCGCGATCTGCCGGATCGCCGTCACAAGCTGCTGCGGCGCGCTGGTCTTGTTCAGGTAGCCCGATGCCCCGGCACGGATCGAGCGCAAAGCATACTGGTCTTCTGAGTGCGAACTGAGAATCAGCACCGGCAGACGGGGGCGCTCCTTCTTGATCTGCTTCAGCACCTCGATACCGTCCTTGCCAGGCATCGAAACATCGAGCACGAGCGCGTCGGCGCTGTATTCCCGGATCGCCCGCATGGTCTCGGCCGCGTTGGAGCCCTCCGCCACGCACGACAGGTCGTCACAGGACTCGAGGATGCTGATCAGTCCACGGCGCAGGATCGCGTGGTCGTCGACAACAATGACACGGATCATGCCCGCCTCAGCTGTTTCTGGACACCATAGGGTATGCCGATCATGAGTGAGACGCCCTTGCCCGGGGCTCCAGCGATCTCGAGCCAGCCACCGAGCGATGCGATCCGCTCCCGCATGCCAATGACACCGAACGATCCCGCTCGCTCGGCCTTGCCGTCGGGCAGTCCCCGACCGTTGTCACGAATTTCGATGGTGAGCTCCTTCTTGCGCTTAAAGACGGTTACCTCGACCTGGGTCGCGCCCGCGTGCTTGGCGACATTGTTCAGCGCTTCCTGGAGAATCCGAAACACCGCCACGGATTGCTCCTCAGTGAGGCTCGGCTCGTTGACCGGGGGATCGAAATGGCAGCGGATGCCAAAGCGCCGCTCGAACTCCAGCAATTGCCACTGAATCGCCGGTACGACGCCATGATCCAAAATACTGGGCCTAAGCGCCTTGATCAGGCGCCGGCTGACCGCAGCTGTGGCATCGACCAGCTTCTCGACGTCTTGCATCTTGGCCCGTACCTCGGGTCGCGCCTCCAACTGCTCGGCCAGTTCCGCCTTGAGCCACGCCAGATCGATCTTGATCCCCGTCAGAGAACTTCCAATGTCGTCGTGTATCTCGCGCGCGATCGAGGCCCGCTGGCGCTCTTCGATCTGTACCATGTGCGAGGACAACTCGCGCAACCTTTGGCCGGATTCGATCAATTCGAGCTCGGAACGTTTGCGTTCGGTGATGTCGGTGATGACGCCGACGTGCCCGGTCAGCTGTTCATCGGCATCGTACTGAGGGAGCATCTGTCCGATCACCCAGACCTCGGGCCCGCCGGACCGTTTGATCCGGGTCTCGAACGAAAGAGGGCGATCGGGATCTTCGGCGAAGATGGCGGTCGCCTGTTGAGCTGCATCGTCCGAGTCGATCTGCAGTACCTGGCGCCAATCACGTCCGATTGCGGATTCCGGGATGAGCCCTGTGATCACATACCAGTGCTCGTTGGCGTAGATGCATTCCTGACGGGCATTGGTCAGGTAGATCCCTACGGGCGACAATTCCGTGAGCTTGCGAAAGCGTTCCTCGCTCTCGCGCAGAGCCCGTTCCGCCTCGCGGGCTGCGCGGCGCAAGCTGTTCGCTTCGAGGGCCCGCTCGACGGCGGCTCCGAGGCGCGAGAGGCTGTCCTTCTTGACGAAATCGGCAGCTCCCTGCAGGAGCGCCTCCACTGCGGCGGTCTCGCCGATGTGTCCGGATACCAGGATGAACGGCGGAGAGGGCTCGGCCTCATCAACGATGGCCATGGCCTCGCCTGAACCAAAACCCGGCAAGCGGTGGTCTGAGATGACGACATCCCAGGCATGCTGGGAAAGCGCATTGCGCAACTCCCGAGCGTTGTTTACGCAGGCCCAGTCGAACTCGAAATTACTGTGCTGAAGGTGCAGCAGAATCAGGTCGCGATCGTCCTCGCTGTCCTCGATCAGCAGCACGCGCAGTCTGCGACCTAGGATGGAATGGGGTAGGGCTTGCATGTGGGTCGCGGATCTTCACACGGGGGATGTTCGGTATGACGAAATAGCCTGTCTCGGTGACTGACAACAGCTTGGGATCATGCTAGCACTAAGGGCACCTACTGTCCTCCGTATATCTACTTAAGATATTCACCTAACGGATGAACTGACACGGTATTCCTGCCTAAATCCGGCTTAACTTTCCCCCCCCCAGGCCGATAACTGGCTTGCAGCACCTCTCTCGGCTCCATGAGGCAGGTGATCTATCCTAGGAACAACCCAGCGGGGAACAAATGCTTGGAAAGATCGGTGGGATCGCGGTGATCTGGACGGTCTGTGCAGTCTTTCTCATGGGAGAAGCTGCACAAGCCGATTGGCCCGTGGTGGGCTGGATGATCGGCGGCGCCTTGGCTATTCTGATCGCGTGGTTCGGCACGCTGCGCTATGTGCAGGTGGCCACGGAGAAGGCCGCACAGGAGCGTATCGACGCCTTGCGCAGCGAGAAGGAGCAGGATCGAGCGCATCTGATGCGCGTCGTCGCGGACTGCAGCGAGGAGTTTACGGCTCAGTTGGAGCGCTGCCGCACCGAATTGGATCGCCTGCGCGACCTGCTGGCCAGTGCGATCAACGGGCTCATCACCAGCTTTAAGGCCGTCAATGCCCTGACTTCTCGTCAGCAGTTGCTTGCCGTGGACGTCACCCGGGGCGGTGAGGGTGGTAAGAACAACCAGAGCATTGGTGACTTCGTACGCAGCACCACGGAGACGCTTCATTCATTCGTCGAAAGCACGACCCAAAGCAGCTCCAAGGCGAATCTTCTGGTCGCCCGAGTAGGCGATGTCAATCTGCAGATCGGTACCGTGCTGGGTATTCTCGGGGAGATCGAAGCGATCTCGCGCCAGACCAACCTGCTCGCGTTGAACGCGGCCATTGAAGCCGCCCGGGCGGGCGAGGCAGGTCGCGGCTTTGCCGTCGTCGCAGAGGAGGTCCGTGGCTTGTCCGAGCGCACCCACCAGTTCAGCCAGCAGATTCGCAGCCAGGTCGACAAGATGCATGGCGCAACCCGCGGAGTGGAGCAGAGCATCCAAGAAATGGCCAACGCCGACATGGAATTCGCCATGCGCGCCAAGCGTGATGTGGAAGCGCACATGAGTGGCATCCAGGGCGTCGATGCCGCGATATCCGCCGGCCTGGATCAGATCACCCATATTGCCGCAGACGTGGAGAGCAACGTCGCCTCTGCCGTCGCTTCGCTCCAGTTCCAGGACATGGCATCACAGCTGATCCACCATGCCCGCCTGCGGCTCGATGCCATGAATACTGCGATCGAGCAGATGCTGGTCGTGACCCGACCCGGTGCGGCGAACACTCCGTTTTTCGCCGAGCCGCAACTCGAATCCCGGAAAGCGGTCTCGGTGGCCGAGGTCAAGTCGCAGCTCGACGACATGCGCGCCCGTTTTGAACGCAACCCCGTAACCCAAAGCAGTATGGAGGTCGGCGATGTCGAACTGTTCTAAATCCCTAACTTTTCCGCACGAGGCCCGCAATGAGTAAGACGATCCTAGCCGTGGACGATTCGGCATCGCTGAGACAAATGGTCGCCTTCACCCTCAGCCGGGCCGGGTACACGGTCCTTGAAGCAGGTGACGGCCAGGAGGCCTTCGAAATGGCGCAAGCGCAGGTCAACCGTATCGACATGGTGCTGGCGGACCAGAACATGCCGCGCATGGACGGCCTCACGCTTGTGAAGTCGCTGCGCTCGACGGCGCAGTTCAAGTCGACTCCGATCCTGATCCTGACGACCGAGTCGAGCGATGCGATGAAGGCGGCCGGCAAGGCCGCCGGAGCTACGGGCTGGATGGTCAAGCCTTTCGATCCGAACAAGCTTGTCGAATTGGTTGGAAAAGTCATCGGCCAGGCCTGATCATGGAAAAGCGCCAACAGTCCGGCGTCGGTGCCTTCGATATCAGCCAGTTCCATGGCGTGTTCTTCGAGGAAACCGCTGAGAACATCAACGCCTTCGAGGATGGGCTTCTCAAGTTGGATCTCGAGAGACCGGATCCTGAGGAGCTCAATGCCATCTTTCGGGCGGCCCACTCCATCAAAGGCGGAAGTGGCACCTTTGGGTTCGACGCGATGGCCAAGGTCACGCATGAACTCGAGACCTTGTTGGATCTCGCGCGACGTAACGAAATGCGCCTGGAATCGGGCCATATCGATGCGCTGCTGCAGGCCGGGGACGTCCTGAAAGCCCAACTGGCCTTCTATAGAGGTCAGGCCACATCGATTGATGTGGACGTGCCCGCCGTGTGCAGCCAACTGAACCTACTCGTCAGCAGCGCCAAAGCGCGTCCCGCGACCGAGGTCTCTCCCACTGCTGTCAGAGACCTGGTCGTCGACGACAGCTTTGGATTCTTCGATGATCTACCCAACCCGGACATGGCAGGAGAATCCGGCGTCGCCAAGGCAGACGACGGGGACGAGAGCTACGGGCTTTTCGATACAGTCCCGATGCCTTCAGCTGGAGCTTCTGCGGGTGAGACCGCGGCCACCCGACGCGAGGACCACCCGGTGGCAGGTGTCAATCCCGGTCGCAGAGCCTCGGACCGTGCGCCCCAGGCCGATACCACCTCGATCCGCGTCTCGGTCGAGAAGGTGGATCAGTTGATCAATCTGGTCGGCGAACTCGTGATCACGCAGGCGATGCTCACCCAGGCCTCGGCGGCCATGGACCGTATGGCCAATGAGTCGCTGCTCGACGGCTTGGCCCAGCTGGAACGCAATACGCGCGATCTGCAGGAATCCGTGATGGCCGTGCGGATGATGCCCATCGCGACCGTGTTCAATCGATTTCCACGGATGGTGCGCGATCTGGCCGCCAAGCTCAGCAAGGAGGTTCAGCTCAAAATCGTGGGGGAGTCCACGGAACTCGACAAAGGGCTGATCGAGAAGCTGGCCGATCCCCTTACGCATCTGGTGCGCAACAGCATCGACCACGGACTCGAGTCACCCGAGGCCCGGATCGCGGCGGGCAAGCCGGCCATCGGTACGGTCACCTTGCGAGCATTCCACCAGGGCGGCAGCATCGTCGTCGAAGTCTGCGACGACGGCGCAGGATTGAACCGTGAACGCATCTTGAAGAAAGCGCTTCAACGCGGGATGACGGTGGATGAAAACGCACCCGATGGTGATATCTGGCCACTCATCTTCGAAGCTGGATTCTCCACAGCCGAGGCGGTCACCGATGTTTCCGGTCGTGGTGTCGGAATGGACGTCGTCAAGCGGAACATTGATGCTATGGGCGGGCGCATCGAGATCAGTTCGTCGGCAGGTAAAGGAACGAACATGATCATTCGGCTGCCGCTGACCATGGCGATCCTGGAGGGCATGTCGGTTTCCGTCAACAATCAGACCTTCATCGTGCCCTTGGCCCATGTGATCGAGTCTCTTGCGCCGACCGCGGGTGACATCAAGAGTCTCTCGGGCATGGCCCGCGTCGTCCAGATCCGAGACAACTTCCTGCCGGTGATCCGCCTCCAGGAGATGTTCGGCCTAGAGGGGCGTTCTCAGGATTCCCACGGAATACTGATCGTGATTGACTCCGATGGGGTCCGCGCGGCCCTACAGGTCGACGCGCTTCTTGGTCAGCACCAGGTCGTCATCAAGAGCCTTGAGGCGAACTATCGGAAGGTCGCGGGGTTGTCGGGGGCAACGATCATGGGAGACGGCATGGTTGCACTGATTCTCGATGTTCCCGCCATCGTTCGCATGTCCAGACAATAAGTCACCGGAGCCATTCATGTCCCACTCATCCAGCGATCTCAACAGCCGTAGCGTGTCCGATTCCCAGCCGAGAGGCGCGTCAAAGGGAGAGCCTGAGCACGAATTCCTCACATTCACACTGGGCAACGAGGAGTATGGCATCGATATTCTCAAGGTCCAGGAGATTCGCGGCTACAACGCCGTCACGCCGATCATCAGTGCTCCGGCGTTCATCAAGGGTGTGATGAACCTGCGCGGCACGATCGTGCCGATCGTGGACCTACGCATCAAGTTTGGTGTCGGCAAGGCCGAATACGATGCGTTCACCGTCGTGGTTGTACTAAGGATCATGAACCGGACGATCGGTATCGTGGTGGACAGCGTCTCCGACGTCTTGCAGCTGACGGCTGAAGAGATCCGCCAGCCGCCTCAGTTCGGTGCCGCGCTCGATACCGAATACCTGATGGGTCTGGGCGCACTCGAAGGCCGGATGCTGATCCTGGTCGACATCGAGAAGCTCATCTCCTCGAAGGACATGGCCCTGTTCGACACGGATGAACCGGCCACGCCCAGGGCATTGGTTCCCCAGGGAGAACAGCATGCGCTTGCGTGATCTGGGCATCGCGGTCCGTCTCGCCCTAGGTCTTGCCTTGATCCTGGCGCTCGCCGGGATCGCGACTTCTGCGGTTCTTCTTAAGACCTATCAGACCGAACGCGATCTGGCCCGTTTTGCAACTGGTTACGAAAAAACCGTCCTGCTCAAGAACATCGGAGACGTCTTTCACGACAACATGTACAGCGTGTCCGCGCTCTTCAACTCGGACGATCCGGATGCGATGAGCAAGTTCACGGCCCAGATCGAGGCCAATCGCAAGGTCAACGGGGAGACGGTCAAAGCCTTGAAGGCGACGATCAGTTCACCTGAGGAGCAAAGGCAGTTCGATCTATTCCTGAGCAGACGAGAGGCGTATCTGAGCGCCCGTGATGAGGTGATCAGCGCTTTGCGTGACGGGCTGCGCGATTCAGCCCAGGAGATTCTCAACGACAGGTTCAAGAAGGCAGCCGGCGGCTACCGCGAGTCGCTGGATCAGTTTGTGGAGCTGACGAGGGGTCAGGTCTCGGCCGCCCGCGAGCATGCCCTCGCGGCTGCGCTCGCGAGCCGGATCGCCATCCTTCTCGGCAGCTTGATCGCCTTCGTCATGGCCTGCCTCGTCGGAGTGGTGATCGTGCGCAGCATCAGCGGACCGACTGCGCGCGCCCTCGAGGCGGCGCAGTCGATCAGTAGGGGCCGTCTGGACGGCGAGATCGTCGTCGATCGGCATGACGAGATCGGCAGACTGCTTGAAGCGATGAAGGCCATGCAGGACAGCCTGCTGCGTCGCGAGCGGGCCGACCTCGAAGCTTTGCACGCCCTGACTGCGGTCAAGCAGGCGCTTGACGTGGCGAGCACCAGCGTGATGATGCTCGATGCCGGGCATAAGATTCAGTATCTGAACCAGGCGCTCCTCGAAGCCTTTCGCAACGCCGCGGGCGAACTGGCCCAGGCGATACCCGGCTTCGAGCCGGCACAGCTTGTCGGCCGTGGACTCGACGCTTTTGGCCGTGCGGCGGGCTCGGCACTGGAGGAGCTGGGGCAGAGCACGACGACTTGCCACAAGCAGCTTCAGATCGGCGGCCGGACGTTCGCGATCACGGCCACACCGATCTTGTCGGGCAAGGAACGCATCGGGATCGTTCTCGAATGGTCGGACAAGACGGTGGAACTCGCGGCTGAAGAGGAAATCGCCCGCCTGGTCCTGGCTGCCGGCCGCGGTGAATTCTCCGAGAGGATCCGGGCCAAGGGTCAGGAGGGCTTCTTGCTGCAGCTCAGCACGGGCGTGAACGCGCTCATGGAAACGAGCGCAAGTGGTCTTAGCGAGGTTTCGCGGATTCTCGGCGCACTCGCCCAGGGTGACTTGACCCAAAGGATCGAGCGTGAGTACCACGGTACTTTCGGTCAGCTCAAGGAGGATGCGAACCAGACCGTCTCGCAGTTGCGTCTGACCGTTGCGGATATTCGCACCGCCACCGAGGCGATCAATACCGCAGCTCGTGAGATCGCGCAGGGCAATAGCGACCTGTCGCGACGTACCGAGACGCAGGCCTCGAGCCTGCAAGAGACGGCTGCTAGCATGGAGCAACTGACCGCGACCGTGCGCCAGAATGCCGACAACGCCCGCCAGGCCAACCAGTTGGCAATCGGCGCCTCCGAGATCGCCGCCAAGGGAGGCAGCGTCGTCTCCCGGGTGGTCGACACGATGGATTCCATCACGCACAGCTCCAAGCGAATTGCGGACATTCTCTCGGTTATCGACGGTATCGCCTTCCAGACCAATATCCTTGCCCTGAACGCTGCCGTGGAAGCGGCGCGCGCTGGTGAACAGGGCCGCGGCTTCGCAGTCGTCGCCACCGAGGTACGTAGCCTCGCTCAGCGCAGTGCCGATGCCGCGCGCGAGATCAAGGCACTCATTGCCCATTCCGTTTCAACCGTCGATACCGGCACGAAGCTGGTCGGTGAGGCAGGCCAGACGATGCAGGAAATTGTTGTTGCCGTACGCCGCGTCACCGACATCATGGGAGAGATCTCAGCGGCCACCGCAGAACAAAGTGCCGGCATCGAGCAGGTGAACCAGGCGATCTCCCAGATGGACCAGGCCACGCAGCAGAATGCGGCTCTTGTAGAAGAGGCCGCCGCGGCGGCCGAATCGATGGAAGAGCAGGCCGAGAGGCTAGCCGAGTCGGTGCTGAGTTTCCGCACGGAGCACGGACCCAATCCGCTCTACAGGGCAGAGATCACTGCTCCGGTCACTCCCGCCAAGAAGCATTCCGCGCCAGTCGCAAGCCGGGCCCCTCGCGCCGAGCACGCGATGGCGCTGGCCACCGGTTCGCCGGACGAATGGGCCGAGTTCTAGGAAGTCCATGGATATGCGCTCGACTGCCAAGAACATCGATCTCGACGAGGAACCGGGTGCCAAGGGGCCTTCGGCGGTCTTGCCCAAAACGTTCTCCTTGCTCGCCGGAAAGGCCTCTGGCCTGGGTCGCGAGGCGGCTGAGATCGCCGGGGCACTTGAGGACCTGAGTGCCGTATCGCAGCGTCAGGTGGAGACTTTCGCCTCGGTTCATCTGCAGGCCCTTGAGATGAGCCGCGCCAATGGCTCGATCGCCGATTCGGCACGTGAGGCCGAAGGGGCCGCGCGGGTTGCGCGGGGCACTGTCTCGGAGGCCCTCGATGGCACAAGGGCCTTGGCCCAGGCCGTCGGCCACATGGAGGAAGGGGTGGATGCGGTCACGCGTGCCCTCACGGGCGTCTCGACTGCGGCAACTGAGATTGGTGCGATTGCCTTTCAGACGCGCTTACTGGCCTTCAATGCCTCGGTTGAGGCCGTTCGGGCCGGAGAAGCAGGACGGGGCTTTGCCGTCGTCGCCCAGGCCATCAAGGATCTGGCCCAACAAGCTCAGGCCTCGAGCGAGCAGATCGGACAGACCGTCGCGGCGCTCGAACAACGCATCAGTGAACTTGCACGCCACGCTGAACTCGACCGGGGCGGTAAGGCCAACAGCGCCGGTGACGCCATCGAGGAGGCCGTCACTGCAGTGACCCAGGCCTTTGATGGTGTGCAGAACCGCATCACGGGCATCGCCGCGCTCGCTGCAGCCAACTTGCAGACCTGCGAGGCAGTGACCCATGTCTTCGGCGAACTCAATGGCGAGGTCGGGCGCACCGGGGACAATCTGGCGCTTGCCTCGGAGCGGGCTCACGACCTCCTCTTGCTCAGCGAGGAACTGATCGAGTTGAGTGCCGCCTCTGGGATGGAGACAGAGGACAGTCCGTTCATTGCGGTCGTTCGAGATGCTGCCGCGCAGATCTCCAAGCTCTTCGAGGAGGCGGTGGAGCAAGGCGAGCTCGGACTTAAGGATCTGGGCGATGTGCAGTATCAAGCCATCGAAGGGACCGATCCTGTCCAGTATTGGACGCGCTATGTCGATTTTACCGACCGTCATCTGCCCGAGATTCAGGAGCCCCTGCTGGGACTGTCCGATCTGGTGGTGTTTTGTGCCGCGGTGGATCGCAATGGATATCTTCCGACGCACAACCGCAAGTTCTCCGCCGTACCAGGGCGGGACCCGGTGTGGAACGCTGCCCACTGCCGCAACCGGCGCATCTTCAACGACCGCACCGGTCTGGGGGCGGCCCGGAGCCGCAAGCCATTTCTGCTGCAGACCTATCGCCGCGATATGGGCGGCGGACAATTTGTGATGATGAAGGACCTATCATCCCCCATCACTGTGTTTGGCCGGCACTGGGGTGGCCTGAGGTTGGCCTACCGCTTCGAATGAACCTCCATGCGACCGGCAAATAACACGCTTCAAGGCACGAGTGAGCAGCTTGTCCTGCCCGAGAGTCCTCACGAATTCGCCATGCGCAATGGAGAGTTCGAGCGCATCTGCCGGCTCATTTACCAGCGGGCGGGCATCACGTTGGCTCCCAGCAAGCGCACCATGGTCTACAGCCGA
This sequence comes from Rhodospirillales bacterium, assembly GCA_903970305.1. GTDB lineage: Bacteria > Pseudomonadota > Gammaproteobacteria > Burkholderiales > Burkholderiaceae_D > BOG-994. The sequence goes on along the minus strand of CAJCID010000145.1, from coordinate 7,745 downwards.
TTGGCGCGGCGGCTGCGAGCCCTCGGCGATGCGAGCTTCGCGGAGTATCTCAAACGACTCGATGACCTTGATTCGCAGGAATGGGAGCAGTTTGTCAACGCGCTCACCACGAATCTGACCTCGTTTTACCGCGAGCCTCACCACTTCGAGATTCTGCGCGACCACCTCAAGGCGCGCAGAACGCAGGGACGCTTGCGTATCTGGTGCAACGCCGCTTCCAGTGGCGAGGAACCCTACACGCTCGCCTTCACGGCGATCGAGGCCTTTGGCTCACTCCATCCCCCGATCGAGATCATCGCGACGGACATCGACACACAGGTCCTGCAGCGCGCGCGCCTCGGGGTCTATCCTCTCGAATCGGTCAAATCACTTCCCGCCGAGCGTGTCGCCCGCTTCTTTCGACGCGGCGTGGGCGAGAACGCAGGCATGGTGAAGGTCCGTCCGGAGGCGGCGAGTCTGGTGAGCTTTAGCCAACTGAATCTGCTCGATCCGAGCTGGTCCGTCGGCAACAATTTCACGGCGATCTTCTGCCGCAATGTGATGATCTATTTCGACCGAGCAACGCAGCTCACGCTGCTCGAACGCATGGCACCCCGATTGGATCCGGACGGTCTGCTGTTTGCCGGTCATTCGGAGAATCTTTCGCACGCCCGGGCGTTCTTGCATCCGCTCGGACAGACCGTGTACCGGCTGGCCGCTGCGGCTCCCAAGACTCCTCTGCGCACAAGTTAGGGGATGGGCCGTGACGAATCCCCACAATAGGAATTCGGAGGACCTTGAGCAGCGGGCTCCGAACACCTATTTCGACCGCCAATTCAATCTCCGTGCCGCGAAGATTCTGCCCGGCGAGTACTACGTCACGACCCACGAGATGGTGCTGGTCACGGTGCTCGGATCCTGTGTGTCCGCCTGCATCCGGGATCGGCGCAAGGGTTGCGGAGGAATGAATCATTTCATGTTGCCCGACGGCGGGACGGATTCCCGCGACCCGCTCTCAAGCACTGCCCGCTATGGCGTGTTCGCCATGGAGATGCTGATCAATGAACTACTCAAGGCCGGCGCCCAGCGTGCCGACCTCGAGGCAAAGGTCTTTGGTGGGGGTAATGTCATGGCGGGGTTCACCCAGGCCAATGTCGGTCAACGCAACGCGAGTTTCGTCAGGGAATTTCTGAAGACCGAGCGGATCAGCCTCGTCGCCGAGGACCTGCTCGACATCTACCCGCGCAAGGTCTACTTCTTTCCAGCAACCGGCAAAGTTCTGGTCCGCAAACTACGCGAGCTGCACAACGACACGATTTCCCGGCGCGAACTGGACTACCGCAGCGCCCTGAATCAGACCGACGTGAGCGGCCCCGTGGAGCTGTTCGTCTGAGGGAGACCGCAATGAACAAGATCAAGGTCGTCGTGATTGATGATTCGGCTCTTATCCGGGGCCTTTTGAGCCACATTCTTGATGCCCAGCCGGACATCGAGGTCGTCGGCGTCGCTCCCCATCCGCTCATCGCGCGTCAGATGATCAAGACCCTGAATCCAGACGTGATTACCCTTGATATCGAGATGCCCGAGATGGACGGCCTCGAATTCCTCGAGAAAATCATGCGTCTGCGACCGATGCCGGTCGTCATGCTGTCCACGCTCACCGAACGGGGTTCGGTCGCGACACTGCGGGCGCTCGAATTGGGAGCGGTCGATTTTATCGCCAAGCCCAAACACGATGTCCAGCGCGGCATGGACGACTTCAGTGCCGAGATCGTTGCGAAGGTGCGGATGGCGGCGCGCTGTCGGGTGCGGCGCCTACCCGAGCCCTTGGCAGCCGGCACCCGCGAAAAGGCACTGCCGCTGCTCGACAATCGGCGTACGAGCACCGAGAAGGTGATCGCGATCGGTGCCTCGACCGGGGGTACCGAGGCCATCCGCGAGGTCCTCACGCGGCTGCCTCCCGATGCCCCGGGTGTCGTCATCACGCAGCACATGCCGGCTGGGTTTACGAAGAGTTTCGCGCAACGGCTCGATGGCCTGTGCCGGATCGCCGTCAAGCAGGCCGAGCACGGTGAGCGCATCTTACCGGGGCATGCCTATATCGCGCCCGGGGATAAGCACCTGTTGCTTGCCCGGCGCGGTGCCGACTATGTCGCGACGATCTCCGATGCTGATCCGGTAAACCGGCATCGCCCATCGGTCGAGGTCCTGTTTCAATCCGTGGCCCAACACGCCGGGCCGAATGCGATCGGGATCATGCTGACGGGAATGGGTAAGGACGGTGCCTTGGCGATGGCCGAGATGAAGCGCGCGGGTGCCTACAACCTGGCGCAGGACGAGGCCAGTTGCGTCGTCTTCGGTATGCCCAAGGAAGCGATCGCCGCAGGCGGAGTCGACGAGGTTCTTCCGGTTCTAGAGATTGCCGGACGGGTCATGAACGTCCTCGCCCGCGACGCCCGGACGACCTTGCGAATATGAGGCCCCTGGCGTAGGTCGGTTCGAAGGCCAGGCTCGATGAGCGGCCCGTGCGCTAAGCCCAGGCGGGATTCCCGTTGGCGCTCAGTGCAGCAAAGCAGTGAAGCTCTCCATCAAACTGCGCTCAATCATCGGGACGCTCGCCGGTAGAGTCAGGAACAGTGTGCCCAATCCGACCAGGAGTGTGATCGGAAAGCCGATCGCAAACAAGTTCATCTGGGGTGCGGAGCGCATCATAACCCCCATGACGACATTGGCCAAAAGACTTGCCCCGACGACCGGTAGCGCGAGGTAGAGCCCAAGGGAGAAGATGACCCCGCCGTGCACGACCAACTCATGCCAGTCGGTTCCAACGCCAGTGGCTGCGGCGATGGGCATGCTGGTAAAGCTCTCGACGATCGCGCCGATCATGATGAGATGACCGTTCAACCCAAGGAGCACAAGATAGGCCAGATAGGTCAGGAAGTTTCCGACCACTGCACTCTCCTGATTGTTCTGAGGATCGAACAGCTGCGCGAAGCCCAGGCCCATCTGCAAGCCGGCGAGATCGCCTGCGTACTGAACTGCATAGAATGCGAGCCGCATACCCATACCCATGCCGACCCCGATGATCAACTGACGGACGATCAGAAGTCCCCCGTCGAGCGAGAGGATCGCCACCCCGGGGGCCGGACCGAGCGTCGGCGCGACGACGATCGTCACCAGGACGGCGAGCGCAATTTTCACCCGCATGGGGATCGAGGCATCGCTCAGGATGGGTGCGCTGCCGATCAGGGCCGCAATGCGGCACAAGGGATAGAACCAGGCCGCAACCCAGCCCAGCAACTGGCTTTCCGTGAATTGCATCATGGGCTTGGCGGGCTACCCTAGCCGATCACCTGGGGGATGCTACCGAACAGGCGCTGCACATAGTCGACGAGAGTCTGGAGCATCCACGGTCCTGCCAGAACCAGCATCGCGAAAACGGCGATCAGTTTGGGAATGAACGAGAGGGTCATCTCGTTGATCTGGGTGGCGGCTTGCATGATGCTCACCAACAGACCGACCAAGAGTGCGGTCAGTAGGAGCGGGGCTGAGATCATCAGGGTCATCTGCAGCGCCTGCTGCCCAATCGTCAAGACGGATTGCGAATTCATGCGGATACCCTAGGGAGAGAAGCTTTGCACGAGCGAGCCGATGAGCAAGGTCCAGCCATCGGCCATGACGAACAGCATGAGCTTAAACGGTAGCGAAATCGTGGTCGGCGAGAGCATCATCATCCCCATGGACATCAACACGCTCGAGACGACAAGATCGATGACGATGAAAGGTATGAAGACGATGAAGCCGATCTGGAACGCCGTTTTCAGTTCACTCGTCACAAATGAGGGAACGAGTATGCGTAACGGGACTTCGTCTTGGGTCTGAACGGGACCCTGGTTGCCCAGTTTCATGAACAGTGCGAGATCAGGATCACGCGTTTGCTTGAACATGAAAGCGCGTAGCGGCAGCGCCGCGCGCTTGAGCGCCTCGTCCTGGGAAATCTTTTGTTGGGAAAACGGGACATACGCGTCGTCGTAGATCTTGTCGAAGGCGGGTGCCATGATGAACATCGTCAAAAATAGCGCGAGACCGATCAGGACCTGATTGGGCGGGGAGGTCGTCATGCCCAACGCATTGCGCAGCAACGACAGCACGATGATGATCCGCGTGAACGAGGTCATCAGCAGCAGCGCGGCCGGAAGGAAGGTGAGCGCTGTAAGGAGGACGAGTAGCTGTAGGGACAACGAGTAGGTCTGGCCTCCGCCAGGACCGGGAGTCGAGGTGAGGGCGGTCAAGACCTGGGCGTGGGCCCCACTGCAGGCCAGTAGACCAAGACCCAGACCACCCAACACAAGCCCTCCGAGACGAGGCGCAGGAAGAAAGCGGGAGCTAAGCATCGGGAGCGGCTCCACCGACCGCGCGTAGCCGCGCGATGAAACTCGGCAAGGTAGGCCCCGGGGGAGCGGGGGGTTCGGGCGGTGCGGCCGTTTCCTTCAGAAGACTGACGTGACCTGCCGAGACGCCCAACACCAGGATCGAGTCCTGATACCGGACAAGGACAACCCGTTCACGCTGACCGACCGACGTGGCCCCGACAACCCGCAGGGGTCCGCGCTGTAGGCTGCCGGCACCATTGAAGCGCCGCATCAGCCATCCGAGCGCAAAGATCAGTGCCACGACCACAGCCAGCCCTGCGATCGCACCGAGAGCTCCTGAGGCGGGCAGCGGCGCCGTGCCGACGGATTGGGCAAGGCTTGCGCTACAGGGACCGACCCAGGCCGCGACCAGGAAGGAATAAACGCGCTTTTTCATGAAGATCCGGGGTGATTCGTTCACTGGGGTGTCACCGATGCAACTTGCGTACACGTTCGGACGGGGTGACGATGTCCGTCAGGCGGATACCAAACTTGTCGTTGACCACCACCACCTCGCCTTGCGCGATCAGGCAGCCATTCACGAGGACATCCATCGGCTCACCGGCCAGACCATCGAGTTCGACCACCGAGCCCTGTGCGAGCTGCAAAATGCTCTTGATCGCAATGCGCGTGCGACCCAGCTCGACAGTGAGTTGGACCGGGATATCGAGAACCATGTCGATATCGTTTGCGGTGGTCGTGACCTGCGAGTGCGCGCCGAACTTCTCGAGCAGCTTCTCCGTGGCATTTTGTGCTTCGCCGGCTTGCTCAGCCATGGCTGCTGCCCAGTCGGAATCGGGGGACGGATCGGACATGTGATTCTCCTAACGGTTAGTCGTTCTTCGAGGGCAGGATGAATTCCTCGATACGCAGTGCGTATTGCCCTTTTGAGATCCCGTGCCGGCAACGAAACACCGGCACTCCATCGACTGCAGCCTCGACCGTCGGCTTGATATCGAGCATCACGACGTCGCCGACTTTCATATTGAGGATCTGGTTACAAGTCACCGGAACTTGTGAGAGCGTGGCGACGAGTTCCACTTCGGCGGCCTGGACCTGGCGTGAGAGCATGTGCAGCCAGCGCTTGTCCGGTTCCATCTGGTCGCCCTGGATGCTGCTGTAGAGCAGGTCGCGGATCGGCTCGAGCATCGCGTAGGGAATGCAGATATGAAAGTCGCCGCCGCCGGTTCCGATCTCGATCTTGAAGGTCACCGCGATCACAATCTCGCTGGGATTGGCGATGTTCGCGAACTGCGTATGCATCTCCGAGCGGACATAGTCGAATTTCAGCGGATAGACCGGTTTCCAGGACTTTTCGTAGTCGGCAAACACAACCTCGAGCATGCGCTGGATGATGCGCTGCTCGGTCTGCGTGAAGTCCCGACCCTCGACGCGCGTGTGAAATCGGCCATCACCGCCGAACAGGTTGTCGACGACGAGAAAGACCAGCGACGGATCGAAGACGAACAGTGCGTTGCCCCGCAACGGTCTCATCTGGACAATGTTCAGATTGGTGGGAACGACCAGATTGCGGATGAATTCGCTGTACTTGAGCACGCGGATCGGCCCCACCGAGATGTCGGGATTGCGCCGCATGAAATTGAATAGGCCAATGCGCAGCAGACGCGCAAAGCGTTCGTTGATGATTTCCAGAGTCGGCATCCGACCCCGGACGATCCGTTCCTGCGTGGCGAGGTTGTAGGGGCGCACCCCGCCTACTTCCTCGGTGACCGGAGCGGCGTCGTCCTCGCCGTTGACGCCCTTAAGCAGGGCGTCTACTTCGTCTTGGGAAAGAAACTCGTTGGGCATGTCCGGCTTCTCGAGGAGGGTCTACTGGATGACGATCGAAGCAAACAGCACGCTTTGGACGCCCTCGGCGATCTTCGGGCCGAGCGGCTGGCGCGTTTCGGTCAGGATTTCGTCGGCCAGTTTGCGCTTGGCTTCGACGGTTTCGAGTTCCTCGGGCTTCTTCGAGGAAAGCAACAGGAGCAGGCGATTGCGAATCTGGGGCAAGTAGGCCTTGATCGATTCACCCGTCTCATCATTGGCGACCTGCAGGACAAGTCCGATTTGTAAGAAGTGCTCGCCGCCTTGCAGATTCACCGTGAAGGGTTCCAGGGTGACGAATGAAGGAGGCTTTTGCGGTGCTTCCTCCTTGGCCTTTTCCGCCTGCGCTCCCGCATCCTTGCCATGCTGTAGGTAGAACCACGCGCCCGCTCCAACTCCACCGAGCAATGCCAACACAAGCGGTAGGATCAGAACAAGCTTGAGCTTCTTTTTCTTCTCAACTGGCGCGGCTTCCTCGGCCTTTGCTGGCACGGGTTTCAGTTGAGGTTTTGCCGCTGGTTTGGTCGCCATGTTCCGATCCGATCAATTTCAAAGTGGGGCTGCTTCGAAAGGATTATCCGTTCGGCAGAGACTTCCCAAAGGTTCAAATAACCGGCGAATTCGGGCTGTTCTCTTGCGTTCGTTCCTTCAGGCGAAGGTGTCCACCAGTTGCAGCGAACGCGCCACAACCGGGCTAGACGATACGATCTCTGCGGACGCCGCGGCGCTTCTCGCATGACCCGTCTCGGACTGTCCCTGCGCCTCCTGCCGGTACTGGGCGCCCGAGCCATTGGAGAAGGCCCTGGACCCAACCGAGAGGTCCCCCAGTTGGATCCCCTGATCGCTGAACATCTCTCGCAGCTTGGGCAGACTCGACTCCATGGCATGGCGGGTATCGGCATGATCGGAACTGAGGACGAGGTTGACCTGCGCGCCGGTCATGCGGATCTGCACATCCAAAGGTCCCAAGTGGGCCGGGTTCAGGGACAATTGCGCGGACTGGACGTTGTTCTGGGCGAAATAGAGGATCTTGGTGGCCGTCTCGGCGGCGAACTGACCCGAGCCGACCGGTGCTGCGACGACGGCCGATGCTGCCGTCGCGACACCGGCGGCCGTACCCTGATTGTTCAGGGCAACGGCTTGGCTTGCCGCTCCCTCCGAGGCTTGCGGGAGCAAGGTGATGCCCTGACTGGAAGCCGCCGCTCCCGTGGTCAAGGACTGCGTCGCGCCCATATGGGCTGCGACCTTCTCCAGGCTATTCGACAACGTTGCGGATTGGGCCGCCTCGGTGCCACTACTACTTAAGAATCCGCTGCCCGATTCGACGTTCGAGTCCTTCGTCGTCGCGCCCGGTGCATCGGCGGGCGTGGTCGTGAGATCAGTTCCTGCCCCGAAGACCTCCTGCGTTGGGGTGCCGTCGGTCTGGGTGTCGGTAAGATGCGTCGTCGTTCCCGCGAGAACTGTCGTCTGGAGAGCTGTCGTCTGGACGGGCCGTTGCGAGCTGCCTTGCAGGCTTTGCGCCGGCAA
>CAJCID010000144.1 GCA_903970305.1 Rhodospirillales bacterium | reverse complement strand
TTGTCGCGATAGAACTGTTCGACGTTGTAGTCGCGGGTGTAGCCATACCCGCCATGGATCTGGATGGCGAGACTATTGGCCTCGAGACACCACTGCGAGGGCCAGCTCTTGGCAATTGGCGTCAAGATGTCCAATAAGAGCGTGATCCTGGCGCGACTCGCGGCATCGGTCGCGAGGCGCTCTGCATCGACCAAGCGCGCGCAGTACAGGCACAGCGCCAAGGCACCCTCCACATACGCCTTTTGCGCGAGCAGCATCCGTTTCACGTCGCTGTGGGCGATGATGGGCACCTGGGGCAAGGAGGGGTCCTTCGCCTCGACGGGGCGTCCCTGAGGCCGGTTGCGCGCGTAGTCGAGCGCGTGCAGGTAACCCGTGTAGCCCAGCACGGTCGCGCCCAGGCCAACGCCGATACGCGCCTCGTTCATCATGTGGAACATGTAGCCCAGACCCCGATTGGGCTCGCCCACGAGATAGCCGATGGCACCGGCCGCGCCGGCCGGCTTGAAGCGGCCCTCGCCGAAGTTCAAGAGCGTGTTGGTCGTGCCGCGATAGCCCATCTTGTGGTTCAAGCCCGCAAGCACGACGTCGTTACGCTCGCCTACGCTGCCGTCGGAGTTGACGAGCTTCTTGGGCACGATGAAAAGCGAGATCCCCTTTACGCCCGGGGGGCTGCCCACGATGCGCGCCAAGACGAGGTGGACGATGTTCTCGGCGAGTTCATGCTCTCCCGCAGAGATCCACATCTTGTTGCCCACGATCCGATAGGTGCCGTCGGCAACGGGCTCTGCGCGGGTCTTGATGTCGGCCAAGGACGATCCAGCCTGCGGCTCGGACAGGCACATGGTCCCGAAGAAGCGTCCCGCCAGCATGGGTTTGACAAAGGTCTCGATCTGCTCTTTGCTGCCGTGGGCCAGGAGCAGGTTCGCATTGCCGATGGTCAGAAACGGATAGGACGAGGTGCCGACGTTTGCCGCCTTGAACCAGGCAAAGCCCGCCTTTTCGATCACTGCAGGCAGCTGCATGCCGCCATATTCATAGTCCTGGCCGGCCGCCATCAAGCCAGCCTTGCAGAAGGCGGCAAGGGCTTTACCCACCTCAGGAATCATGTTCACCTTTTCGCCGTCGAAGGTGGGCTCCTCCGCGTCGCTCTTCTTGTTATGGGGCGCAAAGAGATCGGTGGCGATCTTCTCGCACAACTCGAGCGCCGCATCGAACGTCTCGCGACTGTGGTCGGCGTAGCGTGGCTCCCGGGTGAGCGCGAGGACGTCGAGCCACTCGTAGAGCAGAAAATCGATGTCGCGGCGCGACAGGATCTTAGATTGCATGAGTGGTGGACTCAGGGTGACTTGGGGCGAGGATCGCCGTGGCCAAAGCGCGTGTTCTGCCGTGTTCTGCCTTCTGCGCCTCGCGTGGCCCTCACGCCACCTCGAATAGGCCGGCCGCGCCCATCCCGCCGCCGATGCACATCGTCACGACGACAAATTTCTCGCCGCGGCGTTTACCCTAGATCAATGCATGGCCGACCAGACGCGCCCCGGTCACTCCATAGGGATGGCCGACGGCGATCGCGCCGCCATCGACGTTCAAGCGCTCGTTCGGAATGCCCAGCTTGTCCCGGCAGTAGATGACCTGCACAGCGAAGGCCTCGTTCAATTCCCAGAGCCCGATATCGCTGATCTTCTTACCGGTCTTCTCGAGAAGCTTCGGAATGGCGAACACCGGACCGATGCCCATCTCGTCCGGCTCGCAACCGGCGACCGCGAACCCCCGGAAGATCCCCAAGGGTGCAAGGCCCCTCTGTTCGGCGAGCTTTGCGCTCATCACGACTGCGGCCGAGGCGCCGTCGGAGAACTGGCTTGCATTGCCGGCCGCGATCACACCTCCGGGCAGCGCAGGCTTGATCTTGGCAACCCCCTCGTAGGTCGTATCAGGACGGATCCCCTCATCCGCCGCAATCGTCACTTCCTTGGTGCCAAGCAGACCCGACTCCTTGTCGGCCACACCCATGATCGTGGTCATCGGCACGATCTCGTCTTTGAACTTGCCCGCCGCCTCTGAGGCGGCGGCACGCTGCTGGCTCGCAACGCCGTACTCGTCCTGCTTTTCGCGGGAGATGTTGTAGCGCTTGGCGACCGTCTCGGCCGTCTGCAGCATGCTCCAGTAGATTTCAGGCTTGTGCTCGGAAAGCCAGGACTCGGCGATCATGTGGCGGTTCGCCTCGTTCTGCACACACGAGATCGACTCGACTCCTCCGGCGACGAAGACGTCACCTTCGCCGGCAATGACGCGCTGCGCGGCCAGCGCAATCGTCTGCAGGCCCGATGAACAAAAGCGATTGACCGTCATTCCCGAGGTCGTGATCGGGCAGCCGGCGCGCAAGGCGATCTGGCGGGCGATGTTCGCGCCGGTGGCGCCTTCTGGATTGGCGCAACCCATGATCACATCCTCGACCTCCTTCGGGTCAATCTTGGCGCGCAGGATCGCGTGCTCCACCGCATGGCCGCCGAGCGTGGCCCCGTGGGTCATGTTAAAGGCGCCACGCCAGGACTTGGCAAGGCCCGTGCGGGCGGTTGAAACGATCACGGCATCGGTCATAGCGGTCTCCAAAATGAGTCGGCGAAGGCACAGCGCCCGCTTGGGGGCGCTGCACTCGCCGCGAAATCTAGTTAAAGGTCTTGCCTTCGGCGGCGAGTTTTTCGAGCAAGGGCGCCGGCTTCCAGGCGTCACCGTGGCGTTGGCGCGCGTAGCGATGCATGGCCAGGATCACATTGGGCAAGCCCACCGTGTCCGCGTAGAACATGGGTCCGCCGCGGTAGATCGGAAAACCATAGCCGGTCAGATAGACCATGTCGATGTCCGAGGCACGCAGCGCAATACCTTCCTCGAGGATATGAGCGCCCTCGTTGACGAGCGCGAAGACGAGCCGCTCGACGATCTCGTCATCAGAGATCTTGCGCCGGGTCACGCCCAGTGTCTTGGAATGGGCGATGATCATCTCGTTGACGACCTCGGAGGGGTAGGCGGTGCGGTCGCCCGGCTTGTAGTCGTACCACCCGGCACCCGTCTTCTGGCCAAAGCGGCCCAGTTCGCACAACAGGTCGGCCGTCTTCGAATAGACGATGTTCGGTTTTTCAACATAGCGCCGCTTGCGGATATACCAGCCCACGTCGTTGCCGGCCAGGTCCCCCATGCGAAACGGCCCCATCGCAAAACCGAAACGCTCGACGGCCTTGTCCACCTGCTGGGGCAGCGCCCCCTCTTCGAGGAGGAATCCGGCCTGGCGGCTGTACTGCTCGATCATGCGATTGCCGATGAAGCCATCGCACACGCCCGAGACTACGCCGGTCTTCTTGATTTTCTTGGAGAGCTGCATGACCGTCGCAAGCACGTCCTTGCCGGTCTTCTTGCCGCGCACGACCTCCAGGAGCTTCATGACATTGGCCGGACTGAAGAAGTGCGTGCCGATCACATCCTCGGGCCTTCTTGTGAATGCCGCGATCTTGTCCACGTCCAGTGTGGACGTGTTCGAGGCGAGGATCGCGCCCGATCTCATGACCTCGTCGAGTTGCTTGAAGACCTGCTCCTTCACGGCGAGATCCTCGAAGACAGCCTCGATCACGATGTCGGCATCGCGGATGTCCTGATAGGCGAGCGATCCTTTGATGAGGCCCACGCGTTCGGCGAACTTCTCGGGCGTGAGCTTCCCCTTCTTCATGGAGTTCTCGTAGTTCTTGCGCACCACGGCAAGGCCCTTCTCGAGGGCCTCGGACTTCATCTCGAGGACCGTCACGGGAATGCCGGCATTGGCGAAATTCATCGCGATGCCGCCACCCATGGTGCCCGCCCCGATCACGGCCGCCGAGCGGATCGGCCGGGTCGGCGTGTCCTCTGGAATGTCGGGGATCTTGCTTGCGGCGCGCTCGCCGAAGAACGCGTGCCGCAAGGCCTTCGATTCGGTCGTCTGCACGAGGTAGGTGAAGGCTTCGCGTTCGATGCGCATGCCCTCATCGAAAGGCTTGGTCACCGAGGCTTCGACGGCGTCGACGCATTTCAAAGGCGCCGGATAATTCTTCGCGGCGGCGGCTACCATGTTGCGCGCGAACTGGAAAAAGCCCTCGGCAGTCGCGAACTTGATCTTGATGTCGCGCGCCTTCTTCAAGGGCAGATTCGAGGCGACGGCGCGCTCGGCAAAGGCGAGCGCGGCTTTGACGACATCCGTCTCGACGATCTCGTCAAAAAGCGCCGTCTTGGCGAGCTTCTCGGCCGGAACCGTCGAGCCCGAGACGATCATGTTCAAGGCGGGCTCCACGCCGATCAAGCGGGGCAGGCGTTGCGTGCCTCCTGCTCCGGGCAAAATACCCAGCTTCACCTCGGGCAGAGCGATCTGGGTGCCCGACTGGACAACCCGAAAATGGCAGCCCATGGCGAGCTCCAGGCCGCCGCCCATCGCGACCGAGTGCATCGCAGCGACGATCGGTTTGGACGAGGCCTCAAGGACGGCAATGACGTTCAGAAGATTCGGTGCAGCGGTCGCTGCGGGCTTGTTGAATTCGCGGATGTCCGCCCCGCCCGAGAAGGCCTTGCCGGCCCCGGTGATGACGATCGCCTTGATGGCGTCGTCATCGAGTGCGCGCGTGACGCCGGCGACGATGCCCTGGCGGGTCGAGAATCCGAGTCCGTTGACGGGCGGATTCTGCAGCGTGATGACGGCGGTCTGGCCATGGACTTGGTATTCGGCAGTCATGATGGATGTCTCTCTGGTTGGCAGGCGCTCAGGGCGCGTTTGGATCGGGGCTGCTCAGCTCGGGGAAGGATGGTCGTGCGGAAATCGAACGAGCGTTTTATTTTCGATGATAAATGCTATTTGGGCAATAGGGCAACTGCGAGGGCAGCGGCGAAGAGAGGGATCCGAAGTTCTCGCCCCGTCGCCCAAGCTGGTGTCGGAAGCTGTCTTGGACCTGCGCCTTCGATGCGCTTTAGACCTCGAGCCACTCCTTACGCACCCCTGCGTTCGATTTCAGATCGGCGGGGGTGCCTTCGAAGACGATGGCACCATGCCCCATCACATAGATGCGCTGGGAGATCTCCAGTGCGATGGCGAGCTTTTGCTCGACGAGCAGAACCGAGATCCCCCGGTTCTTGAGTTCCTCGAGGTAGCGCGCCACCTGCTCGACGATCTTCGGCGCGAGACCCTCAGTGGGCTCGTCGATCATGATGAAGTCCGGGTCGCCCATCAGGGTGCGGCAGAGCGTGAGCATCTGCTGTTCGCCCCCGGAGAGCACGCCCGCAGAGGTATTGCGCCGCTCCTCGAGCCGCGGAAAAAGCCGGTACATGTCGTCCAGCGACCAGCGGCTCTTGGCGCCAGGCTTTTTCTCTCCCAGGATGAGATTCTGCTCGACGGTCAGCCGCGGGAAGATATCGCGGTTCTCCGGGACGTAGCCCACCCCCTTTTGTGCAATCTCAAAGCCCTTCAAGCCAAGCAGTTCGGCGCCGCGAAAGCGGATCGAGCCGGTGCACTTCACCTGGCCCATGACCGACTTGACCGTCGTAGAGCGGCCCACGCCGTTGCGGCCCAAAAGACTCACGATCTCGCCCGAGCCGATCGCAAGATCGACGCCATGCAGCACGTGACTCTTGCCGTAGAAGCCATGCAGATCCTTGATTTCGATCAACGCGGCGGCCATCAGTGCACTTCCTCGGCGGGTGTTCCCAGATACGCTTCCTGGACGCGTGCATTGGCGCGGACCTTCTCGGGCGTGTCCGTTGCGATGACTTCGCCATAGACGACGACCGAGATCTGGTCGGCAAGACCAAAGACGACACTCATATCATGCTCCACCATCAAGAGCGTCTTGCCCTCGGTCACGGTGCGGATCAGATCGACCGCGTGTTCCGATTCTGAGCGGCTCATGCCCGCCGTGGGTTCATCGAGCAGAATCACCTCGGCGCCGCCGGCAACGGTGATGCCGATCTCGAGCGCGCGCTGCTCGGCATAGGTCAAAAGGCCTGCCATGGTCCCGCGGCGCCGCTCAAGCCCGATCAGCTCGAGCACCTCCTCGGTGCGACGCCTCGCATCGCGCAGCCTCTCCAGCGCGTGCCAGAACGAATACTTGTAGCCCAGCGACCAGAGGACGCCACAGCGCAGATTCTCAAAGACGGTCAGGCGCGGGAAGATGTTCGTGATCTGGAAGCTGCGTGAGAGGCCCTTGCGATTGATCTGAAAGGGCCGTAGACCCGAGAGGTTCTCGCCATTTAAGAGGATCTCTCCCGACGTCGGTCGAAATCGGCCCGAGATCAGGTTGAACAGAGTCGATTTGCCTGCGCCGTTGGGCCCGATGATCGCAATCCGTTGTCCCTTGGGCACGACGAGATTCGCCCCCCGGATGATCTCGGTCGTGCCGAAGCTCTTGCGCACATCGCGCAACTCGATCGCGGGCGCTGTCTTGGGTGTGCTCATGCCCGTCCCCGCTCGCGGCGGGCCTCGATGTCGTTTTGGATCTCGTCCCAGCGGACCCGGAAGATGCGCCTTGCGAAATGGAACCCGACGC
>CAJCID010000143.1 GCA_903970305.1 Rhodospirillales bacterium | reverse complement strand
ATCGTGCGCAATACCTGTCGCACGCACGGTGCCGGGCCTGAGGCGCCGACCTTCGACGTGCTGACCACGCCCAATCCAAAACAGGCGCGTGCCCGCGCCTTGATCGACGCCATCACTCCGTAGACAGAACCAGGAACCCTCATTTCAATTCAAGCGATTGAAAGCATTAGGGAAACTCGTTCTCCGTTGGGCGGAACTTCAGACTAGAGCACCACGAGATTGTCGCGGTGAATGAGTTCAGACTCCTCTACGAACCCCAGGATCGATTCGATCTCGCTCGAGGGTCGGCGCGCAATGCGCCGCGCCTCGGTGCTGCTGTAATTGACGATGCCGCGCGCAATCTCCGCGTCCTGGGCATCGAGGCACGAGACCACCTCGCCGCGCGTGAAATCCCCGCGCACCTCCAGTACGCCGATGGGCAGCAGGCTCTTGCCCCCGGAAGCAAGCGCTCGGGCTGCACCCTCATCGAGAACCAGTTGGCCAGCCAACTGGAGATGGTCGGCCATCCACTGCTTGCGTGCGGACAGCGTAGCCACCCGCGCGCGTAACAGGGTGCCAATCGCCTCGCCCGAAGCGAGGCGCGCCAGCACGTCCGGCTCCCGGCCCGAGGCGATGATCGTGTGTGCACCGCTGGTAGCAGCGCGCTTGGCCGCCAAGACCTTGGTCAGCATTCCTCCCCGGCCCAGTTCGGATCCTGCGCCCCCGGCCATCGCCTCAAGGTTGGGATCACCGGCGCGGCCCTCCCGCACCAGCTGTGCCGAAGGGTCGCGCCTCGGGTCCGCGCTGAACAACCCGGCCTGATCGGTCAGGATGACGAGCACGTCTGCTTCGACGAGATTGGTCACGAGGGCGCCCAGCGTATCGTTGTCGCCGAACTTGATCTCGTCAGTCACGACGGTATCGTTCTCATTGATCACCGGAACAATCCCCAACTCCAACAACGTGTACAGGGTCGAGCGGGCGTTCAGATAACGCACACGGTCGGCGAGATCCGCGTGGGTCAGGAGAATCTGGGCGCTGCCAAGCTGATGGGAGGCGAAGCTCGATTCGTAGACTTGGGCCAGACCCATCTGCCCGACCGCGGCTGCGGCCTGCAACTCGTGAATCTGGTGAGGCCGCTTCGTCCATCCTAGGCGCTGCATGCCTTCGGCGATCGCCCCCGAGCTCACCAGGAGAACCTCCTTGCCCTCGCGCCGCAGGGCCGCAAGTTGCTCCGCCCAGCGCCCGATTGCAGCCCGATCGAGTCCCCTGCCGTTGTTGGTCACGAGCGTGCTGCCCACTTTGACCACGATGCGCCGTGCTGCACCCCAGAGATCGTGTGGCGCCATTTACTCGGCGGTCGGTTTGAAGCGGGGATCGTCCTCCAAAAGGGGAACCCCCGCGTCGTCTTCGGAATTGGCCCCGCCCATCCCGGCAAGGCGCCTGCGGGCGCTCACCTCGGCATAGATCGCCGTAACGAGGGCCTCACATCCTTCTCGCGTTAACGCCGAGATCTCAAATACCGGGCCTTTCCAGCGCAGACGTTTGAGGAAGTCCCCTACGCGTGCCGCCCGCTCCTCTAGGGGAATCATGTCGAGCTTGTTCAACACCAGCCAGCGCGGTTTATCCGCGAGTTCTGGGTCGAATTTGCTCAACTCGCTGGCCAGCGCCCGGGCATCCTTGACCGGATCGACCTCAGGATCAAACGGAGCCAGGTCGACCACGTGAAGCAGAAGACCAGTGCGCTGCAAATGACGCAGGAACTGGTGACCCAGGCCCGCCCCTTCAGCCGCGCCCTCGATGAGCCCGGGCACATCAGCGATCACAAAGCTGCGCTCGGGCCCGACACGAACCACACCCAGGTGGGGATGGAGCGTCGTGAACGGGTAATCGGCGATCTTGGGCTTGGCATTCGAGACTGCGCTGATGAGAGTGGATTTGCCGGCATTGGGCATACCCAAGAGGCCCACGTCGGCGAGAACGCGCAGTTCTAACTTCAGTTCCCGCTCTTCGCCAGGTTCCCCATCGGTCTGCTGGCGAGGCGCGCGGTTCGTACTCGACTTGAAGTGAATGTTCCCGCGGCCACCCTGCCCACCCCGGGCGAGCAGGGCCGTCTGTCCGTGGTCGGTGAGATCGGCGACCACATCACCGGTTTCCCGATCCGCGATCAAGGTCCCTACAGGCATGCGCAGATAGATATCTTCGGCGCCCTTGCCATAGCAGTCCGAGCCCCGACCGTGCTCACCATTGCGCGCACGATGTAACTTGGCAAAGCGGTAATCGACGAGCGTATTGATGTTCCGGTCCGCCACCGCATAGATGCTGCCGCCACGGCCGCCGTCGCCCCCATCGGGTCCGCCGAAGGGGATGTACTTCTCGCGCCGGAACGAGGCGATCCCGTTGCCGCCGTTGCCGGCGATGACCTCGATCTTTGCCTCGTCGATGAATTTCATAGTTCGTCGTCCCGCACAACCAAAAAAGGCCCCGCGTTGGCGGAGCCTTTCAGGGGACTTGCGTCCGAAAGGCCGCTCTTTAGGCCGATACGGTGCTGTCCTCTGCGACGGGCTCTACGCTGACGGTGTGACGATTCAGCGCGCCCTTGGTGGTGAACTGCACGGTCCCGTTGACGAGCGCGTAGAGCGTGTGGTCCTTGCCAAGCCCGACATTGGGGCCTGGGTGCAGTCGCGTACCGCGCTGGCGCACGATGATCCCGCCCGCGTTGATGGCCTGGCCGCCGTAGACCTTCACCCCGAGCCGCTTCGATTCCGAATCACGGCCGTTCCGGGAACTGCCGCCTGCTTTTTTGTGTGCCATGGTAGTCTCCCGCGCGCTTAGGCGCTGATCGCGTCAATACGAACTTCGGTAAAGTTCTGACGATGACCCTGCCGCTTTTGATAGTGCTTGCGACGCCGCATTTTGAAGATCTGCACCTTCTCGTGACGACCTTGCGCCAGAACCGTTGCCTTGACAATGGCGCCTAAAACCAAGGGCTGACCGACCTGCATTTGATCGCCCTCCCCGACCGCCAGAACCTGGTCGAGAGTGATTTCTTGGCCAACGTCCGCAGTGATCTGTTCTATTTTGAGTTTTTCGCCAGCCGCAACTTTGTACTGCTTGCCGCCGGTTTTTATGACCGCGTACATGGTGACCTCTATGAAAATAAGTCTAACGGGTAAAGCGTCCGATCACGCTGACTCGGGCCCCACGCCGTCGGTTATGGGTCTTTCGGGTCGAGTTCATGCCCATCAATTGACCCGCTGTCGGCTTCCCGGAGGAGCGCGACTCTTCCCGCCGCCTTGGACGGAAAACATGAAAGAATACAGGGCTTTACCCGATGGGTCAAGTGATGCGTGGGTTGGCTGCCGGATGGCGCCGCCAAGGGCGGCGCGAGAGGCAGGAGCGAAGCGCTCTCGTGTCGCCGGAGTCCGTGCTGGGGCTTGAGGAACCGGTGCCACAGGCGCATCGAATATAATTCAGTGCTCTTCTACCCTCCGGACTTCCTCTCTGTGAATGACCACCGCGACGCCCAGCTGATTCTGCATCCGATCGCGGGGGAAATGCGTGCCATGGATGAAGTCATCCGGTCATGCCTGCAGTCCGAGGTCGTCCTCGTCAACCAGATCGCTGAATATATCGTTGGCGCGGGAGGCAAGAGACTCAGGCCGGCTCTCCTTTTGCTCTTGAGCTCGGCTGGTGGATATCGGGGCCGCAGCCATCTCACCCTTGCCGCGGTGATTGAGTTTATCCATACCGCGACCCTGCTCCACGACGATGTCGTCGACGAGTCGTCACTGCGCCGCGGTCGGGCGACAGCCAATGCGCTATTTGGCAATGCAGCAAGCGTTCTGGTCGGAGATTTCCTCTATTCCCGGGCTTTCCAGATGATGGTTGATGTCGGCACGATGCGGGTCATGCGAGTGCTCGCCGATGCCACCAATGTCATCGCTGAGGGCGAAGTTCTGCAACTACTCAATGTCCATGATCCCGAAGTCGACGAGCAGCGCTATCTGCAGGTGATCCGCTACAAGACGGCCAAGCTGTTTGAAGCCTCAACCCGACTTGCCGCCATCTTGTGCGAAAGGGAGCCCACGGAAGAGGAGCGCTGGGCTGAGCTAGGGCGTCGCCTGGGCACCGCCTTTCAACTGGTCGACGATGTGCTGGACTATTCGGGGGTGACGGCCGATATCGGCAAAAACGTCGGCGATGACCTCAGGGAGGGCAAGCCGACTCTACCCCTCATTTACCTGCTCCAGAACGGTACGCCCGCCCAGCGCGCCCTGATCCGATCGGCCATCGTCCAGGGCGATGAAGCCAATCTCGAACAGATCCACAAGGAGATCCAGGTGAGCGGCGCGCT
>CAJCID010000142.1 GCA_903970305.1 Rhodospirillales bacterium | reverse complement strand
TCCTTTGCGAAAAGGACGACCTTGCCGCCCACACCTCGAGCGCGAGCACCAAGCTGATTCACGGTGGACTACGCTACCTCGAATACTACGAGTTCCGGCTCGTGCGCAAAGCCTTGATGGAAAGGGAGATTCTCCTGAAGTCGGCCCCACATATCATGTGGCCGATGCGCTTTGTGATGCCCCACGATCCCTCCACGCGACCCGCCTGGATGATCCGACTCGGACTTTTTCTCTATGATCATCTGGCGCGCAGGGCGTTTCTCGCGAAGTCCGACTCCGTTCGGCTCGCCACTCATCCCGCCGGGGCCCCACTGCGGCCTGGATTCAAGCGCGGTTTTGTCTATTCAGACGGTTGGGTCGACGATGCCCGGCTCGTGACCTTGTGCGCCGTCGATGCGCGCGAACGGGGTGCCGTCATCCGGACCCGCACGCGTTGCATCGAGGCCGAAAGACATGCCGAACACTGGATCATCGGTCTGACCGATCCAAAGGGTAGGCCTTATCGCATTCAAGCACGCGCCGTGGTCAATGCGGCCGGCCCCTGGGTTGCCGATCTGCTCGGGCGCGAGCTCAAGACCCGTTCCGACCACAAGATCCGATTGGTCAAAGGCAGCCACATTGTCGTGAAGAGGCTTTTTGATCACCCCTTTGCCTACATCTTCCAAAATCCTGACCGGCGCATCATCTTCGCCATCCCTTATGAGGACGACTTCACGCTGATCGGCACCACAGATATCGAGCATCAAGGTGATCCGAACCGGCTCGTCATCGATCCGCAAGAGACGGAATATCTCTGCGCGATGGCCAATCGCTACTTCAGGCGCACTCTCACGCCGAGCGACGTGGTGCGAAGCTATTCAGGCGTGCGGCCACTGCTCGAGGACGACGCTGCCGATGCCGCCGCCGTCACGCGCGACTACTGGCTCGAATTGAACTACGAGGGCGCTCCGGTATTGTCCGTCTTTGGCGGCAAGATCACGACTTTTCGCCGTCTGGCCGAGGAGGCGATGGATCTATTGCTCCCCGCATTGGGTGCTAACGCAAAGACCCGCACTCACTGGACGAGTGCCGCAAGCCTTCCTGGCGGCGACCTTGATCCCGCTGGGTTCGACCCATTTTGCGCAGCCCTTGGCGAGCGCCATCCTTGGCTCCCTACCGCGCTGGCGCGCCGCTATGCGCGCGCCTACGGGAGCCGCGTCAGTCGCCTTCTCGGGCAGGCACGCACCTTATCCGATTTGGGCGAGGAGATCGCCCCGGGTGTGTTCGAGAAGGAACTGATTTACCTGAGAGGTGAGGAATGGGCGATGACGGGCGAAGATGTGCTGTGGCGGCGCAGCAAGCTCGGTCTGCATCTGGATGCCGCGGGACGGCGAGCCGTCACCGCCTGGATGGATGCGCAGGGCGTCGAGGTTCTCCTGTCAACCCGCCACGAGGTTGGGCAGCCATAACGAGAGCGCGGGCCAGTACGTCACCATCAGCAGGAAGATGATCATCGTGAACAACCAAGGCAGCACGGCCACCGTCAGCTCGGAGATGCCCATCTTGGCAATACTCGATCCCACATAAAGATTCAGGCCCACGGGCGGATGGCACAGTCCGACCTCCATGTTGACCATCATCAATACACCGAAGTGAATCGGGTTGATGCCCAGTTTGGTCGCAACGGGATACAGTATGGGCGCGAGCACCAGGACGATCGAGGAGGGTTCCATCACGTTCCCGGCAACCAGAAGAAGCACATTGACCACAGCCAGAAAGGCGATCTGGCCGAGCCCCTGCCCGGTCAGCCAGTCGGCCATCGCCTGCGGGATGTTTTCGCTCGTCATCAGAAACGAGAACAGCGCTGCGTTGGTGATGATGTAGAGCAGCATGGCACTCATCGCTGCCGAGTCGAGCAGCACCTTCGGAACTCGTTTGAGCGGGAGTTCCTTGTAGACAAAGACCACGACGACAAATGCGTAGACCGCAGCCGTTGCAGCGGCCTCAGTCGGGGTAAAGACCCCCGAGTAGATGCCTCCGATCACGAGCACGATCAACAACAGCCCCCAGATGCTCTCCCAATAGGCCTTCCAGACCGCGAGAGCCTCGAAACGCAGTCCGAGGGGATAGCGCTTGGCGAGTTGGAAGACAATCGGCAGCCACACCAGAAACGAGACCACGACCGCGAGGAAGAGGCTCTGGGTATAGTGAAACAGCAGCCAGATCGCAGGGATCGGCGGTACCGCAGTGGCCGCGAGGCTCGCGAACACTCCCAGAAAGGCGGACTGTGTCTGCCGCAGGAAGGCACGTCCCGCAAAGAGCTGCACCCGGGGATAGTTGTTCTTTCGGGCGAGCCACCAGGTGGTCGCGCCCAGCATCAAAGCCAATACGAGTCCGGGAACGATCCCGGCAATGAACATCGCGCTCACGGAGTTGTTGGTTGATACGGCATACAAGACCATGACGATCGACGGCGGAACCAAGATACCCAGCGCCCCGGAGGTCGTGATCACGCCCGCGCCAAAGCGCCGCGGGAATCCGGCTTTCACCATCTCCGGAACCATGATCGACCCGATGGCAACGACCGTGGCAACGGATGATCCCGAGATCGCCGCAAAAAGCGCACAGGCCAGCACGCCGGCCAGAGCCAATCCACCATAGAAATGACCGACGATCGTGACGGTGAAGTTGATCATGCGTCGCGCCACACCACCGTGGGTCAGAAAATTTCCCGCCAGGATAAAAAATGGGATGGCGACGATGCTGAAGTTCTCGATACCGGTAAAAAGTTTCAGTGCCACTTGCGTAATCGGCACTGTGGTCATCGTGAACAGGAACATCAGGGTTGTCAGACCCAGTGAGATGCTGACCGGCATCCCCGTGAGCATGAGCACCAGGAGCAGCACAAGAATGATGATCGCGTTCATTCTTCGTCCGCCTTGGGCTTAAGACCCGCTTGAGCCTCGACGGCATCGAGATCCAGGTCAGAAGCCGCCACACCTTCAATGTGACCGTGGTCCCGATGCGGAAGCGTGCCGTGGCGCAGATAGCTCCAGAGGACCTGGAGGAAGCGAAAACACATCAGGTACGAGCCCAGTGGGATGCACAGATAGATCGGCCACATCGGGAGTTCCATCTCTTCTGATGTCTGATCGGTGTGGCCGATCTGCCAGACGTAGTTCGCGCCCAAGGTACCGATGACCCCTGTGAAGAGAACCCCGCCCAAGAGACCGATGCTAATCAGAATCCTCCGGTAAGGCGGGCTTAACCGGTTCACGAGAACATCCACGCCCACGTGAGTGCCCACGCGTACCCCATAGGCCGCCCCGAACTTGGCAACCCAGATGATCATGAAGATGCCCAGTTCCTGCGCCCAGCTCATGTTGATCTGCTGGGTATACGGCTGCAGTGCAGGCATACCCGAGGCGAAGCGGTGGACCACCGCAGCAAAAATGACGAGCGTCGCCGCAGCCAGGAGGATGGCGATCAGCCATTCCTCCAGATGGTCGAGCAGCCTGCCCAGGGTCCTTAACATAGGCTCCAAGCCCAAGGGTCTTCCCGCACGCCGGTCATCTCACTTGTAACCCATCGAGGCGGATTCCTTGTTGATCGCATCGATCAGATCCTTGCCAATGCGACCTTCCATCTCCTTTTGAACCGGCAGCAATGCCTGCCGCCACTGTTGCTTCTCCGCGTCCGTCAGATAGTACACATCGGTCTTCCCCGTCGCCTTCACCTTTGCCAGAGCATCCTCGTTTTCCTGCTGGGCGATCGCGTTCGCGTAACGGGTGGCGTCCTTCATGCAGCCTTCAAGGGTCGTACGGATGTCGGGGGGCAGATCATCCCAGAACTTCTTATTGACGATCACGGCATAGCCCAGATAGCCATGATTCGAGACCGTGACGAACTTTTGGACCTCGTTCATCTTCTGGGTGTACAGGTTTGAAGGCGGATTTTCGGTTCCGTCGACGACTCCCGTCTGGAGGGCTTGATAGACCTCTGAGAAGGCCAGGACCTGAGGATTGGCTCCGAGGGCACGGAACTGGGCATCGAGCACCTTGGACGATTGGATCCGCATCTTCAGGCCCCGGAAATCCTCCGGCTTGTGTAGGGGACGGTTCGCGCTCATGACCTTAAAGCCGTTATCCCAGTAGGCGAGGCCCTTGATCCCCTTGGATTCGAGTTTCTGAAAGAGCTGGGCTCCGATGGGCCCTTCAGTGACGCGGTCGAGGACGGCGCGATCGGGAAAAATATAGGGCAGATCGAAGACCTCGAACTCCCGCACCCCGAGAGGACCAAACTTGGCGAGCGAGGGGGCAAGCATCTGTACCGCGCCCAATTGCAGGGCTTCCATCTCCTCCTTGTCCTTATAGAGGGTGCTGTTGGGATAGACCTCTACCTTGACCCGTCCGTGGGTACGCTCTTCTGCCAATTGCTTGAAACGCTCGGCGGCCTTCCCTTTTGGCGTATCGACCGCGACGACATGGCTGAACTTGATCACGATCGGTTGCTGCGCGTTCGCAAATGAGGCTGCGCACACCACCATCAGACCTGCCAGCCGAATCAACATCTTCATCTTGCTCCTCCCGAAACGTTCTCAATTTCACTCGGCAATGCGACTGAGGGCACCGGGTTCACGCCGGCGGGGTTCACGCCTATGGGGTTCATGCCGATGGGGCCCCCGTCGCCTGGTAGACCGAGTCGATCAAATCCTTGCCGATCCGCGATTCCATCTCCCGGTGCACCGGCAACAAAGCCGTTCTCCACATACCGCGCTGGCTATCGCTGAGCTCCTGAATCTGGGTCTTACCCGAAGCCTTGATGGCCGCCAGCGCCTGGCTGTTCTCCTTGGCGACCAGCTCACCCTCGTAAGCGGTCGCCTCTCCCATCGCAGCGGAAACGATCGACTGGAGATCGTTAGGCAGCTCGTCCCAGAACTTCTTGTTGATGATGGCCGCATACCCCGTATGCGTGTGGTAGGTGAGCACCATGTGCTTCTGCACCTCATACCATTTCTGGGAGGTGTAGCTCGAGGGCACATTCTCCGTCCCGTCGACGACGCCGGTCTCGAGGGCCTGGTAGACGTCAGAAAAGGGCAGCACCTGCGGCAAGCCTCCGAGGGTACGCACATTCGCCTCAAGCACCTTCGATGACGGGATCCTCAGCTTCAGCCCCTTGAGATCAGCCGGAAGTACCAGGGGACGATTGGCCGAATAGACATGAAAGCCTGCAGTCCAAAAGGCCAATCCCTTGATGCTCTTGTCCTCGAGCTTGGCAAATAGACTCGCGCCGATCGGGCCTTGTGCCACCTTGCGAAATGCTCCCTCATCGGAAAAGAGATAGGGCAGATCAAAGAGTTCGAACTGTCTGACTCCGAGCGGGCCGAACTTCGAGAGGGACGGGGCGAGCATCTGCACCGCCCCGATTTGGAGAGCCTCGAGCTCCTCCTTGTCCTTGTAAAGCGTGCTGTTCGGATAGACCTCGACCTTAAGGCGTCCTGCCGAACGCGAGTCGACGAGCTGACGGAATTTCTCGGCAGCCTGTCCCTTGGGTGTATCGGGCGCCACGACGTGGCTGAACTTGATCGTCCGTTGCGATCCGCCATGAGCCCCCTTGAGCCAGGGGGTCAGAACCACCGCTGCCGTGGAGCGCAGGAACCCGCGCCGATGCCGTTGCATACCGTGTCTTCCTCGCCCCGTGTCCCGGTTGTGTGCTCTTTACTCCGCTTTTCCGTGCCGAATTCTTTCAGGGTTCCGGGCTCTCGGCAATTGGGGGTTTGCCCCATGCGAGCCGCCCAGTACCGACGAACTACCGCTTCAGTCCTGGCAACATTTCACCCAGGCCACCCACCATGAACTCGACCGCGAGGGCCGCGAGCATCAAACCCATCAGACGCGTCACGATATTGATTCCCGTACGCCCAAGGACACGGCTGATGGGATCTGCCAGGGAAAGCGCCACGAAGGTCAGGACTCCGATGAGCACGCCGCAACCCATCAAGCCCAGGTATTGCCACCAGACGGTGACTTTCCCCGCGTAGACAATGACGGTGCTGATCGTTCCAGGACCCGCCAGGAGCGGAACGGCGAGGGGTACCACGGCAATGCTCTGTTTGGCCTCGGCCTCGATCGACTCTTCCGGAGTGTGCTTACTTCCTCCGACCTGGGCATTGATCATGCTGACGGCCATGAGCAGCATGATGACGCCCCCGCCCACCTCGAACGCCTCGACCGATACGCCGAAAAAGCCGATGAAGCGCTCCCCCACCACCGCTGCACCACAGATGACGAGTGTCACGGCAACAGAGGCCACGCGGACAATGCGCCTTCTCTCTGACGGGCCATCGGACTCTGTCAGACTGATGAAAAACGGCAGGGCTCCCAGGGGATTGACCAGAGCGAGCAGCGAGATGAAGGTCTTGACCAGGTCGAGAGAGTGCATCTCAGAGCTGATAAGTCGAGAAATCCGCAGGATCGGCAAACAGCAGCCGCTCGGTCATGGCCCGGTCGATCCCCGGAACAAGCAACTCGATGAAGGCGTAGACGTAGCCCCTGAGATAGGATCCTCGGCGCACGGCGAGCCGGGTCGTGTTCGGACCAAAGAGGTGACCCGCCGGGATGCTGCGTAAGCCCTTGTCCCGCTCGGGATCAAGGGCTATTGCGGCCACGATACCCACCCCGAGCCCCCCTTCGACATAGGTTTTGATGACGTCTGCGTCAATGGCCTCAAGGACAATATCCGGGACGATCGCGCGCTTTCGGAAGGCCTCGTCGATTCGCCTGCGCCCTGCAAAGGCATTCTCGTAGGTGACGATCGGGTAGCGCGCGAGATGATCCAAGGACAGCTCGACCGGGGTGGCCGAACTTTCCGACAGCGCCTCGAGAAGCGGGTGCCCCGGTGGCACGATCACTGCATGCTCCCATTCAAAGCAGGGTACGCTCACGAGCCCCGGCACGTCCGCGATCGACTCGGTGGCAACGGCAATATCCGCTTCGCCACGGAGCACCATCTCAGCCAGATGCGGTGGACTGCCCTGCAGAAGGGACAGCCGGACACCGGGAAACTGTGCTCTGAATTCATGAATCACCCGGGGCAGCGTATAGCGGGCCTGTGTATGGGTGGTTGCGATCGTCAGATTCCCGGTCGTGCGAGCTGCGAACTCCTCACCGACCTTACGGAGGTTTTCGGCTTCGTTGAGAAGACGCTCGATGATCGGCAGGGCGACTCGACCCGGTTCGGTGAGCGACTTCAAGCGCTTGCCGTGGCGCACGAAGATCTCAACTCCCAGTTCCTCCTCAAGCTCGATGATCGCCTTTGATACGCCCGGCTGGGAGGTGAACAACGCCAGTGCGGCGGCGCTGAGATTGAAGTTCTGCCGCACTGCTTCCCGCACGAATCGAAGTTGATTAAGATTCACCGTTCCTCCTATCCGGCTAGCCTGGGCGGGACGGTCGAGACGACGAACCAGACGATACCAGCGCAGGCCGCCAAGACCAGAAGCGCGCGGATCCACAGCGCGGCATCGTCCTGGATCCCTATCCACCGCTCGGGATCGGACGTGCCCCCTGCTGGAGGACTTGCCGACCCCGTGATCATCGGACCGACCAGGTTGCGGCCTTGGCGCCAATAGTAGTAGGCGATCGCGAGCACGTGGAGTCCGAGAAGGACGTAGATCACCACGGCATTACTGCTGTGCAGATCCGAAATGAAATCGCTTCTGGACTTGCTGATCCGAAATGCGAGGGGGCCTTCGCTGGCGATATCGTCATTCGAGAAGAGTCCGGTGACGGCTTGGAAAATGAATGCTGCAAGGAGGGCGAGCACGGCCACACCTCCCAGAGGACTATGCCCCGGGCCAGAGTACCCTGTGGTGGACCACAAACCACGCGCTGAGCTGATGATCCGGGAGGGCCTGGCAAGCAAGTGAACAAAGCGCGCGTAGCGGCTGCCGATGAAGCCCCAAACGATCCGAAACAGCAGGAGGGTGAGGATGGCATAGCCGCAACGGAAATGCCATTCCATCCAGTTCCCTCCGATCTTGACCGTGACGATCGATCCTGTCACCGAGACGACCAGCGCCCAATGAAACAGACGGGTCGGTAGGTCCCAGACACGAATCCTGAACACCTTCGTTCCTCCTGCCCGAGCGCGTTGGACCGCGATCGCGCTGTTCTCAGGCCAGATCGCTGGCCGAGTCCTTGCGCGTGGGTTTCACGAGGTCCTCCCGCTTGACCCCGAGCCAGCGTGTGATCGGTGCCATGACGAGGACAGACGAATAGATGCCAAAAAGGATCCCGATCGTCAGGGCAACGGCGAAGTAGTGCAACGTCGGGCCTCCAAAGAACAGCATCGAGAGCACCACGGTCTCGGTCAGTCCATGGGTGATGATGGTTCGGGACATCGTCCGCGTGATCGCGTTGTCGATGACCTGATCCACACTCGCGCGCCTCAACTTCTTGAAATTCTCCCGGATCCGGTCAGCAACCACGACCGACTCGTTGACGGAATAGCCCAGCACCGCGAGTGCGGCGGCGAGAACCGTCAGGGAAAATTCCCATTGGAAACAGGCGAAAAAGCCCAGGATGATGACGACGTCGTGCAGATTGGCGACGATGGCTGCCACCGAAAACTTCCATTCGAATCGCAACGCAAGATAGATTGCGATGGCGATGACGACGACCAGAAGCGCGAGAGCCCCATCGGTGGCCAGCTCCTTTCCCACCTGAGGTCCGACAAAGTCCTGGCGCGTGATCTCGGCCTTGGCCACACCGCGCATCTCCAGCGGAAACGCCACGTTCTTGCGCACGCTCATGTGCGGAAACAGCGCGTAATGCTGGAACACCATGCCGATGTCGCGCCGATAGGGCGGCTGGCCCTCGATCGGCGCACCGCCCAGCCGGATCGTGCCGGCGTCCGGCTGCTGCAACCCGGCCACCATCATCAGCGTCGTGGTCTTGCCGGAGCCGGACGGGCCGAGGAAGGTCATGAACTCCTCCCGCTGCAAGGTCAGGTCGAGATCGTCGACCGCAACCTGCCCGCCGAACTCCTTGCGGATGCCGCTCAGCTCCAGAACCGGGGTCATGGACTGCGTCCGGTGCGCCCCCGCAGCAACGCCTCGGCGCCCAGGGCCAGGAAGGCGAACACGAAGCAGAGCGTTGCGATGGCAGCAACCGTGGGGTCGAAATCGCCGCGGACGTTGGACCACATCTGCACGGCCACCGGGCGCAGCCGCGCCGTGCTGACGAACAGCGACACGATCA
>CAJCID010000141.1 GCA_903970305.1 Rhodospirillales bacterium | reverse complement strand
TGTGACAGGTCGACTGGACGCGCACGCTAGACGCACGCCTCGATCCCGTTTACGACTGCCTCGATTGTGTCGACTGCGCCAGTAGCGAGGCCGTCGGATATTGGCCATCGCAGCCCCGGCTGGGTCGGATTCAAGTCGGCCTCGTGTGCAATCTTGTTTCGGCGATCTACGATGACTTTGATGTCTGCCTTAAGGGCCTGCGGGCCGGCGTGCCCGGTCTGAGACGCGACAGTAGTCCACAGCTCCACACCCGACACAAGTCGCAACGCATCCGCTATGTCCTCCACCTTGAGAAACGGTCGGTGCCCGTGCTTGTCTCTAATCGCCTCCTCAAACCAATCTGTGCCCGCCCCAGGTGCCTGCCCCTCAAGGACCGCAGACATCGACATTTCGAACCTCAGGAAAGCAGCCGTCCTGGGTCTGGTCCCACGAAGCGCGTCCAGCATGCCTTCTCTCACCCGCTCGTGGACAAAATGATCAAGCGCGCTGACCACCATGACGATCGCAGCGCGTTGAATGTCGCCGACATCTACCGCGCTCGTGGTCGTCGCATCCACGGCCCGCGCCAAGGCCAGAAGATTTCGCACGTACCCCAGGTTGCTGTTGAAATGATCGATGGCTGCCATGTGCCTATCTGGTTAGACAGCGGGTCCGCTCTCCCAGCTCCTGAAAAACCCTCAAGAACTCGTCACGCGATTCCTCGCTCTTCTGCAGCACCATACCCACTTGGTTAATCTGCTCAGCCGTCAACGCGTAGATAGGCGTCTGGTGGGTCTGCGACGCGGCGATCAACGAGTTGAAGTCTGCGACGACACCGAGAGTTAGGTCTTGGTTGACCCCGCACCTCCGGTAGTGGGCGTCGTCGAGAAGCATGTCCTCGCCCTTCAAGGCCGGAAGAAGCTTACTCGAGATGCGGTCCTGAATTTCCAGGATCCACTCGGCAAACGCCCTAGATGGCGCCCCGCTACGGGGCCGATACTTCTGGATAATCGTACCGAGGAACTTGCTGTGCGGCTCAGGAAACGGGTACGCGGCGTCTCGCAGAATCGGGTTGTCCGCCGCCCGGCGTGCCCACTGCTGCCAACGCGGGATGATGTTCGACAACGAATCAATCGCCATCACCGAGAAGAAGTCCGGGTTTGTCGGCACTATAAAGTAATCGCTCGTCGCAAAGAGGTTCTGGTTAATCGCGCCGAGTCCCGGGCTCATATCCACTAGAACGAAGTCCGCGTCATACCTTTCGGCAGTCTTGTCAAGAAGCCACGTGATCGCGCCCGGAAGGTTTCGTAGTGTCTGAATCGATCCTGACAGCTCCTGAGCAATGCCAAGAGTTACCTCGTACTCGGCGAGGCCGACGTGTCCCGGAAGCAAGCGGAGCCCCTCACAGCCCGCAACGTCCATACAGTCCACCGCCTCGACCGCTCGCGGCTGCGACTCAAAGGCGGGCGCGAGTGCCGCCCGGATATTGCGGTCAGGGTGCCGCTCGTAGAGTTGCTCAAGCTCGGTCGGGCCCCGATATCCTAGAACCATTCCCGTGAGGTTGCATTGGGGATCGGCGTCCACAATTACGACGCTCGCACCTTCGCTGGCGAGCATCCATCCGAGGTTGAACGTAGTCGTCGTCTTGCTGACGCCGCCCTTGTGATTGAACAGAGAAACCTTTGCAGTCATTGTTGGCAGCGCACTCTTTCGCGTCGGTATTGGGCGGGGCGGATTAGTTCCCGCAGAACGATAGCCACATGCTAGTTACGGGCGGAAGCGCATGGGGCTGTACTTGGGTGAACTGGATGAGATCGTCGAGCCCGACCGCTTGGACGTGGGCAGGCAGCACGGGCGGGTACTTGCGTCGAGCGCTGAAGATGATCCACTTAAGGTCTCCCTCGGCGGAAAGCTTGTGCACGGGCACTTTTGTATCGCCCGTCTTGACCTGCACCGCGTAGACCTGCCCAGTAATAGCGTCGCGCATTGTGTACTCGTAGGCGATGGTGCTGCTGCTGCGGCGCGTTGGGAGTGCGATCAGACCGCGGGTGGCCTGTAGGTATGCAGCCACGAGATCCTCTACGTCGAACGGGTCAAGCAGCGTGTCGATGACATCGAACGCGCTTGGGGACCAGGCCGGCGACGGTCTGCCAGTCAGGCTCGCGAAGAGATATTCGGAGTAAAGTCGCCCCCCGGTGTCCCACAGTCGGCAAAAGGCCCAACCCGGGCCGGAGAACGCGCGAACGACGGCACCGGGAACACCACCCTCCGCCCCCGGCGCTGCAACTATCTCGGCCGGACGAACATTATTAAGATCTAGCTCTCGATTCTCACTGGCGTCTCGGTATTCCCATGCACTGCTGAGCTGGGCGAGGTAGTAGATGCCTTGCGGGTCGCGTGTCCAGACGAGCGAACGATCTGGCGCGTCGTGTAGCCACTTCACGGGCGCAAACTGGCGGTCAGACCAGATTTCGCGCGCGAGCTTGAGATAGTCATCCCAGCCGGTCGGGCAGCGTGTCGAGTCGCCCCAGCGTGTCGTACCCCGGTCATGTCGCTAAAAGTGGTGTAACGCCCACGGACGACCGGATCGCTGCCACCCCGGCCGGGATCGAGGCTTCCTAAGCCCCTGTAAGGCCCTCGGCGAAGGACCCCAAGGTGCCGGCCTCCCCCTTCTGGGGTCCCTGGCAGCTTCCGGCCACCGTGGCGTCCAAACTCGTTGGTTCCACCAAAGAACCGATGAAAGGAACACCACGATGGCCGAACAACACAGGATGACCACTGCCGACGTCGTTGCCAAGGTCTTGGCCGGCGAGCACGGCGATTTCGTGCGCGAGGCGGTCGCCTTGGTCGCAAGCGAGCTGATGGAGGCCGAGGTCTCAGCCGAGATCGGCGCCGGCCACGGCGAGATCCACCCCGACCGCGTCACCCACAGAAACGGCTACCGCCAAAGGCCCTGGGAGACCCGCGTCGGTGAGATCGAGCTGTTGATCCCCAAAAAGCGCCAGGGGCCGGCTTACTTCCCGAGCTTCTTGGAACCCCGCCGGCGCTCAGAGCAGGCGATCGTCTCCGTGGTCCTCGAGGCCTATGTCAACGGCGTCTCCACGCGCAAGGTCGACCGCTTGGTCGAGCAGCTGGGGATCACCGGCATGAGCAAGGACCGAGTCTCAGCGCTGTGCCGGGCCTTGGACGAGCAGGTGGCGGTCTTCCGCGATCGCCCCCTGGAGGGCGCCTACCCATACCTGTGGCTGGACGCCAAGCACGTCAAGGTCCGCTCCGGGTCCAACGTGCGCTCAAAGGCGCTCGTGATCGCCTATGGCGTGCATGAGAGCGGGGTGCGCGAAGTGATCGGCTTGGTGGGTGCGGCCGCTTGATTCGGCCCCAGCGCGGACGGGCGGATTCCATCCAACGTCGCAACACGATGTCTCGTTAGTGGCCAGATTAGTCACATGGCGCACCAGGGGGTTGGGTGCCAGAGAAACCAGCAAGACCGCCCCCCAGCTTGAACGCCGGTAGCTGCGCCGTCACCCACTC
>CAJCID010000140.1 GCA_903970305.1 Rhodospirillales bacterium | reverse complement strand
CGACGCCGCCCGCTGCACCCGCCTCGTCCGCGTCGTCCGCCTCGTCCGCGCGTGCGCTGGGCCGAGCGCTCCTCGCCGCACGCAAAGGGGAGCCGCGCGCACGCCTGGTCAGCACTATGGCCGCCGTACCCAGGTCGCGCGAGAAGCCCGGCGTTCGGCGCGATCTTTGGCTCGAGCGGGTCGACCGGATCGAGCTGCCAGTGTGGATCTTCGGCGCGGGACATGTCGCGCGTGCGCTCGTGCCGATTCTCGCCACCCTGCCGCTGGACATCCACTGGATCGACAGCCGCGATGGAGCATTTCCCGAGCCGCCCTTGCCGGGCCCGACCTGGCGGCAGACACTCTCTGAGGAGCCAGCCGGCGAAGTGGCCTTGGCACCCGCCGGGACCCTCTTTCTGGTCATGACCCACAATCACGAACTCGACTATGCGATCTGCAGGCAGATCATGGAACGGGGCGACTTCAGCCAGCTGGGCCTGATCGGATCAGAGACCAAGGCGCGTCGCTTCATCCAGCGGCTCACGGGGCACGGTATCGATCCGGCCTGTCTCGCCCGCTTGGTCTCGCCGATCGGGATCCGTGGAATCGAGAGCAAGCTGCCTGCTGCGATCGCGGTGTCCGTGGCCGCGCAGATCCTGCAATGGCTTGAATCTGACGCACCGCCCGTGGGGCAGAGCGAGCACCTAGCCGTATCAAACTGGGAAACCCAAGCATGAGCTTCGAAGCCACCCCGTCAATGCGCGCGCGTCTGGTCCTTAAGGGAATCAGCAAGCGCTATCCCGCGGTTCTGGCCAACGACCAGGTCGATCTCACGGTCTATCCCGGGGAGATCCATGCGTTGTTGGGCGAGAATGGAGCGGGCAAGAGCACGCTCATGAAGATTGTCTATGGAGTCGTCAAGCCCGATCTGGGCACGATCCACTGGGAGGGGGAACTGGCGACGATCGCCAGTCCCGCCCAGGCACGCAAGCTCGGGATCGGTATGGTGTTTCAGCACTTCTCCCTCTTTGAGACCTTGACGGTTGCCGAGAACATCGCACTGGCGCTGGACGGACACGCCAAACCCGAGTCGCTTGGACCGCGGATCATCGAGGTCTCGAACCGGTACGGCTTGCCGATCGATCCGAACCGTCTCGTGCACAGCATGTCCGTGGGCGAGCGCCAGAGAGTCGAGATCGTACGCTGTCTATTGCAGGATCCCCGTCTTCTGATCATGGACGAACCCACGTCGGTGTTGACGCCCCAGGCCGTGCTGAAGCTCTTCGAGACGCTCCGCAAGCTTGCTGCCGAGGGCTGCAGCATCCTCTACATCAGTCATAAGCTCGATGAGATCCGGGCGCTGTGCGATAACGCGACCGTGCTGCGCGGCGGGCGCGTCACGGGCACGGCCCGGCCTGCCGAGGAAACCAATGACAGCTTAGCGCGCATGATGATCGGCAGCCCCTTGGTCGAATGCCGGCATGAGGCCCATGAGGCGGGACCCGCCTTGCTCGAGGTCGCCGGGCTGTCGCTGGCCACGATCGATCCCTTTGGCACGGCACTGTCGGATATCCAGCTTTCGGTGCGGGCCGGCGAGATCGTCGGCATCGCAGGCATCTCCGGGAACGGACAGAAAGAGTTGCTCGCCGCGCTCTCGGGCGAGACGACGCTCGAGGACGCCAATGCCATCCGCCTTGAAGGCAAGGCCGTGGGCACCTTGAACGCAGCCCAGCGGCGCGCACTGGGCCTGGGATTCGTCCCTGAGGAGCGCCTCGGTCGAGGCGCGGTCCCTCCGATGAGTCTGTCGAATAATGCCTTGCTGACCGGGGCGCGCCGCGGAATGGTCGCGCGCGGGCTCGTGCAACGGACCGCCACGCGCACCTTCTCTCAGAGCGTCATCGCCCAATTTGACGTGCGCTGTGGGGGCACCCAGGCGGCGGCCTCGAGCCTTTCGGGAGGCAACCTGCAGAAGTACATCGTGGGACGCGAGACCCTCCTGTCTCCGAAGGTCCTGATCGTGGCCCAGCCCACCTGGGGCGTCGACGTCGGCGCCTCGATGCTGATTCGCCAAGCCCTCATCGATCTGCGCGACCGGGGTATCGCCGTGCTCGTGATATCCGAGGAACTCGATGAACTCTTCATGATCAGCGATCGCATCGCCGTCCTGTCCGAAGGGCGGCTCTCGCCCACGCGCCATCTGAGCGAGACGAACATCGAGGAGATCGGACTGTGGATGAGCGGCAAGTTTACCGAGACCCAATCCAGTGAGGCATCCCTTGTCCTATCGACTTGAACGGCGACCCGCACCGTCCGCGGTCATGCGCGTGGCTTCGCCACTGCTCGCGGCCTTGGCCATGCTCCTCACGGGCTTCGTGGTCTTCACCCTGCTGGGCAAGAACCCTGCACAGGCCTTCTATGTGTTCTTCATCCGCCCGGTGGAGAATCTCTATGGCTTCGGGGAGCTCTTGTTGAAGGCGACCCCGCTCGTTCTTTGCGGCCTGGGTCTTGCCATCTGTTATCGCACGAACGTCTGGAACATCGGCGCAGAGGGTCAGCTGACCATCGGTGCCCTGGCGGGCGGTGGTGTGGCGCTCGCCTGCGGCGAGACCACTCACTCCTCGATTCTCATCTTGATGCTCCTGGCCGGAGCGGCGGGGGGCATGCTCTGGGCCGCCATTCCTGCGTTCTTGCGAACGCGCTTTCACACCAACGAGATTCTGGTGAGCCTGATGCTGGTCTACATCGCCCAGCTGTTTCTGTCCTATCTGGTGCATGGCCCCTGGCGCGACCCCCAGGGCTACAACTTCCCGCAGTCCAAACCCTTTGCCGATGCCCTCATTCTGCCGTTGCTGATGGACGGGGCACGCACCAACTGGGGGTTCATTCTCGCCCTGGTTCTGGCGCTCGTGTCATGGTTCTTCGCCGAGAAGACCTACGCGGGCTTTCGGATGCAGGTTGCCGGTCTTGCGCCGGCCGCCGCAGCCTACGCGGGCTTCAGCGAAAAGCGCAACATCTGGATGGCTCTTCTCATCAGCGGCGCCACCGCGGGCCTTGCCGGCATCTGCGAGGTTGCAGGCCCCATCGGTCAGCTCCAGCCCGTCATCTCACCTGGCTATGGTTTTGCGGCGATCATCGTAGCCTGGGTCGGCCGGCTGCATCCGCTGGGCGTGGTGCTCGGCGGACTCTTGATGTCGCTGCTCTATCTGGGTGGCGAGGGCGCGCAGATGCAACTCGCGCTGCCCTCGGCGGTGACTGGCCTCTTTCAGGGGCTGCTGCTCTTCTATCTGCTGGCGGCGGACCTCTTCATCACCTTTCGCCTCGTAGAGAAGAAGGCCGAATCCGCTGCCACGAGCGGCCCGGTGGCCGCGCCGGTCACAGCGGAGACCAACCCAACGAATGCGTCGCATGACGCGACCAAGGTGCTCTCATGATGGCGTTGACCCCGGTAATCGCGAGCACGGTCGTGGCGGCCACCCCGCTCATCTATGCCGCGCTGGGGGAAGTCGTCGTCGAGCGGACGGGCGTATTGAATCTGGGCATCGAGGGGATGATGCTGGTCGGTGCGGTCGCAGGCTTCGCCGTTGCGCTGCATACCGGCAGTATGGTGCTCGGGATGGGCGCGGCCGCTCTGGCGGGCGTCATCCTCGCCTTCCTGTTCGGATTTCTGACCTTGACCTTGCAGACCAATCAGGTCGCCACGGGTCTTGCCCTGACCCTATTTGGTGTTGGATTCTCGGCCTTTGCCGGCCACGATTTCGCCGGGACGCCTCTGCCCGGGTTAAGGCCGCTCCAGATTCCATTCTTGAGCGATCTGCCGATCGTCGGCCCCTTGCTGTTCCACTACGACATCATGGTCTATCTGTCCTTGGTGCTGTTTTTCGCCATCCAGTGGTTTCTCTCGCGCACCCGCAGCGGCCTGTTGATCCGCGCAGTCGGCGAGTCGCCCACGGTGGCCCACGCGATCGGCCATCCGGTGATCCGGATGCGCTATCTTGCCGTGCTGTTCGGTGGCGCCACCGCCGGAATCGCGGGTGCCTACCTGTCGCTCGTGCAGACGCCCATGTGGGTTGAGAACATGACGGCGGGCAAAGGCTGGATCGCGCTCGCGCTGGTTGTCTTTGGGACCTGGAAGCCCCTGCGCGTCGTGCTCGGTGCCTATCTGTTCGGCGGCGTGACCGTCGTGCAGCTCTATGCCCAGGGATTCGGGATCGCGATCCCCTCGGAGTTCCTGTCGATGTTGCCCTATGCGGCGACGGTCCTCGTGCTGGTTCTCATCTGTCGCGATCCGAAGACGATCCTGCTCAATCAGCCGGCGTCGCTCGGTCGTAGTTTTCACCCCGATGCCTAGGATTCGGACCACCGAGACTGCCGCGCACAGGGCTTCTCCCTAAAGCGACACAATGCTTGCCTACCTCATCGACTGGCTGAGCCTTCTTGGGCGCTGGATGCACCTCATCTTTGGCATCGCCTGGATCGGTGCGTCCTTCTACTTTGTCTGGCTCGACAACCACCTCTTGCCGCCGATTGACCCCGCGCTCGACGAGAAGGGTGTGGGCGGCGAACTCTGGTCGGTTCATGGTGGGGGCTTCTACAACGCCCAGAAATATCGGATCGCGCCGGCGCGCTTGCCGGAACATCTGCACTGGTTCTACTGGGAGGCCTATTCGACGTGGCTGTCGGGCTTTTTTCTCCTGTGCCTCATCTATTACGGGGGTGCCGAGGCCTACCTGATCGATCCCGCGGTGGCGCAGCTCTCGCCCTTGGAGGCGATCGCGATCGGAGTGCTCACCTTGGTCGCCGGCTGGATCGTCTACGACCGGCTGTGCGAATCCGCATTGGCCCGCTTTCCCGGGGCTTTGCTGGGGGCACTTGCAGTGTTTCTGAGTGCCGCGGCCTACGGCCTATGCCATGTCTTTAGCGGGCGCGGCGCGTTCATCCATTTTGGCGCCATGCTCGGCACGATCATGGTGGCCAACGTGTTTTTCGTGATCATTCCCGCACAAAGAGAACTGGTTCGGGCCAAGAACGAGGGGCGCGACCCCGATCCGCTTGACGCTGCGCGCGGCAAGCAACGATCGGTGCACAACACCTATTTCACGCTGCCGGTCCTCTTCACGATGATTTCGAATCACTATGCGCTCACCACAGGCGCGACCTACAATTGGCTCGTGCTGATCGCCATGACCTTCTCTGGCGCTGCGATTCGCGTCTACTTCGTGTTGCGTCACAAGTCAGGTGGCCGTGCCTCGCCGATCCCGCTTGCCACAGGCCTGGTATCGCTTGCCGTGGTGGCCCTTCTGCTTCGGCCCGTCGAGAGTGCGGGCCTGCCCGATCCAGGCAAGGCCGAGGCGCAATCTAGAGAGTCTCGTCCTGCTGCACTACCGTCGGGCCAGCAGATGGTGGCGCTTGTCGCTGTGCGTTGCGCAGTCTGCCATGCGGCACGGCCGACGCAGCCGGGCTTTGTGGCGGCGCCGAACGGCGTCCTGCTCGACACTCCCGAGCGCATCGCCGTCCAGCGGGAGAAGATGCGGGTTCAACTCGCCACGCATGCGATGCCGATCGGTAATCTGACCCACTTGACCGAGGAAGAGCGGGCCGCGCTCATCGCCTGGATCGATGCGGGAACCCCCAGATGACCTGCTTTCTGCGCTTGCCCTCTGATGAGCTCTAGTCTCCCTTCCTCTTCCAAGGGACTGGCCGCCTGGCAAGCGTCGATCCTGCATTTCCTCTCCGATCCCGGCGAGGGCGATGCGCCTGCGTCCTACGAGTACTACGAAAGGGGGCTTCTGATCGTCGAGGATGGACGGGTACGCGCGCTCGGTCCGGCCCACGAACTCTCGGCGAGCCTGCCCCTGGGCACCGTGGTGCACGACTTCGAGAATGCCCTCATTGTGCCCGGCTTCGTCGACACCCATACGCATTTCGTCCAGACCGACATCGTGGCTTCGCCCGGACGGCAGTTGCTCGACTGGCTTGAGCACTACACCTTTCCTGAGGAGGACCGTTTCGCGAGCGCCGAGCACGCGCTTTCGGTGGCCGAATTCTATCTGGACGAGCTGCTGCGTCACGGCACCACCTCGGCCATGGTGATGGGCTCGGTGCATCGCGTATCGGTCGAGGCGTTCTTTGAGGCGGCACTGCGGCGCAATCTGCGCATGATCGCCGGCAAGATGTTGATGGACCGGAACTGCCCGGCCACCTTGCAGGACACACCCGAATCGGGGTATCGCGACACCGCCTTGTTGATCGAGCGCTGGTCTAAGACGGGACGTCTGGATGTCGCGATCACGCCGCGCTTTGCGATCACGTCGAGTCCTCTCCAGCTGCAAAAGGCGGGCGAACTCGCGCGTGCCTATCCGCGCGCGCCGATCCAGACCCATCTGGCAGAGAACCGCGCTGAGATCGCCTGGGTTCAGAAGCTCTTTCCTGAACGCTCAGGCTACCTCGACGTGTACGACCACTACGGCCTCGTGCGCGAGGGCGCCGTTTTTGCACACTGCCTGCATCTGGCCGACGAGGAGCGCGCCCTGATGGCCGCAAAGGGTGCAGCCGTGGCGTTCTGTCCGACCTCGAATCTCTTTCTGGGCAGCGGCCTCTATGACCTTCGCAGCTCGGATACGGCCGGGCTCAAGTCGGGGCTGGCCACGGACATTGGTGGCGGAACCCATTTCGGCATGCTCCCCACTTTGGGGTCGGCCTATGGTGTCACCCAGCTCCGGGGAGAGTATTTGTCGCCGCTGCGCGCGTTTTATCTCGCCACGCTCGGTGGGGCACAAGCGATAGGCCTCGAGGGGAGCATTGGCAATTTTGCGACAGGCAAGGAAGCCGACTTCGTCGTCCTGGATCGGCACGCGACACCTCTGCTCGAGCGCCGTCAGGCACGGGCCAGGACGCTGTCTGAGCAGCTCTTCCCATTCATGATCTTCGGCGACGATCGGGCCGTGCGGCAGACGGTCATCATGGGCGAGATCCGCTCTGAGCGCGTGGCGGTCGCCAATTCCTGACTCTCCCCGGAAAAAGTTCAATGGGTATCATTCGTCATTCGCAGCCGGCAGGGCGAGCCGGTCGTGTTCCCGTCTACAATACGCCCGCCATGGCTGGCTTTACGGGCCCATCCCGGCCCATGGAAGAGACCATTTGAAACCAATCTACGGGCACGAGGCAAACGGCCACGGACAGCGTAAAGCAGGGCCACCGTTGGGCCACGGCGAGATGCCTGAATCATGATCACAAGACCCTTGCAGAAAACAGGCCGCGGCGCGCACCGCGCCGTGGCGGCGGGAGGTCGGCGTACGGCGATCGATCAGCTCATCTACGAATCGGTCTATGACGCGGTGATGAGCCATCGCCTGCCTCCTGGGACCAAGCTTGCGGAGGTCGGACTTTGCGAGTTGTTTCATGTCAGCCGGACCGTCGTACGCAAGGCATTGCAGCGACTCGCCCATGAGCATATCGTGGAGCTGCGTCCCAACCGCGGTGCCTCGGTGGCCTCGCCGAGCCCGAAGGAGACGCGTGAGGTCTTCGCGGCACGTCGCGCGATCGAAGCGGCGATCGTGCCGCTGGTCGTCGAAAAGGCCGGCAAGACCGAGATCGCCCGGCTGCGCCGCCATACGCGCAGCGAGCAAAAAGCCCTGGAGCGCGGTGACCGCTCGACCTGGATCCGTCTCACCGGGGAGTTCCACATCGTCATGGCCGAGGTGGGGGGTAACGCCGTCTTGACGAGCTTTCTGTCCGGACTCGTGTCGCGCTGCTCGCTCATCATCGCCCTCTACGACTCTCCCACCTCGGTGCCCTGCGCCACCGGGGAGCACGAGGCGCTGATCGATGCGATCGAAGAGGGCAAGACCGCGAGAGCCCTGGAGATGATGGACCATCACCTCCTGTCCATCGAGGCGCGGCTCGCGCTGGCCGGTGAACGCGAGGAGGTGGACCTGGCCGCGATTCTCGTGACGAGCATGACATGACCGATCCTGTGCAACGAGGCGCGCTTGTCGCGCCCGATTATCCGCGCGACATGAAGGGCTACGGGGCGCAGGGCTTCACGGCCGAGTGGCCTGGGGGGGCGCGGCTCGCGCTACAGTTCGTACTGAACTACGAGGAGGGCGCAGAGAATACGGTCCTGCACGGCGACCCCGCCTCGGAGACCTTTCTCTCGGAGATCATCGGTGCCGTACCCTTCGAGGGTGCGCGCCACATGTCGATGGAGTCCCTCTATGAATACGGCAGCCGTGCCGGCGTCTGGCGCGTCTTGCGCGTGTTCGAAGAGCGCAAGCTGCCCCTGACGCTCTTTGGCGTGGGCATGGCGCTCTTGCGCAACCCCGAAGTCGGCCGGGCCTGTGCTGCGGCGGGTCATGAGGTGGCAAGCCATGGCTGGCGCTGGATCAACTACCACGGCGTGCCTGAAGAACAGGAACGCGAGCATATCCGCCTGGCCGTGGAGGCGATCGAGGAGGTCACCGGAAGTCGGCC
The DNA here is from genome assembly GCA_903970305.1 of Rhodospirillales bacterium. Lineage (GTDB taxonomy): Bacteria > Pseudomonadota > Gammaproteobacteria > Burkholderiales > Burkholderiaceae_D > BOG-994. Next base: position 16,433 of record CAJCID010000140.1, on the reverse strand, counting down.
GCTCGGATGGTATACGGGCCGCGACAATCCGAACACGCGCCGCCTGGTCGTCGAACACGGCGGCTTTCTTTATGACTCGGACTCCTACGCAGACGATCTGCCTTACTGGACCCAGGTCCTCGGACGGGCACATCTGGTCGTGCCCTATACACTCGATACCAACGACATGCGCTTTGCGACCGCGCAGGGATTTCACACGGCCGGCCAGTTCTACGAGTACCTCAAGGACGCCTTCGACGTCCTCTATGCCGAGGGCGCGCGCCAGCCCAAGATGCTCTCGGTCGGGCTGCATTGCCGCCTCATCGGCCGGCCCGCAAGGATCGCCGGACTGATGCGCTTTCTGGACTACGTCGCGGACTACCCGGACGTGTGGATCTGCCGGCGGGTGGACATCGCCCGGCACTGGATGGCGCGGTATCCGTTTGCGGAGTCGCTCGCGTGAGTACAGCCAATGCGGCCCCGCGCGTGTCGATGTCGCGACTGGACGAGGTTTCCGAGGAGGAGTTCCTCTCCCTTTTGTCGGGAGTCTACGAACATTCTGCGTGGGTCGCAGAGCGCGCGGTGCGGGGCCGCCCCTACCGGACGATCGAGAATCTGGCCCGGGCGCTCGATCACGCGGTCGCTCGGGCCCGCCAGGACGAACAACTCGCCCTCATCTGCGCCCATCCGGAACTCGTCGGCAAACTCGCCCCTTCGGACGCGGTCACCCTTGAGTCGCGCAGCGAGCAGGCCGCAGCCGGACTGGACCGCTCGAGCGAGGCGCAAATGGAAGAGATGCGCGAGCTGAACCGGCTTTATCGGAAACGCTTCGGATTTCCCTTCGTCGTTGCCGTCCGGGGCCTGGGCCGTGACGAGATCGTCGCGCTCCTCAAAGAGCGCATGGAACGGGGCGCGAGTGAGGAATTCGCGCAGTGTCTGCTGGAGATCGGCAAGATTGCAAGGCTACGTCTGGCCGATCGGATCAGCGAGCCCTAAGAGGCGTCTAGGTCCTGGAAACCGGTGCAGGTCAGACGCCTCGACCGCAGAACACCATCTCGCCCGAAGACGCCTACTTCCCGACCCGCCTGCCGTAGCTTACAGCATAGACGATGGGTCGAAATTGCAGCACTGGATCATCAGAAGGCGCGATCCCGTCCGTCAAGAGCAGCGGATTGAAGGCGAGTTGCTTCTCCTGGGCGGCGCTGTCGGGTACGGCCTTCTCGAGCACGAGCGTGCCAAGCTCGATCTGCTTGCGCTCATCAGGCCACACCTCGGTACCGTCGTTCAGAGGGTCCCCGGGCTCGGCCAACTGGACGGCAAGTCGGAACTTCACCGGTCCTTTGGCGAGCCGCGCCGGCAACTCGTCCATCAGGTAGTTAGGCGGCATGCCCTTGGCTTGTTCTTCGGAGAGTCGCTTGTCGCCCGCTAGCGGAATGATGCGATAGCGTCCATAACGGGTCGTGCCGGCCTGATTGGTGAACTTGAACGCATTCAGGCCATAAAAGGTGAGATTGGCAAAGCTCACCGGGGCGGGCTTGGGCATTTTCACGAATGCAAGCGCCTTCGGGTGTGCGCCCAGAAATTGCTCGATCGGCGTGGGCTTGGGCGTGTCCGCGTGCGTGGCTGCGATGGCGCTGAGCAACGCCGCGAACTCCTCGGGTGTGGCCGCTGGAAAGCCATTGGTCGACAGGCTGACGATATCGGTGTTGACTCCCTTGGGGAGCTCGAACCGGATGGCGATGCCATGCGGACTTGCGTTCGAATTGGCGTCCGGGATGTTCGGCACTCCGGTCGTGTCGGAAAAGCGCACGATCACGGGCACCTTCTGACTCTGGAACTGGGGTGCGACGGTGAGCGAGCGGGCGCTCCGAGAGGGCACGAAGTGACCGGTCACGACCACACCCTTGGCGTGATTGGCGCGGTAGCCGGCGTGCGGCCCGCTCGAGAGCACATCGAGGGTATCGACGATCTGCTCGGGAAGTGACTTGGTCGGGGCGGCAGCGGGTTCGGCCGTCTCGGCCGCATGCGCAAGGTGTGCGCAACACAGGACGAGAGCCGCCGCAAAGGCAAGGCTCGACTTTCGGAGGGAGGCGTCAATGGGGGCAGGGGCCATGGGTTCGTCTGGATTCGTCTCGATCGGTCGATGGGAAAGAGGTTTGGCTCTGATGGAACAATGGTGCTTGCAGAGCCACGCCCTGGGTTGCTTGGTGCGCAGCAATGCTGCCACTCGCTCATTCTTGCACAGCTCGCGCCGCCTTGCAGAGCGCTAGGAATTGCTGGATTGCTTCAATTCGGTGAGGAAGTCGGAGCGCTTGGCGCCCTATCCACTTTGGTTGGCCACGGCACGGGCGGCAGCAAGTGCGTGGAAGAATGTTTTCCAGAAAAGCCTATTTATCTATGCAGGGACTCTACGGATACTCGGGACTTCGCGTTGGTGTAGCCAGACCAGGATCCACGCGCAATCCACCGGGCAAAGGAGCACGCGCTTTTTTGACGGCAGTGCCGCGCTGGGTAGCACTAGCCGTTGGGCGTCTACGTTCGGCCTCGTTTGGACAGGCACCGCCGCGGACCCATCCCCACCCACCATCGCACATGCTGCGATGACTTCCCAGGAGCACGTCATGCAAGCCACTGCCAATCGCTTTAGCACCACCAACAGCCTCATCATGCTGGTCGACCATCAGACCGGCACGATCGATTGGGTCAAGAGCCTGCCAAAGGAGACGGTCATCACGGGCTGCCGCGTCATGACCAAGATGGCACTCGAGTACGACATCCCGCTCGTCCTGACGACGACCGTCGAGGAGAGCGTGGGCCCGACCATCCCGGACGTTGCGAGCCTCGCCCCTGATGCCTTTGCGAAGCGCTACAAGCGCGGTGGACAGCTGAGCTGCTGGGACGATCCGGCGCTGCGCGAAGGCGTAGCGGCGACCGGTCGCGAACACATCATTCTGGCGGGGCTCACGACGGATATTTGTCTGTTCTTCGCAGCCCAGGATGCGCTGGACCTGGGCTACAAGGTCCTCGTCGTCGCCGATGCGTGTGGCACGACCTCGGCACTGGGGGACAGCCTCACCTACGAGCGCTTGCGGTCATTGGGCGCCACCGTCACGGTGATCAACCAGATGGTCACCGAGCTCGTCAATGACTTCAGTACGCCCGAAGGTCAAAAGGCGCAGAAGATCATGGCCGACGAGATCATCTCGAAACTCTATGCCTAGCCAGCCGTACCGAACATCCGACGCAGGGAGGAGGACGAATGAGCCACTACCGCAGTGTCAGTCAGCGCACCCAGGGCGTACGCCATGGTCCGATCACGCGCTTGGTCAGTCCGGACGGTCTGGGTGAAGAACTGAAGCCCTTCGTCTTCCTCGACTATCTCGACACGCCACTGGAGCCCGGTTTTGGTTTCGGCTTTCATCCGCACTCGGGCATTGCGACCCTTACGTACCAGCTCGAGAGCGACGTCGACTACGAGGACACCTCGGGGCAACGCGGCATCGTGCGCGCGAGGGGGCTGGAGTGGATGCAGGCCGGCGGCGGAGTCTGGCATCGTGGTTCCCCGGTAGGCAGCGCTCGCGCGCGCGGCTTCCAGCTTTGGCTTGCGCTCCCACCGGGGGTTGAGGATGGTCCCTCGAAGGGGATCTACGTGCCTCCGGAGGCGGTGCCAACCGTCGGTCCGGTTCACGTCCTCCTCGGCGCCTGGGGAGATGCTGCAAGCCCGATACCTCTGCCGAGCCCGCTGCACTATTTCCACGTCGAGCTCGCCGCCGGCGCGACCTGGGTGTATCGGCCACTGGACGGCTACGATGTGGCCTGGGCTTTTGTCTTCGAGGGCGCGATCGAGTTGGGCCCGGCTCGCGCCGCGCACGAGCTCGTGGTATGGGAGCGCTCTCTCGATCCGCTCGTGATCCATGCCCCGCAGGGCGCGCAGTTCCTCTTCGGGGCTGCGCCCTATCACGACCACGCGCTGGTGCTCGGTCCGAGTTCCGTTCATACCAATTTGAACTCGCTGCGCCAGGGAGCCCGGCGTATCCGGGAGATTGGCGAGACCTTGTCGGTCTCGCGCCCGTAAGAGAGCCCAAGTACCCTACAGGACCTCGTGGGTGCGCAGGGAGATGAATTCGATGAAAGCTCGGCAGCGGGCGGGCAGTAGCCGGGTCGCGGTCAAGGCGATCACGGGCACGCTCGGAAACTTCCATTCCGGCAGCACCGCCACGAGGGCCTTCTCCGCCACCGGCACTCGCGCGAAAACCTCGGGTAGCACGGCAATGCCCATATCCATGAGAGCAAGTCTTCGGAGCATGCTCATGTTGTTCGACTGAAAGCGCAAGGGCAGGTTGAGCTCGACCGAGTCCATGTCCCGGGTCAGGACCACGGGGGGAACCTTTGCTGCATGGCGGATCCCGATTCCCTCGTGCTGGGCGAGTTCGGCTGGGTCGGCTGGCAATCCGTGCAGCTCGAGGTACCGGGGCGAGGCGAACAGTCCATGGTGAACAGTGCCCAGTGCACGCATCGTCAAGCGGGAATCGGATGGGTTGCCAAAGCGGATGGCCACATCGATGTTTTCCGAGATCAGATCGACGAGATTGGGCGTCAGATCGAGGATGAAATGAATCCTCGGGTGCAAGAGCGCGAATTCCGCAAGAAGCGGCGCGAACAGGAGCGAGCCGAAATCGGGGGTCAACGAGAGCTTCAGTGGACCGGCGAGTTCGTCGCGGCGCGCCTTCAAGCGCTCATGCACCTCCGCGGCCTCGAGGACCAGTCGCTCGCACTCCTCAAAATATTCGCGGCCGATCTCGGTGAGTTCGAGCTTACGCGTGGATCGGTTGATGAGTTGCAGGCCGATGCGCCTTTCGAATTCGGCAAAGCGGCGCGACAGTGACGACAAGGGCAGATCGAGCGACTCGGCCGCCTTGGTAAAGCTCCCCGCGCGCGCCACCTCGACGAAGAGGGACATGTCGCGTAGATTTTCCGCCATTCAGATTCCCCAGTTGTGATCTCCCGTCGAACGGTCTGGGCCCGAATCTAGTTGCTCTACCTGGCGAATTAAAGCTTGTTAAATGGAAAAGTGAATCTCGACCAGCGGTCCCTGTTCAACAGTGGGTCAATCTTTCGGCGAGAAAGTCGACCAGCATGCGCGCCCCGATCGAGGATCGCCGGCTGGTCGAGACGGCATAGAGATCCACGGGCCTGGCGCTCCATTCGGTAAGGGCGCGGGCAAGTAGGCCCCTTTGCAGGTGCTCATCGGCAAAGATCAGATCCAGGCAGGCGATCCCGTGCCCCAGCACGGCGAGGCCGCGCAGTGCACCGACGTTGTTGACCACATAGCGTCCGTGTACGGCCACTTCCAGGGCCTCTTCGGCCCGATGCAGACTCCAGCTCGTGCGGCCGATGGCATCGGGCATCACGATGCAGCGATGCTCGCCCAACTGGGTCGGGGCCAAGAGTTCGCCTGCCGACTCGAGATATTCGGGCGAGGCGAACAGGCCCCGGCGAACGACTGCGATGCGCCGCGCGGTCAAGTTCGAATCGGGCAGCGCGCCAAAGCGTAGGGCGAGATCGAAGTGCTCCGCAATCAGATCGACCCGTTCCGAGGCGAAGTGCAGATCGAAGGTGACGTCCGTATGGGTTTGGCCGAACTCCACGAGCAATGGCAGCACGACGGCGACGCCGAAGTCGACCGGAAGCGAGATATGCAGCGGACCTCTGACCTGCCGGCTCTCGTCCAAGGTCGCGCTGATCGCGGCTTGCGCGGCCTCGACGATCGCCTCGCAGCGCAGGAAGAAGGCATGACCCGCGTTGGTCAGTTCGACTTGGCGCGTCGTGCGGTTCAAGAGCTGGATACCCAGCCGTGCCTCGAGATCCGTGATCCGGCGCGAGACTGTTGATACAGGCATATCCAGATGCTCGGCCGCCTTCTTGAAGCTCTTCGCTCGGGCGATCTCGACAAATAGCGACAGGTCTCGTAGTTGGTCCATGGCTCCTCATCCTACAGGATGAATTGAAAGAGTGAATTCCAGATTTGGCTCTTTCTCTGAATGCCAAAAGCTTCGAGACTGAGCCACTTTGAACGGGCGGCACGAATCACCGCGGGCCGTGTCGTGGGCCGAGTCAAGGACCAGGTCGAGGGCCAAGTCAAGGACCACGTCGGGCACCAAGCCGAAGCGGATCTGTCCTCGGTCGGCGAGTGTCGATGACCACGTGATCGCGGCGGCAGGCGCATGCGCTGGGAAAGAAGCAATCTGCCCTTGGGCAGGGGCGCGCTCGCTGCCCTGGATGCATTGGTCTTGCCACCAGTTCTTCGATGGCCGGACTGGTCGTGTCTCCGGCCGCGCTGACTGGGCTGGCCTGTTGCGCCCTCGCCAGTGGATGGGTGAGCGATTGACCTGATTGGGGAGAAGGACGTGCTGCGCTTGGTTGTCGTAATGGTCTTGTTGCTTGCCTCGGCTTCTGCACGGGCCGACTCATTCGGCTTTTTTCGCTATGACGACGATCCGGCGAGCCTTGCACAGGCCGAGGGCGCCGGTTCGACCGAAGCCCTGCCTTTCGCTGGCCTGAAATTCATCCCCTTGGGCGATGATCCCGACAACGCCTTGTCGTTCGGGGCAGATGACCGGGAGAAATTCGAGGCCTACGATCATCCCGAGTTCGGACTCGAGCATGTCAAAAGTTACACCGCCCACATGCATCGGCTGCTCTTGAACGCGAGCCTGCGCTACGCGCAGTTTCGCCTGTTCGTCGAACTCGGCAACCACACTCAATACGGACGGGAACCCGGACCACTGCCGACCGATATCGACCGGGGCGATGTGCAGCAGGCCTTTGCCGACTGGAACCTGCCGCTGGGCGGCGGCGAGGCGACGCTGCGTGTGGGCCGGCAGGAGATTTCGTTTGGCGAAGGGCTGCTTGTGGGCGTGCGCGATGGGCCCAACATCCGCCAGGATTGGGACGGAGTGCGCGTTTTCTGGACCGCCGGTGCCTGGCGTGTTGACCTCTTTGGTGTGCGACCGGTCACGGATCTGCCCGGCTATTGGGACGATACGACGAGCAAAGAAGAGGCGCTCTGGGGCCTTTATCTGAGCGGCAAGCCGCAGGCCCTTGCACCATTTTCGCTCGATGCCTACTACTTTGGCAGCGTCGACGACAACCTGCGTCTGGGCCATGCGAGCGGCTTCGACCGCCGTTCCACCTTCGGCTCCCGGGTCTACGGCAACTCGGGCGCGTTCGACATGGTCGCTGAATTGATGGCACAGACGGGTGAGTTCGCCAATCGAGACGTGAGTGCGCTTGCCCTCCATAGTGAGTTCGGTTGGACCTTGCGCGCAGTACCCTGGACTCCAAGATTCGGGATCAAGCTCGATGCCCTCTCAGGCAACCGCAATCCGAGCGAGGGCACCTTCTCGGGCTTTAATCCGCTCTACCCCAATCTCGCCTACTCCACTGAGGCGACCATCGAAGCTGCGACCAACCTGGTTGAGGCCGGAGCCTTGGCGACCGTCAACCCCGAGGCGAAGGTCGCCATCAGCTATGAAGTCGAAGCACTGTGGCGCCAGACGACCCGCGACGCACTCTACGTCGGTCCCCTCATACCCCTGATCCCGGCCGGCACGGGATCGAACCAGGCCTTCATCGGCATCGAGCAGCAGCTCTATGCGACCTGGCGGATCAACCCCTACCTCGCACTCAAATCGTCCCTGGTGCACTTCGCCGTCGGGCCCTTCATCCGCGCGGCCCATGGAGTCGATGAGGACTATGCCATGTTCTCCGCATCGGTACGCTTTTGAGAGCTGCGTGAGTGACGCGCAGTTCCCGGATTTCCTAATCGGTGTGCGCGGCGATCGGGTGCGCGAAATAGAGCACCCCATCGGGCCATGCGCCAGGATGCTCGGCAAAGGCCTTGCGCGCAATCCAGTCGGTGTGATTGTGCGTGCCCGCCTGGATGATCTCGGGACCGTCCCGATCGAGCGCAACTCGAGTCTTGAGCGACGGACGCACGATCACGATGTGACCGGGTTTGCGAGGTTGCGGACTGGCGTAGACGATGACGACGAGTTGTCCCTGGTTGGCGAGCTCTTGTGCCTCCATCGGCCCGGCGACCGCGCGCCATCCCTGGCGCCTTGCCTCATCGGACGCGAACCACTTCGTCTGGGCCGTGGCGAGGAGGATCTGCCCATGTTCTGGAGGACGCAGCATATAGACCCCGAGACGCTCGCCAACGGCAGCTGCGAACGCGCTGCAGTGGGTGGCGCGCCCAGGACCCTCATAGTCGGCAGCCTGGTCCGGCTTCCCGCTTTCCCAGTCGACGTGTTCGTGGGCCAACCAGAGCGACTCGACATCGAGTCCATCCAGAAACTGCGCAAGTGCTGCGCCCCTCGGAGTGATCGGTCCGCAGCAGGGGGTGCCCTCAAGCGCCGCAGGGAAGTCCACCGCATAGACGGGCGATGCCCAGAGTGAAATGAGCAGGGAGAAAGCAGCAAGGCGCAGGGGACGCAATAGGGTCATACGGGCTCTCCTTCCGAAGCGGACCCCGATTATGGCGGCCCGGGCCGTTTCCCAGCCGGTGAGATGGGAAGAAGACGCCAAAGATACCGGCAAGGATGCCGGCAAAGATCGGGCGGAGCGGACTTTTTCGCAGCTCTTTGGCGTGCCCACGCCGCAGGGCTTGCCCTACTGTGGCAGCGCCCCCGCGGCGTAGGTGCCCCTCCCCGAGCGGGTCCTCGGTTAAGATGGCGTCGGCGTTGGCCTGCGGCGCACAGCGGGAAGCCGGTCGGAACCCGGGGTGGATTTGCGTCGCTACCCCATTCTCATGAGGGTTCATGATGACGGTGTTGATTCTGGGCCTGGTGATCTTTCTCGGCACCCACTCGATCCGGTTGTTCTCCCCGGAGTGGCGCAATGCCCAGGTGGCTCGCCTTGGCGACGGGCGCTGGAAGCTCTTCTACACGATCGCTTCGGTATTGGGGTTCGTGCTCTTGGTCTGGGGCTTCGGACTCGCCCGCCGCGATACGATCCTTCTCTGGGTCCCTCCCGTGTGGACCCACCATGTCGCGGCGCTCCTGGTGCTCATCGCTTTCATCCTTCTGGCTGCGGCCTATGTGCCTGGCACCCGTATCAAAGCCCTCGTGGGTCACCCGATGGTCGCGGGAACCAAGACATGGGCGCTTGGGCACCTCGCCGCCAACGGCTCACTTGCCGACGTGGTCCTCTTTGGTTCCTTCCTGGTCTGGGCGGTTGCCTATTTTGCGATCGCAAGGCGCCGCGATCGTGCTGCAGGAACGCGTTATCCCGCGGTGGGCATCCAAAGGGATGTGCTTGCGGTCGTGATCGGCGCGCTCGTTTGGTTTCTCTTCGCTCGCTTCGCCCACCTCTGGCTCTTCGGTGTGAGCCCGATGGGTTAAGCCCTCTCCGATCTTCTCGGCCCGGCCGGTCAAAACGATGAGAACCCTGCCTGTTCGCCTCGCGCCCGACGAAGACTTGCGCCGTGCGCTCGAGGACGTGCTGGCCCGCGAGGGCTCTCAAGCGGCCTTCGTTCTGGCCGGCATCGGAAGCCTTCGGCCGGCGAAGATCCGGCTCGCTGGCGCATCCGATCCCGTGGAGCTTCCTGCGGACTGGGAACTCTTGACGCTCTCGGGCTCGATCGCCCCAGGCGCATCGCACCTGCACGCTGCCCTCTCTAACCAAAAGGGTGAGGTAGTAGGGGGTCACGTAGCGTACGGAAGCCTCGTGCGTACCACCGCTGAGGTCCTGGTCTGCCTGCTCGATGGCTGGACCTTCTCACGCGTGGCCGATGCCCAGACGGGCTACGCCGAGCTCGTCGTCGGCAAGAGCCTGTCCGCCCCTTCCCGCTAAAGGTCACCAGTGGCGGCCGATGGACCTTTCTGCCTGTGCAACGCGGGCGGGGTTGGGCCGCCCGCCAGGCGCCCAAACTCGGGTATTCTTTCATTGTGGGCAAAATCCAGTGGATCAGTTCGGGTCGTGCATCGCTTGCCGCCGAATGCACCGGACAGGGTGAACCGGTGGTGTTTCTCCATGCAAGCGTGGCCGATCGCCGCATGTGGGGCGCGCAGTGCGCTGCGCTGGCACCGCTGTATCGCACGATCTCCTACGATCGTCGCGGCTCTGGCGACACGCTGACCGTGCCCGAAACTTATTCGGAGACCAATGATCTGCTCGCGGTCTTGCGCAGTCTCGCCGGCGGCCGCGCGGCGGTCCTGGTCGGCTCATCCCGTGGGGGTGGCATTGCGATCGACATGGAGTTCGTTCATCCCGAGTGGGTCCGGGCCCTGGTGCTGGTCGCGCCTAGCGTCAGCGGAGCCGAGCGCGGCGATCCTCCATCAGAACTGTCCGAGCGCCTGATCGAACTCGAGGCGGCCGAGATGCGCAGGGACCTCGAGCGGGTCAACGCGCTCGAAGCGGAGTTTTGGCTCGATGGCGCGCTGGCGGAGCCCGGCCGCATCCAGGGCGAGGTGAGGGAGCTCTTTCTCGATATGAACCGCCGCGCGCTGGCTGCTCCGACCCCGGGTCAAGCGCAGCAACCCGACCCGGCCATCGAGCGCATCGGTGAGATCGCCGTTCCGACGCTCATCGTCTGGGGCGATCTGGATTTCCCTGATCTGCAGGAGCGTTCTCGTCTTCTGGCAGAGACGATTCCCCACGCACGGTCCCAGTTGATGTCCGGCACGGCACACCTGCCCAATCTCGAGCGGGGCGACGACTTCAATCAACTGCTTCTTGAATTCATCCGGTCACTGCCGGCCCATCACTAGACCGGAAATACGTAGTCCACGGCATACAGATGCGGAGTGATCGACTTGGCGATCGCGCCGATCTGATCGAAGTGCTCGCGCACGGCCGGCACGCGAAACATGGCCTCGAAGTCGCGCTGATTGGCCCATTGGGCGTAGTTCGCAACCGTCTGACCATCGACGCCGCGATGGACGCTCGTCGACACGAAACCTGGCAGATGGCACATGGTCGACTCGGTGATCTCGCGTAGGAGCGCAATCAGCGAGTCGATTTTTTCTGGCTCGACTTCGAAGACGTTGATGAGCGTGACGAACCGATTCTCTTCGATGGTGGGCATGGTGCGCTTTCCGGGCGAGCCAAAGGCGGATCGATAAGTATCCGATCGCTCGGTCGGCAAGACAACGCGATCCATGGAAAACACCTTTGCAAGCGGACTGTGGGCCGACCGGCCCGCGCCGCTCTCTAAGCGAGTTTCTTGGGACTCTCGGGAAGGGCGACCATCACGGCCTGGCCAGGTTGGGTGCAGCCGGTGTCGCAACAGCGTCCGGGCTGTCGGTTTTGGGTGATGGCCCGCCTCGGATCCTCGAGCACACCCCGATCGAGCAGGCGCTCGACCAGATCAACCTTGTCACCCAGGGGATAGTTGCGCCAGATCTCCTGCTTCATGGCAGCCGGCGATCCGCCGCCGTGCAGGCTGATGACCGAATACCAGCCTCCCTGGTAGGAGGCGGTCAGATCCTCGACGAAGCGCGCGACCTCGATACGCTTGTCGTAGGGCACATTCGGATTGGCACGCAAGACCTCGGCGAGCGTTGCGGCGGTGGCCGGATTGTGATCCTCGTCGGGCCCGGGCAGCGCGACGATCAGCCCTCCTGAAACCTCGTGGGCAAGACGGTGCATGTCGTAGATCTGGGTCGCCAAGAGCAGTTTGCCGATGTTTGCGAACACCGGGTCGGGCATGAAGCTGCCACTGTAGGCGTCTTCGGTAGCGTAGACGCTCGCGGCGACCCCGCAGGCAAAGAACCCCTCGGTGATCTTGATGAGTTCGACCATGGGCTCGCGCAGATTGGAGTGCTCGGTCGGATCGAAGCCATTGGCCTCGCACATCAAGGCGCCGGCTCCGATCAGCAAGTCGCCAAAACCTGCGCGCGCGCCGATGCAACTATGGCGATGGTGGGTCGCATAGCTATAGGTCAATACGCTTGAGTGCTCCCACTGGCCCGCATAGAAGACGCGCTCCCAGGGTACGGTGACCCGGTCAAAGATGACCACGCCCGTGGACTGTCCATAGCGTCTTGAAAACAGCGCTGCGCCATGTTCGACCTTCTCTCCGGGGCGGCCTGCCGCACGCGCCACGATGGTGAGGCCCTGGGCATCGATCGGGACTGCGCAGCAGATGGCAAATTCCTGGTCCGCCGCGGTCATGCTGCGGCAGGGCATGACGAGGAGTTCGTGCATGTAAGGCGCGCCCGTGACGATCGCTTTGGTGCCCGAGATCACCACCCCCTGTGCGTTTTGTTCGACGATATGAACATAGGTGTCGGGATTGGCCTGTTGGTGGGGCCGCTTTGAGCGATCACCCTTGGCGTCGGTCATCGCGATGCCCAAGGACAGATCGCCGTCCTGAACGTGTTCGAGGTAGGCTGCAAAGCGCGCGCGGTGTTCGGTGCTGCCAAGCGCGTCGTCGATGCGTGCTGTGACCTGGGCCAGGGCATTCAGGGCGTCATGGGCGAGATAGCGCTGCGCGCAGCCCGTCTCCTGGCACAGAAGCCTGACCGCCTCAAGCTTGTTCAAAAGATCGCCTGCGGCTTCATTGACGTGCAGCATCCGGTTCACCGTCTTGCCGCGGCTCGTCTGGAAGGCGGTCATCCAGGGCGCCCGTGCCGGGTCCAAGGCGAAGTCGTAGGAGACGCCCAGCGCATTGATGCCGGGTTGAAACGCGGGTTCATCGGCCACGGATTCGACGCTACGGCCATCGACGAAGACCCGCGGGCGATAGCGACGCAGCGACTCGCGGTAGTCGGCTGAACTCATGAAACCCGTGGTGGAAGGAAGGGCCGCATTCATCGCATTCTCCTGGGGTATACCGACTGAATTTGAACACTGTTCAAAAATATGGTCAAGGATATAATTCGAACATGGCAAGACCTCGCAAAGTGCTCGCAGATCACGAACTCGCAACGCGGTCGAGCCCCGGACAAGCCCGGGGCATGAGGCAGAAAGCGGTCGCCGACCTGCGCCGGGCGCTGGTTCTCGCCGCGGCCCGCCAGACCTTCCTGGAGTTGGGCCTTGAGGGTGCGAGTCTGCGCGAGATCGCCAAGCGCGCGGGCTACTCGCCTGGAGCGATCTACAGCTACTTCGAAAGCAAAGAAGAGGTCTATGGGGCGCTCCTGGACGAATCGCTCGAGCGGCTCAACGAGGCGGTGGCAAACGGGGGAAATGAGGCGGCGCACGGGAAACAGAACACCCCGCGATGGGACGACTACGTGCGTGCGAAGGCGCGCGCCTTTTTCGAATTCTATCGCGCCAATCCGCGGGACCTTGATCTCGGGTTCTACCTCTTTCACGGCATGCAGCCGCGCGGATTGACGCCGGGCTTGAACGAGGCCCTCAACGCGCGCCTCTTGGCAGCTCTTGCGCCGACGCGCGAGGGCCTCGTTCGGCTCGGGCTGAACGCTGGAGAGGCACAACGGGAGATGACGGCGTTATTGGCTCAGATCGTGGGCCTTCTGCTGTTGAACCACACGGGGCGCATCCGGATGTTCCGCGAAGATGCGAGCGCTCTTCTTGAGCACTATCTGGACGAGTTACTGCACCGAATCAACGCGCGCAGCGTGGCTGGCCGATAGACGCCCGCACACGGGCCCCCTCTTTGGGGCCGCGAACAACCATGGCGCGGCTGACTCTAGAGGGGCGAGTTGACCGCAGCCATGAGCTTGCGGCGGGAGATGAGTAGACCGTTGCGGCGCATCTCGTAGCCCTGAATCTCGGCGAAGCGTCCCGAATCACGCGTGCTGACGTATTTCTCGAGCACCCGCAGGAACGGGGAGATGAAATCGGGATCGAAGTGGACGTCGCTTTCGGCGACCATCTGCTCGACGGCCGTGCGGTGCGACCAGGCTGGCTTGTAGGGCCTGCGGCTCGTCAAGGCATCGTAGACATCCGCCAGGGCGCAGATGCGCGCGGGCAGCGGAATGTGGTGACGGGTCAGGCGCTTGGGATAGCCGGTACCGTTCCACCATTCGTGATGGTATTGGGCGATGACGGCGGCCATCTCGAGCGTTGGATCCTTGGTGCCTTGCAAGAGGTAGGCTCCGACCTCGGCGTGGGCGCGCATGGCCATGAGCTCGGTGGGATCCAAAGGTCCCGGTTTGAGCAGGATCAGTTCGTTGATGCCGATCTTGCCGATATCGTGCAGCCGCGCGGCATGTTCAATGCGCAGGCAGAATTCCTCGTCCATCCCAATCTCGCGCGCAAGCATGCCCGACAGGTACCCCACCCGAAAGCAGTGCTGACCGGTCTCATCGTCGAAGAATTCGGCGGCCAGCGCCCAGTTCTCGGCGGTGTCATACGCCACCGTACGCATCGAATTACGCAAAGCTGCAGTGCGCATGCGCGCCAGATCGTCGTGGACTGCGAACAGTTCGTCGTGTTTCTCGATGACAGGCTGATCGATGGCGACGATCGGCTCGAAGGTGGCGGCGCCAGGCAGACCCAGCCAGCGCTTGGCCGCGCGCAGCGGATCGATCTCTTCTGCGGCCAGTGAACTGTTGCTGTCGACCTCCACACCTCGATTGGTCAGCTGCCGGAAGAACTTGGCGCGCTTGATGCTGGTCACGTACTCGACCAACTCCTTGGCGTAGGCAATGCCTCGCTCGGCATCGTCTGGACTGATCGAATTGCCGTAGACCTGGGTCAGCACCCGCAAGACCTCGTCGTGCTGCAGGTGAAGTTCCTTGCTGCGGTGGTAGAGCTCGCGCAGCTTCTTCGTGCGCGCGACAGCCTTACGGGCCGAGTCGCCGCTTTCCCAGTCGCACAGGGCCTCGCTCAGGTCGAGAAGAATCTCGACGCGAGGGTTCTTCAGGCCCGCCATCTGCTTGCGCGCAGCCGTCACCAGCATCTCGGCCGTCTCGAAGTCGCGATGCGCGAGCAGATAGAGCACCCGGAAATACTCGAAGCTTAACCGCGAGGTCGGATCGATTGCCGGGTTGTCGATCAGTTCGGTGCCAATGCGCATATAGCGCAGGCCGGCGGCTTCATCGCCCAGGCGATGGGCGCAAAACAGGCCGTTGCCGGCAGCGTTGAACTGGACATGTTTGGCCGGATCCGTATCGATCTCGAAGGCCAGGCATTTGTCGGCCACCTGCATCGCCTCACGATACAGCCCCATCTCCTTGAGCAAAAGCGTGGTCTGGCTTAACGCATTGCACACGAGAAAGGGGTCCTTCAACCCAGCGGCAAGCCCGATCGACTGCTCAAGGCGCTGGCAGGCCAACTCAAAATCGGAAAATCCTACATAAGCGATCGCAAGGCTGTTGCAGGCCCGGCGCTCGAGGTTTGGCAGGTGATGGCTCGCGGCCAGCGCGCGCGCGGCCTCGCCCCGGTCAATCCCCTGGTAGCTCGAACCGATCCGGTCGTAATAGAAACAGCAGGCGCACAGGAACTGCACGCGCTTTTCGAGGCAGTACTCCGACCGCACGGCCATCATCACGCCAGAGACGTGATCGACCAGCGCCTTCTTCTCGGAACTGAAGGATTTCATCGCCTCCGTGCCGTAAGAAAGCAACGCCTCGATGGTCTCCTCGCCAGACTTTTCATCAACAGAATCAATGAGTTCCACCAGATCCTGGACGGATCTGCCCAACAATGCGGAGCTCCCGACTCGAATGCTCATAGAAAAGTTCCCTTTTTCTCGGACTTACGGTACTCTGCTGTTGTATCTACGCTGAAATTGACAGTGTTGGGACAGCTTTTTACATTTTCAGGGATCACTCAGTCGAGAACGCTGATGCGAAGCCTTCCCCATAGCTCCCGCGAACCCCTAAGTGGTCGACCCTTGCGCCTTTTCGTGCGCAAGACCAGCAATCTACTACCTAACGCAAGCCGAGTGAACAAGTTGCTGAAAAGCAGGGGCGAGTGTGCATTTGCTGCAACGAAACTGTCGATCGCGCGTGCGGCGCGGTCCCTTAGAAGTCGGGCGCTACGCCCCCGAATCGCTTTCCATTGACGCTGTTTAACACTTACCACCCCAAAAAGGATCGTCCATGAACTCTGCCGTCCAACCCGAAGTGCAAGTCGAGGAAGTGATTCAGGAAGCCCCCGAGCTGACGCTGCGCACCCTGGATGGTGCAGAGATGATCCACGTCGGCGGCGGCTACTGCGCCGCCGATTACTGATCCGCTTGACCTGCTTACCGACCCATTCGTTAACCCCCTCAGGAGGAATACCCCCATGAACGCCATGATCCAGACCGAAGTGCAAGTCGAAGAAACGACCCAGGAAGCCGCTGAACTGTCGCTGCGCACGCTCGACGGCGCCGAGATGATCCTGGTTGGTGGTGGCTACTGCGCCGCCGATTACTAATCGATTCCTCCTTCACCCAAGGGACATGACCATGAACACTGCAATCCAGACCGAAGTGCAAGTTGAAGAAACGACCCAGGAAGCCGCTGAACTGTCGCTGCGCACGCTCGACGGCGCCGAGA
>CAJCID010000139.1 GCA_903970305.1 Rhodospirillales bacterium | reverse complement strand
CATCGAGCGCGATCAGCACGTCTCCCGCCGAGAGGCCCGCCACTTGCGCGGGGCCGCCGTCAGAGACCGTAGCCAAGCGCGCGAGACCCCCTTCGCTGGTCACGCGTGCGCCAAGAGAAGGTCGGGTGGACTTGGTGGCGCCCCTGCCCCCGTTGCCAGGGGCCCCAGGGTTCATCGCGACTCCGAAGGGTTTGAAAAGTGCCTCGAGCGGCACATCAGTCGTTCCATAGGCCCATTGACGGACTTCGCGGGTCACGTCAACGCCAGTACTGTCGAGCACAAGCTGGACAAATTCATCCTCCCCGAGTCCCCGGACATTTTGGGGATAGAAGTCCTGTCCATAGCGCCTCCACAAGTGGCGCATCACGTCATCAAGACTGCGCTTGCCAGCACTCGCAGCGCGGATCGTCAGGTCCAGTCCGAGTGCAATCAGTGAACCCTTCTTGTAGTAACTCACGATCGCGTTAGGCGAGTTTTCGTCCTGTCGGTAATACTTGATCCATGCGTCAAATGAACTCTCGGAGACACTTTGCTTCAATCGTCCCGACGCGTTCTGGACCTCGGCAATGGTCTTGGCGAGGGTCTGCAGATAGCGCTCCACGGGCAAGAGCTGAGTACGCACCAGGATCAGATCGTCGTAATAGCTTGTGAATCCTTCAAAGATCCAAAGCAGAGAGGTGTAGTTCTCCTGATCGAAGTCATACGGGGCAAAGCGCTGAGGTTTGATTCGTTTGACGTTCCAGCTGTGAAAGTATTCGTGGCTAACGAGCCCGAGAAAACTCGCGTAGGAATCACCCGGATCGCGTCCGTTCAGAGCGGGGAGCGCGTCACGCGCACAGATCAGTGCCGTCGAATCGCGGTGCTCGAGTCCGCCATAGCCCTCACCGAGAACGGTCAGGAGGAAGACGTAGCGCTGAAAGGGTGCTGCGCTCGTTTGCGGTTCGAAAAGTCGGATCTGCTCTTCGCAGATCGCCTTCACGTCGCGGCGCACGCGCTCAACGTCCAGATTGGGCACACGGCCCGTGATGGCGAGTTCATGCGGCACTCCAGAGGCCTTGAAGGAGAGGAGCTGGAACGAACCCAACTCGACCGGATGGTCGACCAGGGCGTCGTAACTGGGCGCCCAATAGCGCCCGAAGCCGTAGCGCTTGGCATCGAGCTCGGCGAGCGTTGTGGCAACGCGCCAACCCTGGTACGACTTGCCCGGCGGTGGGGCCAAGGTGACCTCGTGACGCAGGTGTTCCTGACCCACTACTCGCAAAAAAACGCTCGTGCCATTGAAAAACCCGTGAGTCTCGTCGAGGTGGGCCGCTCGTACCGAAAGGTCCCAGGCATAGACCTTGTAGACGACGACCAGAGTGCCGCTGGCCGGGGGTGCCTGCCAGGTGTTCTTATCGAGCTTCTCCAGTTCAATCGGCCTCTTGCGCGCGCTCTCATGCGCGCCGATCTCAACGATGTGCCTTGAGAATTCGCGCACCAGATAGCTGCCGGGGATCCAGACGGGCAGGGCAAGCTTCTGGCCCTGCGGATCTGGATGCGTGATCTCAAGCGTGATTTCGAACAGGTGCGCTTTGGGAAGAACCGGCTCGATCCGGTAGTGCAGGGTTGCACCGTCTGACGGCGCCATGCGGGACTTTTTCTTCATGCGTCTGGCTCAAGGTCGCCGGGAGTATCGATGTCGCGCAGAATACCTGAATCCAGTATGGGCAGAAGGCTGACCGGATGCACCTCGAAGAGAGCACGGGGTCCCTGGTCCCCGAGGAGCCCCATCAGAGCCGGCCCAAAGATGCTCCCGAATCCCACGGGATGCCCGCGCTGCCCATTGAGCGTCGGGGCGACGATCGCACGGTTGTCTTGCGCGACCCTTAAGGCCACGGCGGCTATCGTCTCGCTCGCCAGATAGGGCATGTCAGCCAGCGCCACGAGCCAACCCCGCGCAGCGGGCGTCGCGGCGACGCCCGCTGCGATAGAGGTACCCATTCCCAGCGCAGCGCGCCGATTCTCTACGATTTGGACCGGCAACCCAATGAGGGCGTCGACCTGGTCTTGCGAGTCTTCGCGAACCACCACGACCACCTGGGGTAGGCAATCGCACAAGGCCGTGGCAGACGCACGCAGCACGGTGCGACCGTCCGGCAAGGGCGCGAGAAGCTTGTTGCGCCGGCCGCTCGAATCGAAACGGGTACCCCGGCCTGCCGCCAGAAGAAGACCGACGACCCCGTCTAACTCAGGCCGAATCACTGCTTTGGACCGGTACCATTAGGCGTTCACGTCGACGACGACCCTGCCCCGAATCTGGCCGTCCAGCAGTGCCGGCGCGACCTCGAGGGCCTCCTCGAGAGCGATGCCGCGTGTGATGAGAGCGAGCTTGCCCAGGTCGAGATCGCTCGCAAGCCGCGCCCAGGCCCGCGCGCGCTGCTCGAATGGCGCCATGACGCTGTCGATGCCGATGAGCTTGACGCCGCGCAGGATGAATGGTGCGACACTCCCGGGAAAGTCCATGCCTTGGGCCAGCCCGCAGGCGGCCACCGTGCCTCCATAGCGCGTCTGCGCACACGCATTGACCAGGGTGTGCGAACCGACCGAATCGACCACGGCTGCGAAGCGTTCCTTCTGGAGGGGGCGACCGGGTGCCGACAAGGTCGCGCGATCGATCACTGCATGAGCGCCTAGTTCCTTCAGGTAGTCCGTTTCACCGAGTTTTCCGGTCGAGGCGCACACTTGAAAGCCCAGTCTGGCGAGCAAGGTGATGGCGACGCTGCCCACGCCTCCTGAGGCACCGGTGACGAGAACTTCGCCTGCGCCGGGACTGACACCCTCACGCTCGAGAGCAAGCACAGAGAGCATGGCGGTGTAGCCGGCCGTTCCGATCGCCATTGCCTGGCGCGTCGAAAGGCCCTGGGGCAAGGCGACGAGCCAGTCGCCCGATAGCCGCGCCCGCTGCGCGAGACAGCCCCAGTGCGATTCGCCTACGCCCCATCCATTCAGGATCACCTTGGCCCCCAGCACGAATCCCGGGTGTGCACTCGCCGCGACCGTGCCCGCGCCGTCAATGCCAGGCACCATCGGCCATTTGCGCACCACCGGCGAACGATTGGTCAGCGCCAGCGCGTCCTTGTAGTTGACTGTCGAGAATTCGACGGCGAGAGTGACCGGATTTTCCTGGACCAGAGGCAGTTCGGCTTCCTCGAGTTCCACCAGCTTAGCGGCGAACTGATCATCCTTACGGCTTAGCTGCAGCGCTTTGAACATCGGGGTGTCCTCCATCAAGAAACTCGACCCGAAAGATCGGTGCGACACAGTTTAGCGGCTTCGGCGAACACGGGGGTGCACAGGCCCAATCCCACTTGCGCGCCGGTCTTTCACGAAGTTGTGGCCTGGGCGATCGATCCAGGCTCATTTTGGCCGTTTTGTATAGGCCCGGCGGCAGGTCTGTGAAATACTCTCAGATCGAGCAACAGTAAGGCTTGGCACGACCACCAACCTTCACCGTTTCTGGATCGATCAACTTGGCAGACATCGAGAGAACCGACTTCCTCGCGACGGGTCCGTTCACGACCGCCCGGGTTCTCGCCGCCCTCATGGCCCATCCGAGCGTGGCGGTGGCCACTGTGCGTGCTCGCAGGATTCTGCAGACCAATCCGAACTGGCAGGCACTTTTCGGCAGCTCGCCGCACTCATCCGGGGCGCCGACACTCGCGTCGATCTTTCCCGGCGGACGCAGCGCCGAGCGCTTCGAGCGTGCGCTTGAAGGTGCGATGCATCTGGGCTCGGCCTGCCTTGAACATTTATTAACCCGCGGCGATGGATCGACCTTCATGGGTGAGATCGTGGTCAATCTGATGGTCTCGGACAGCGACGCGGGTCCTGACGCCGTCTGGCAAGTGCGCGACATCACTTCGGAGCGGGGGTTGCGCCGGGAATTGCGCGAGATCGAGGAGTACTACCGGGCCCTTTCGACCTATCAATGGGATCTGACGTTCGTGCTCGATCGCGACCTGTCCTTGAGCTATGCAAGCCCCTCGGTCGAGACCGTGCTGGGGTATCGCGCCACTGAAGTGCTGGGCGAAAGTGTTCTGGCCTACCTACATCCGGAAGAGGAGCTCGCAGGACGCGCGATGCTTGATCGGGTCGTGGCGGGCGACGCGATGGCCCAGGCTGACAGCCTTCAGGTTCGCGTACGGCATCGGGATGGCAGCTATCGGGTTCTGAGCTGTCGCCAGCGCAACTGCCTCGATATCGCCCGCATCGCCGGGATCGTGATCAATGCCCGCGACATCACCCAGGAGGTCCTCGCCCAGCGGCTGCGAGAGGATCGACTCTCGTGCGCGGCGCGCCAGCGCGAGGCGCTCTTTCAGCTGGCCACCTCGGAGGATCTGGACAGTTCGGCGCAGATCGATCGGATCCTTGCGACAGCCGCGGCCGAACTGAAAATCCATAGCGCGAGTTTTTGGCGCTTTCATCCGCCGCACAATCGCTTTGACTGCGAGCGCACTCACCTGCGCTCGGATCAAGGTTGGGTCAAGGATTCGAAGGGCGAGCAGGTCCTGGAGTCGACCTTTCCCCTCTATTACCGGGAGCTTCAGACGCATCGGCCGATTGTCGTGAACGATATCTGGGACCATCACGCGGTATCGGCCAGCCACGTCCAGCGGCTCATGGAAGCCAATGTGGGCGCGATGATGGATTTTCCGGTGGTGCGCTCAGGACAGATGTTGGGCGTGATGAGTCTCGAATATTCGGGTGGCCGGCGGGTCTGGGAGCCTGACGAGATCAGTTTCGCAGCCGGTCTTTCGCTCCTCGTGGCGCTCGCGCTCGAGAGTGCAGAGAGGGCCAATGCAGCTCTGCAGACCGAGTTCATGGCGCTGCACGACGGGCTGACGGGTCTGGCCAACCGCAGCCGGGCTGAAAGCGCCTTGCGCGGGGCGATCGAGCGGGCCAAGTGCACCGGGCACCGTGTCGCCCTGCTCTTGATCGATCTGGATGAATTCAAGGAGATCAACGACACCTTCGGGCATGGACGGGGCGATGTCCTGCTCGCCCAAGTGGCCCGGGTACTCCTCGAGTGTGCCGCGGGCAAGGGGCTCGTTGCGCGCATGGGCGGCGATGAGTTCCTGATCATTCTCGAGGACGCACAGGCGCTCCCTGTCGAGGCCCTCGCGCAGACCATCGTCGACCGGCTGAGCGCCGAGCAGTTGCTTGCCGATATCGACCAGACCGTCGGGGCCAGCATTGGTATTGCAGTCTATCCGGAAGATGCTGCCGATTCGGAGGCGCTCCTCGCGAACGCCGATATCGCGATGTACCAGGCCAAGGAGGCGGGTCGCAACCAGTATTTCCTGTTCAATCCGCGGCTCGCGCAGAGGTTGAAGCTTCAGAGGGAACTCGACTCCGAGATTCGCGAAGCGCTCCGCTACGAGCAATTCAGCATGTTCTATCAACCCCAGATCGACCTCGAGACGGGAGCCTTGATCGGCCTTGAGGCCCTCCTGCGCTGGGAGCATCCAGAACGGGGCTTGCTTCTGCCCAATACCTTCATGGCCGCTGCACGGCACAACGGGCTCATTGACACGATCACCAAGTGGGCCATCACCGAGGTCTGTGAGCAAAACGTCGCCTGGCAGGAGGCTGGATTGGGCTCGTTTCCCGTCTCGGTAAACGTCACCGGTCGTCAGTTCCACGACCGTCACCTGCCCGCAATCATCGCCGGTGCCTTGATGCGCAGCGGCATGGCGGCCCGTCACCTGATCCTCGAAGTGACCGAGGAGAGCCTGATCGAGAACAGCAAGACTACGGAGCGGGTGCTGGCTGAACTCAAGCGGCTCGGCATCCGGATCGCCATCGACGACTTCGGAGTCGGATACTCGTCATTGAACTACCTGCGCCGACTCGTGGTGAGCCAGATCAAGCTCGATCGGGCCTTCATCGAGGGCCTGCCTCACGACGATGAGAGCAATGCGATTGTCAGTGCGGTCATCACCATCGCCCGGCGGCTGAACTATCAGGTCGTCGCCGAGGGCGTCGAGACCGAGGAACAGGCCGGTTATCTGCGTCACGCGGGCTGCGAAGTCGGGCAGGGCTTCTTTTTCGGCGCCCCGGTCTCGGCCGCCGAGATGACCCAGTTCCTTTCGGAAAATCAGCATCGAAGCACCGAGCCAGGCGGTGATTTGGCGCGCCGCGCCGCACAGGGTTAAGGGAAAGAGGTCCGCCGCATCGCTGTGGCAGAATCCGATAGGCGAGATCTTTCCCTGAGCAAGGCACAGCGAGGCCCGACGATGACCTATGAAAATATTCTGACCGAAGTGCGCGGCAAAGTGGGACTGGTCACCCTGCATCGCCCCAAGCAGTTGAACGCGCTCAACGATGCGCTCATGAATGAACTCGGCGCGGCGCTGCTCGCGTTCGATGCAGACGAGGCGATCGGCACCGTGGTCATCACGGGCAGCGAGAAGGCATTCGCAGCAGGGGCCGACATCGGAGCGATGGCCCACTGGACCTACATGGATGTCTACCGCAGCGAGTACATCACGCGTAACTGGGAGACACTGCGGCGGATCCGCAAGCCCGTCATTGCTGCGGTGGGCGGCTATGCATTGGGTGGCGGGTGCGAATTGGCCATGATGTGCGACATCATCATCGCCGCCGAGACGGCCCGGTTCGGGCAGCCCGAGGTCAAACTGGGGGTCTTGCCGGGCGCCGGGGGCACCCAGCGCCTG